>NZ_JARFXX010000006.1:0-182884 GCF_029218125.1 Neopoerus faecalis | reverse complement strand
CCCCTTAAGGGGTAGCCCGAGAAAGCAATGCAATCGGCAAATCTTTTCGGGCCCCTTAAGGGGCTTTGTCCGCATAAAGCCCTTATAGGGCTTACTCAAGCCTCCGGCTTAGCCGGAGGTTTTGACTCCTCGCGGAGCATCCCGACACAGTGCTGGTCATCATTGACACGCTGCAAATGATCCGCGGCGCCGGTTATGACAACACCTACGCCAATGACTACCGTGACCTCTCCGCACTGAAGCGTATTGCGGACGCCCACGGCATTGCCATTCTGCTGATCCACCATCTGCGGAAGGAGCTTGCCGACGATGTGTTCAGCCGCATCTCTGGCACAACAGCCATCAGCGGCGCGGTGGATTCCAGCTTCACGTTGGTGGAGGACAAGCGCGGCAGCGGCAAGGCAACACTCTCCTGCATCGGGCGTGACATTGAATATCGTGAGCTGACGCTGGAGCGCAACGCGGAAAATGTGTGGGAGCTGGTGTCGGACAGCCGGACGCAGCCGGAGCTGCTGGGCGGCCGGATCGTCATTCTTCTCTCTGAGTTGATGCGTGACCGTGCGGAATTTATCGGCACTCCCACGGAACTGTCCGCGCAGATCGACCCTGCAGGCAGCGAGGGCATCACGCCGAAAAAGGTATCCCGTCTGATCCTGCAAAGCGTTGCCGCACTAAGCAAAATCGGTATTTCCGCCGTGGTACGCCGCAGCAACGGAAAGCGGCTCATCGAACTACGCCGTGCCGAAAGTGACGATGCACAGGGTACCCAAGCTGTTGACCCTATCGACCCTGGCGATGTCTCGGGTGGTGAAAACGCCCCGTGTTTCGGCGTGTGAGCCGCTGTGTGCGCTCGCAGAGCCGACGGGGAGAGAGTACACGGCAAGGAGCTATTAAGCCACCGTTGCCCCCTGCGCGCCCAGCGTTTCGACAGCATGAAGCATACGCCGAGGGTAGTGATACCCCCACACAGGAATGTCAGAATAGCGCTGTGTGAAGGGAGAAAAATTCCTTGAAAGCCAGCAGAAGAAACATCTTGTTTTTCTGCTGTAAATGGCAAATTTTTCCGCGAAGGATGCTGTTCCCAATAAGCGCAGAGGTTTCCTTTTACGGGAGCTTTTATCACCTCCGTTGGAGGTGGCCAGCATCGCATTTGTCTGGTCTGCGGTGAAGCCGCTGCCCTGCCAAACGCACTGGGCGGGGCATGGTCCCACACCCCATTTTCGGGCAGAAGCCCGGACCCACTTGAAGCCACCCCAGCTCTCCGAGGGGACGAGAGAAATCATTTCAGAAAGGTCACTGATTATGAAAAAAGATATTAAATTCAGCACGCGCATGGCGTCCGCTGACCGTGAGAAGATCAGGGCGCTGGCGGCGAAGGCCCACATGTCCATGAGCGACTATGTCACCGCCTGCTGTCTCGGCAAACGAATCGTGGTCATCGACAAGCAAAAGGAACTGCTCCGCCAGCTCAGGGGCATCGGCAGCAACATCAACCGCCTCACCGTCCTCGCCAACATGGGCAAGGTGCAGGTCATCGGTCTGGAAAAAGCTGCCGGTGAGCTGTCCGAGGTCAGCGCCGCGTTGCGATCAGTCATGGAAGGGCGGTGAGCTGTATGGCTATCGTACATTTTGTGAACTACAAGCGGGGCACACAGTCCCGCGCCGTCATGCGCGGCGTGATGCTCTATGTCATGCAGGAAAAGAAAACCACATGGGAGGGCGAGCCGCTCGTCAGCGGCATCAACTGCCAGCCGCAGAACGTCTATGACGATTTCCTGAACACCAAGCTCCTCTACCACAAAGACAGCGGCGTGATGTTCTACCACATGGTACAAAGCTTTCCGAAAGGCGCGGCGGTCGATCCCCGGCAGGCTCACGAAGCTGCGCGGCGGCTGGCGGAATACTTCGGCGGCTGCGAGGTGCTGGTCTGCACCCATGTAGACCGGGAGCACGTCCACTCCCACTGCGTCATCAACTCCGTCAATTTTGAGACTGGCAAAAAGCTGCACATGGCGAAGGAACAACTGCAAGAGTTGATGCGGCGCAATGACATGATCTGTCAGGAGATGGGCCTGCCGGTCTTTGAGCCGACCGCGCAGCAGGCCCGCGGCATGGGCGGCGCGGAATATCACACGGCTCTGAAGGGCCAAAGCTGGAAGCTGCGGCTCATGAACACCATCGATGCGTGCATGAAATACGCCGCCGACAAGGACGCCTTCGTTTCTCTGATGGAATCCGAGGGCTATGCGGTGTGCTGGGAGAGCAGCCGCAAATACATCACCTACACCACACCGGACGGCATGAAATGCCGTGACAACAAATTACACGAAGAAAAGTATTGCAAGGAGGCCATGGAACATGAATTCAGAATACGGGCAAAGCTCGTCCAAAGAAAATTCCATCAAGCAGAGGAAACCGATGGAGGAATTGAAGCGGATGAATCAGCCGAACAGTGCGCCGCAGCAAACAGCGCAGACGATCCAGCCCATTGTGATCCGGTGCGATCTGCCGCAGGCGATGAACAAGCTGACGGAGCAGGCAGACGGAATAAACTGGGAGCTGGAGGAAATCCGGAAGACCCTGCCGGAGCTGAGAACGCGCGTCGACCTGATGCCGGTGCAGCAGTCTCTGGCGGAGATGCAGAGATCGCTGACGGAGATGAACAAACTGCTGGAACGGGTTGGGAAGCTGAGCGAGCGGTATTCTTCCAAGTGGATCGACTGGCTCCCGGACTTCAGCCTGCTGGTGGCCCTCAAGTGGATCATGCTGGTGCTGATCCTTGGCACGGCGGCACTGGCGGGTTGGTATGGCGCGGCGGCGATCCGCGGCCTGTTCCTCTGATCCCCGCCGTGGTCGGGCTGACCGCTGTGGGGACATTGATGGACGAGGATGAGGACGCCGAGGAAAAGCGGCGGCGCATGGAGGCGAAAATCGCCGCCGAAAACCTCGGCGCGGCGATTGGCTTCGCCGCGGGCGCAGCTCTGGCGATGAAAGAAAAATTGGACGAACACGCCGCGCAAGAGAAACAGAAAAAGCAACAGCATGAGCAAACGATGGGAGGACTCTAAAAATGGCAAGCATTAAGCAATTGGACGAGCGGCGATATAAGATCACCGTCAGCAACGGCTACCGGCCCAACGGCAAAAAGATCAGCAAGGCAAAGACCATCCAAGTCCCGCCCAGCGTTCCCAAGCGCGGCATCGGGCAGTATGTCGCCCACGCCGCTGAGGAGCTGGAGCGCAGCTTCAAGACCAGCTACGCCGAGGACGGTGAGATGACCTTTGAGGAATTCGCCTCCCTCTGGCTGAAACGGCAAACGAAATACGCCCCCAGCACCATCGCCGCATACCGGCGGATGCTGAAGGTGGTGTATCCCATAATCGGCGGCATCCGCCTCAATAAGCTCCGGCCGATGGCGCTGGAAAATATGCTCTCCGAGCTGCGCAAGCGCAAGCACCGCGGAAAGCTCATCAACGAATCCACCGCGCAGCGGTACCTCTCTGTGGTCTCCGCCGTGCTCAGCGACGCCAAGCGCAACGAGATCATCGAGAAAAATCCCGCGCGAATGTTAGACCTACCCACACCGCAGCGCACGGTGCAGCGCATCCCCGCGCGAAGCGAGGCGGAGAAGCTGCTGGACGCGCTGGCAATGGAACCGCGGCACTACCGCCTGTTCTACCTGCTCTCCATGTACACCGGCTGCCGCCGGGGCGAGCTGTGCGCCCTGCAATGGTCAGACTTCACCGCTACGCAAAACGGTCTGCTGCTCACCGTCAGCCGCTCCCGCAGCAGCGTTCCCGGCAAGGGCATCGTGGAAGGCAGCACCAAAAACGGCAAGAGCCGTGAAGTCTATCTCTCCTCCGACCTGCGGGGCATCCTCCTCACCTACAAGCGCCGCAAGCAGATGGAAGCGGACAAGCAGCGCCGCAAGCTCAGTCCCTACCTCTTCACCGACGAGCATGGGCAGCTCATCCACCCGGACACCTTCACCAAGCGGCTGCGGAAGATCTATGAGTCCATTGGCTTTCCGCGGGAGTACCACCTCCACACCCTGCGGCACTACTTCGTGACCTCGCTGCTGCACTGCGGTGTAGACAAGCAGACGGTGGCAGACCTCGTGGGGCATTCGGACACTGGCTTCTTAGAGCGCACCTACTGCCACCCTCAGCAGGCGCAGAAGGAGCAGGCGGCAGACTCCATGCTCACCATGCTCCGTCCGGACGGCGGACAGATTTTCAATCTCGCCGCCTGTTCTCCGAAGCGGCACAGCGCATGATTGTTGCTTTCGTAGAAATTCATTTTTCCTCAAAATTAAGGATAGCTTTACCGATGCGCTTGCGGTATGTTGTGCTTGCAAAATAAGCCTCAACTGTACCGAGGTCAAATGAAAGAGAGGTCATTTTTATGGCAAGCATCCGCAAGCGTGGCAGCAGCTATCTCATCGTGGTCTCCATGGGCTATGACTACAACGGCAAGCGCATCAAGCCCCAGCAGAAAACCGTCCACCCGCCGGAGGAGCTGACGCCCAGGCAGGTCGAAAAGTGGCTCAACGAACAGGCTGTCCTCTTTGAACGTGACTGCCGCCACACGCCGCAGCCCGTCCAGCAGCTCACGCTGGCAAAATACATCGACCTGTGGCTGACGGACATCGCCCCCGGCAAGCTGGCAAAGTCCACCATCCGCCGCGACCGGCAGGACATCGAGCGTATTCTCCCGGCGCTGGGTCACTACAAGCTCACCGAACTGCGGCCGGAGCACTTCCGGAATTTCTACGCAGAGCTGCAAAAAGTCATCAGCATTGAAACGAAAAAGCCACTCTCCGAGTACACCACTGAGGGCGTGCACGCGACGCTGTGCAGCATCCTCTCTGATGCCGTGGAGGGTGGCTTTCTTTCGCATAACCCGGCTTGGCGCACCTACCGCTACGCCGGTCGCAAGTGTGAAAAGAAGATCGCGGACGAGGAAACGGCGCAGAAGATCATCGCCGCGCTGGAGGGGGAGAGCATCAAGTACGAAACCTACTTCAAGCTCATCATCGCCACGGGAATGCGGCGGGGTGAGTGCTGCGGTCTGAAGTGGTGCGACATTGATTGGGAGCAGCGTTCCATCCACATCTGCCGCAACGCCGTCAAGGTGACGGACGAGGAGATCTTCGTCAAGGAACCCAAGACCCGCGCGGGCAACCGCTATGTGTACTTCTCCGCTGAGATGGAAAGTCTTCTGTGGGAGTATCGGCAGGAATGTGCATACGTCACCGAAACCTATGACCAACGGCAGCTGACCACCGATGACTTCCTGTTCCGCCGTCAAGGAGCGCAACTCCCCATGACGCCCACCACCTTCACCTACCGCTTCAAGCTGATCCTCAAGAAGAACGGCTTACCGCAGGAGCTGAACGTCCATTCCCTCCGGCACACCGCCGCCAGTCTGATGATCGCGGGCGGCACGGATGTCGCCACGGTGGCGGGCATCCTCGGCCACAGCCAGCCCTCCACCACGCTGGACATCTACACCCACGCCTTCGACAAGAACAAAAAGGCCGCCAGCGCGGAACTGCAAGGGATGCTGGAGATATGATATAGCGTAATAGCTTAGTTGGATCGCAAAATGTGCAGTAGTGGTCAAATCGGGTTTCAATTCTCCTAACTTTCCGCATATAAAAACCGTCTCAAACGTATTGTTTGAGACGGTTTTTGGTACGCCCGACTGGATTCGAACCAGCGGCCTTTAGAGTCGGAGTCTAACGCTCTATCCAACTGAGCTACGGGCGCATAAGCTATTCGGTTTTCTGAAGCCAAATTAGTATACCAAACTTTTCTTCGTATGTAAAGTCCTTTTTCAAACTTTTTAAAAAATGACCGTTTTTCAGGTGCAAGTTCCAGAAATATACCGTAAAGACGCTTGCGGAATTTGCCGAAATACGCTACACTGGCCACAGAAAAGCAATATAAGGAGGCGTCCCTGTGCTGAAATACATCTTTTTTGATTTGGATGATACGATTCTAAACTTTACCGCTGGAGAGGCCAATGCGCTTTCGCAGGCACTTTCCGAAGCCGGTATCATACCCACACAGGCTGTACTGGACCGTTATCATGTCATCAATCAAGCCTGCTGGGAGTTACTGGAGGAGGGCCGCCTCACCCGTGATGAGGTTCTGGTGCAGCGCTTTGAGCAGCTGTTCCGGGAAATGAACATCCATTATTCGGGGCGCGACCTGTGCCAGCGGTACGAGTACCTTCTCTCCAAGCAGCACGCCTTTATGCCCGACGCAGAGCAGCTTTTGCGTGAGCTGTCCTCAAAATATCGTCTGTATCTGGCCTCCAACGGCGCGGCAGCGGTGCAAAATCCCCGTCTGGATGACGCCGGCATCCGCAAATATTTTCAAGGCATTTTCATTTCCGAGGAAATTGGGGCCGATAAGCCTTCCAAGGCGTTCTTTGACGCCTGTTTTGCCGCTATCCCTAATTTTCGCATTGAAGAAGCGGCCATGGTCGGTGACAGCCTGACCTCGGATATTCGCGGCGGGCACAATGCAGGTCTTCGGACAGTCTGGTTTAACTGCCACGGCAAGGAACCACGGGCAGACATTCGTCCCGATTATGTGATTCAAAATCTTTCGGATCTGATTCCGCTTCTGGAGAAAAAACTGTAAAGCTATATTACTTTATAGATTTTATTCAGTCGGGATGGATACATCAAATATCTCAATTCCCTGCCGCAGCGCATATCCTACTGTATAGCGCGTCCCTCCAGCACTCCCATCAAACGCGGCGATCAGCAGCATAGAGTGGTCCACCATATAACGGTCCCGCCGCTGCATACAACTGGGCGAATAGCTCCCGGAAACCATTGTTTCCATGTCGCAGGCCGCCACCAGACGATGATAACGCTGCCGTTCCGTTTCCGGCCACGAGTCAGCCTGTGTTGGACACGGAATCGCGGCCTCCACCGTAATCTCCGGGTGCTGCTCCCGCAGTGCCAGCACAGCCTCGCAAAAATAGAGGTCGCAGCCCTGCGCCATGCCACAGATAAAATGGCGGTAGCCCTCCTGCCACGCCAGGGTCACCGCATCGAAAATACGGGCCTTCAGCGTGATGCAGCGCGGGTCCTCCTCCCGATAGCCCCACGGCAGCTTTGCCGGCCGGTGCCCCGTAAAGCAACAGGATTTCTGTCTGGCGGGCATTGCTTCACCTCCCCAAAGGTTTGGTTTTTATTATAGAACATCCGTTCTTTTTTGTAAAGTCCAAAATTGGGGGTTGCATTTTTCCTCAAAGCGTTATATACTACGTACAGAAAACAACTGAATCTTTGTCTTCAGGGCGGGGTGCAATTCCCCACTGGCGGTACAGTCCGCGACCGGATGCATTCGCATTCGCTGACTCGGTGTAACTCCGGGACCAACAGTTAAAGTCTGGATGGAAGAAGATAGGTACGGGAAAATCGTGCGCTGTTTGTGCGTGCTCCTTTTCTGTTTGTTCACCTTGGAGAAGTCAAAGTATCCGGGGTGTTTTCAAGTAGAAAAAGGAGTGTTTTTTTATGTCTGAACCCAATGTCAACGCAATCCCCACCTCCCGTGCGGCTGGGCGGAGCCGCACCCATAAGGTCACTGTGACCGCCATGCTGTCCGCTGTGGCCTTTTTGCTGATGTTCATCGAATTTCCCATCCCGGCCCTGATTCCGTCCTTTGTCAAGCTGGACATTTCCGACCTGCCGGAGCTGTTGGCCGCCTTTTCTCTCGGCCCGGTGTACGGCATCGCGGTAACGTTCCTGAAAAACCTGCTGTTTGCCCTGCTCCACGGAACGTCCTCCGCCTATGTCGGCGAGCTGTTCAATTTCATTATGGGCAGCGTCTTTTCCTTCTCCGCCGGGTTCCTCTATCAGCGCAACAAGTCCCGCAAGGGCGCTCTGCTTGGCTCCGTGCTGGGCGCGGCGCTGATGGCGGTGTTGTCCGTTCCCTTCAACTATTTTCTGGTCTACCCCGCCTATGTGGTGTGCTACGGTCTGCCGCTGGACGCCATCATCGGTATGTATCAGGCCATTCTCCCCTCCTCGGACAGCCTGATTAAGTGCCTGACCATTTTCAATATGCCCTTCACCTTCTGCAAGGGAATGCTGGATGTGGCGCTGTGCTTCCTTGTTTACAAGCCGCTCTCTCCCCTGCTGCATAAGTAAAAAGCAGAGGCGCTGTCCAATCGGACAGCGCCTCTGCTTTTTTGTGTTTTTTTCAGTTCTCCCAAGTCACGTTGGTGATGGTGCCATCGGAAAACTCGATATACTCGCTCTTTAAGATGTAATCCGTTTTGCCGATGCGGACCTCCTGATCGCCCACCTTGGTGGTCATGACCTCAGCAGTGGGCGTTGTGGTGGTCACGGTGAAGATCAGCGTCACATGGTCCGGGTCCGTGACCCAATTTCCGTTGGCGTCCAACACCTGATAATCCTGCTTTTCCACCACTTCGATCTGGCCGCCTACCAATGTGCCGGAGGCCATCAGGGGCGAAGGCAGATGCTCTAAACAATTTTCATACAGCTCGGGGGCCACGCCCTCCACCTTTACCTGATAGGTGACCTTTGTCTGGGGGCGTTCATAGTCGATACTGTCGCCATTTCGTCCGATGAACTTCCATGCCGCCAACACAAGTACCGCCGCAATGAGCAGAATTGCCAGCAGATCAATGATATTCAGCTTTCCGATACGCTTTGCTTTTTGTTCCATAGCTTCCTCCGTAACGGGTCAACCCCGTTTTTTTCATCTGTAGACATTCGATGCAGTCTATTGTATAATACTTTTCAGCATTTCACAAGGACTTTTTTGAAAGTGTGGTCATTTATGAAAGTCATCCATCTCATCAGCGGCGGTGATTCCGGCGGCGCCAAAACCCACGTATTGAGCCTGCTGCAAAATTTAAATCAGGTCATCACCGCCCAACTGGTCTGCTTCCGGGACGGTCCCTTTGCCGAGGAGGCGCGGCGCATGGGGATTCCCACCATGATCTGCGGCGGCAATAATATTCCCCGCCAGTGCCGCGCTCTGACGAAAATCATCCATGACGGCGGCTATCAGCTTATCCACTGTCACGGCAGCCGCGCCAACATGGTGGGCGCGCTGCTGCGAAAGCCCACGGGACTGCCGGTGGTGTCCACTGTCCACAGCGACTATAAGCTGGATTACATGGGGCGTCCCTTTGCCCGGCTGACCTTCGGCGCCATCAACGCATGGGCCCTGCGGCATTTGGACTACCGCATCGGCGTATCGGACGCCATGGTTGACCTACTTATTGACCGGGGCTTCCCGCCCGATAAATTCTACGCCATTTATAACGGCATCGACTTTACGCCCCCACCGCCGCAGGGGGACCGTCTCGACTACCTCCGCTCACTGGGGGCCGATGTAGACGCAGACAGCGTAGTCATTGGCATTGCAGCGCGGCTAAACCCGGTCAAGGATATGTCCACGCTGATTCGCGGCTTCGCAAAGGCCCATGAAAGCTGTAAGCGTCTCCGGCTGGTCATTGCCGGTGACGGTGAGGAGCGGCAGAAGCTGGGGGATCTGGCAAAGGAACTGGGCGTGGAAAAGGAGGTCACCTTCGCCGGCTGGATCAGCGGCGGTATGGACCGCTTCTACGCCGCGCTGGACATCAACGCCCTGACCTCACTTTCCGAGACCTTCCCCTACGCCCTGACCGAAGGCGCCCGCTTCCACCTCGCCACCGTTGCCACCGCCGTGGGCGGCATCCCCTATCTCATCGACCAGAATGTGAACGGATATCTCTTTACAGCCGGTGATTGGGAAGCGCTGGGCTCCTATCTGGCGGCACTTGGCAGCAATGACAGTCTGCGGCATGAAATGGGTAAGCGGCTCTATGAAAAAGCCTCCTCCAAATTCTCCATTCAAAGCACAGTGGATACCCAGCTTCACATTTACCGGGAAATTCTTCGCCGCCATAACCGCCCTGCCAAGGAGCGGGACGGTGTAGTGATCTGCGGTGCCTATGGCCGGGGCAATGCCGGTGATGACGCCATTTTGGAGGCCATTTTGCAGGAAATGCGCTCCATTGACCCGGATATGCCTATCACGGTGCTGAGCAAGGACCCCAAGGCCACCCGCCTGACCTACCGAGTCCGCACGGTGGGCCGCATGGATATTCTCGCGTGGAAGGCCGCCATGCGCCGTGCCCGCCTTTATATCAACGGCGGCGGCAGTCTCATTCAGGATGTGACCTCCCGGCGCTCCCTCTGGTTCTATCTCCACAACATCCGGGCGGCGCACAAATCTGGCTGCAAGGTGCAGATGTATGGCTGCGGCATCGGCCCTGTACTGCGGGAGGAGCACCGCCGGCTGGCCTCCAACGTGCTGAACGCCTGCGTGGATGTCATTACTCTCCGGGAGCCGGATTCTTTGAAGGAGCTTCAGTCCATGGGCGTGACGAAGCCGGAGATCCTGCTGACCGCCGACCCGGCTTTGACGCTTCCCGCCGCCGGAGCGGACGAAATTGACAGCGTCCTGCTCCGCGCCGGTATCCCGCCCCACGGAAAGTACCTCTGCTTTGCTCTGCGGAACTGGAAGGGCTTCGCGGACAAGGCCCCCCTGTTCGGTCAGGCGGCAAAATACGCCTACGAGACCTATGGTCTGACGCCGGTTTTTACCGCCGTGGAGAAGCATCTGGACCCCGGCGCGGGTCGGTTGGCTGCGGCCGGGCTGGATATCCCCCACTACTTTTTGGATGACGCCGGAAACGCCAGCACCATCATCGGCGCGCTCAGCCGAATGCGGGTCGTGGTGTCCATGCGGCTCCATGCCTTGATATTTGCGGCTGGACAAGGAGTTCCCCTTGCCGGTGTTGTGTACGATCCCAAGGTCTCCGCATTCCTTCGCTATATCGGACAGGAGAATTTCCGGGCGCTGGATACCCTGACCCTTGGGGACCTGACCGCCATGATCGACTCCATGGCCGCAGCGCCTGTCTCTGCCGAGGCACAGGCCGCCGCTGTGGAAAATCTTCGGCAGACGGAGCAGGTCAATGTGGACACCGCCCGCCGCCTGCTTCAATCTTAAAAAAATCGGAACAGATGGGTTCTCACTCCGTCTGTTCCGATTTTTCCTCATTCTGGCATAGACTGCGCTGCACGGCGATCATGGTCAGAGAGCCGCTGAGCTGCACCAGCACCGCTGTCAGCCACGCCAGCGCGTCATCGTCCAGATTTTGCGAAATGGCTACCGCCAGTGTATTGATGGCCGTGGTAATGGCCAGTGGGTCCGAAGCTCCGCATTTCATAGCATCACCGCTCTATTCTATGCGTTCGGAACGCGGTTCAGCCCTACAGCCGCTCCGTCTGCCCCTTGGGCGCGGAGGGCTCCATGGGAAACACGGTCAGCTTCTCTCCCCCGTCCCATAGAGCCAGCAGTACGTCCCGCTCCTCCCGGTAGCCCTGCCGAAGCAGCGCCCGGTGCACCCAGCTCTCCTCTTTCCCCGCCTGCCGGATATTGCCGGTCAGCAGCCGCCCATCCATGATAAAGGGCGTCTGCACCACTGTTTTTTTCGGTGTCTGCCCCAAATCCGATGGTGTAGCGGGCCGGTCCGTTTCCTTCGGCAGAAAGCTGACAACACCGTTATGCTCCAAAATTGCCGTTTGAAGCTGGTTTAGATCAAACCACCCGGCAATTCTGCAAAACGTGAGGAACTCGTTGATGTCCAGCTTCGCCTTTTTCAGATTGTCCCGGTAGAGCACACCATCCTCCAGCAGCACCAGCGGCTTGCCGGTCAGAACGCGGCGGGCTGTCAGCGAATGACTTGTCCACAAAGAGATTCCTACCGCCGCAAGGCCATAGAGCACCAGTGCTGTCAGGCTGTTCAGCGGCGCGTCCAGATTCGTTGCCAGTTCCGCCGCCACAGAGCCGATGGTAATTCCCTCCACATAGTCAAACATCGTCATCTGGGATACCTGCTTGGCTCCCATGAGCTTTGTCAGCAAAAACAGCACCACCAGTGACAGCAGCGTTGTCAGGCTTACAAGGCCAATGCTTTTCAGCACATCCATAAAAATACCTCCCACGGCACCTGTTTTCTACAGTATGCCGCGGGAGGACATTTTTTATTTTGCCTGCGCTTCCTCCGTCGGTAACTCACCGGCATGGTGCGCGTTGGTGTGGACGTTGATAAACTGCGCCTTCAGCTTGGAATACAAAATCGTCTGGCTGGAGTAGAGGCCCTGATAGCCGGAGAGCATATAGCTCAAGCAGCAGGCCAGTGCAAAATACAAAAGGCCCTCCGCGCCGAACAGCTCCACCGCCAGCAGCGTGGACGCCAGCGGGCAGTTCGTTACGCCGCAGAACACCGCCGCAAGGCCCACAGCCGCACCAAACCCGGCGGGCAGTCCCAGCAGCGGCGCCACAGCACAGCCAAAGGTAGCTCCCACAAAAAAGGAGGGTACCACCTCGCCGCCCTTAAAGCCCGCCGCCAAAGTAATGGCCGTGAACAGCAGCTTTAATAAAAACGCCCACGGGACCGTCACAATCCCCTGCTCCACCGCCGCCGTTACAATGTCCATGCCCGCGCCGTTATAGTCCGTGCCGAACAGCAGCGTCAGTACGATTACAGCCACGCCGCCGCAGGCCACCCGCAGCCACGGGCTTTTGATTTTTTTCATCAGGTGCCCGGCCCCGTGCATGACCACGCAGAATAGAATCGCTACCACGGCGCACAGCACGCCCAGCACCGCCACACGGATAAACACCCCTGTGCTCTGGGCCGGAATCGCCACGGAAAAACGGGTCGGCTCCACGCCGAGATGCAGTGACACGCCATAGGCCACCAGCGCCGCCAGCAGACTGGGATACAGGGCCACATGGTAAATAACGCCGATACTGATGACCATGATGGCAAATACCGTGGCCGCCAGCGGCGTCCCGAACAGCGCGGAAAAAAAGGCTGCCATGCCCGCCAGCGTTGCTACCCGCAGGTCCTTATCATCCAGATGGAACACCCGGCCCATACATTGGCCCACCGTACCGCCCATCTGAAGGGCAGCGCCCTCCCGTCCGGCGCTGCCGCCGCACAGGTGCGTTAAAATCGTTCCCAAAAAGATAGCGGGCAGCAGGAAAATGGGCAGCCTTTTTCCCTGATGCACAGCGTCAATGATGTCATCTGTCCCGAGACCGTCCGTTTTTGTCAGCTTATAAAAGCCCACAATGACCAGTCCCACCGCAGGCAGGCAATACAGCACCCACGGGTGCGCCCCCCGGAACGCGGTCACCTCATGGACGCCGAAGTGGAACAGTGTTCCAATCACGCCGCAGACTACGCCGATAGCCGCCGCGTCCACCGTCCACTTCAAAAGCGTCCAGCAGTATAGTCCCCAGCGCCGCAGAGCGGTCCGGGTCATTCCTTTGTTCATGGTTCTCTCTCCTCAACATATTCTGACATCCCGGCGGGGCTGTCATGCCTCCGTATCGTTGGCCCTTGCCGCCCCGGAAGCCACCGTTGTCATTATAGTTAAGGATTTGCTAAATTTCAAGCAAAAGTGACAGGATCGCTAAAATGTTCTCCCCTGCTGCTGACCGCCGATTGACGCCGCCAGCAGTCCCAGCGCCGCAGGCAACAGCCACAGGCTCCCGCCTGTCTGCCACATGAGCCATACCGCAAGGCAGCAAACGGCGGCGGCCGCCGCGCAGCCAATACACCGGCTGCCCCAGAAGGCCGCCTGCGGTCCTGCCAGCCAACTCAGCAGCAGATACAGCACCGTCCCCCCGTCCAAAGGTAAAACAGGCAGCAGATTGAAAAGGCACAGCACCGCGTTGGCACCTGCCAATCCGTCGCAGTCCAAAGCCCCGAACAAAACCGCCGCCAGCAGATTGGCTCCTGGTCCCGCCAGCAGACACAGCAGCTCCTGCCCATAGCTCAGATTCCCCCGTGTTTCCATTATCGCGCCCAGCACACTAATTCGCAGCCAGCAGATTCCCGCGCCGCTGAGCCGCAGTGCCAGAATATGCCCCAGCTCATGCAGCAGCGCCGCCGACAGCACCAGCAGCGCCGCCTCACCGCCGCAGCTCACGGCAAACCAGCCCACTATCAGAAAAAAGCCGCCGGAGACCGACAGCTCAGGCGGTTTCCACATAATAGACCGGATTGAGGTAGACACCGTCCTTCTGAAGCTCAAAATGCAGGTGCGGGCCGGTAGCCATGCCGGTCTGCCCCACCTCCCCCAGCTTTTCCCCTGCCTTTACAGCGGCGCCGGAGCTGACGCTGATGCGGCTGCAATGGGCATACAGCGTAGTACAGCCGTTGTCATGGGTCACGGTACAGTATTTGCCGTAGCTGCTGCTCTCACCCACGGCAGTCACGGTCCCGTCCGCAAAGCAGCCAATGGCGGTGCCGCTGTCTGCCGCCAAGTCCACACCGTAATGGAAGCGTTCCTCACCCTCTGTGGGGTGCTGCCGGTAGCCAAAGCAGGAGGACAGCGCTCCCTTCACCGGCGTCTGATGGTCAAAGCCCAGAATCGCCTGCCGCATACTGACGTTTTCCGGCAGCTCCTCATCGGAATACAGCACCAGATTCTCTGTATCTACCTCCCCGGCCCCGCTTTCTCCAGCAGGCAGCATATCCGCCAGACGGTGCGCCTTCAGCTCCGTCAGCGCCAGCGGCGTATCCGTGCTGTCCGCCGATGTTTTGTCCGCCTCTCCCACTTCGGGCTGGAAAACCGCGCGGTACACCTCCTCCGCAGCCGACGCCGCACCGCCCTCCCGGGTAAACAGCTCCCCTACCGCCGCGAACACAGCCTTGACGTCCATATTCCGATTCAGCGCCGCTGAAAGCGTTCGGTCAAGCTCTGTCATCCTCCCCGGCAGCAGCAGCTTGACCGCCACCAGCAGTACAAAAAGGCTCCCGCAGACCACCAGCCTCAATAGACCTGCCTGCCCCTTGGCCCCTCCTGCATCCTTTCTGTTTGTCCGATATCCCGCCGCCTGTTTTCTTTTTCCCGGCGCAGGGCTCACCCGGCGTCCTGTCCGTCCTGTCAACATAGGCAAGCCTCCTCCCAAAATTGAGCTGTTCCGGTTCCATATCTATGTCCCTCCGCCCCGGAAAATACCATAGGGTATTTTACTCGCTTGCCTTTCTGCGCCCTTTTGTCCGTATACTTTGGCAGGAGCGCCGCCCTTATCCCGTTTTTCGTTTTTTTCGCCATTTTCCACTTGACCTTATGTTAAAAATCTATTAAAATAGTAAATTGCATTGCAATATTATATTATGGAGAGTCTTTCGCTCTCCTTTGAATGGAAAGGCCGATCGATATCATGAAACATCCCTACAAAACCCGAGAGGGCGGCGCGACCGTCACAATCTTCGTTCCTTACGATTGTAAGAATCACTGCCCTTTCTGCATCAACAAGGAAGAATACGGTGATATGACTGGCTTCTCTCTGGAGAAGATCGTGGAAAGCATCCGCCGGATGGACGCCATCACGCCCCGGTGCGATTTTGTGTTTACCGGCGGCGAGCCCTTTGCCGATATTGAAAAGCTCCAGACCATGCTGGACGTTATCCCCACAACTCATCGCGTCTTCATCAACACGACTCTGCCGGTCTCCCAGCTTCAGACCGAGGATGACATTCTGGCGTTTGCGGAGCGGAACAAGGAGAAAATCACCTGCATCAACGTTTCCCGGCACATGCAGCATTATGTGGTGGAGTCCAATGACTCTCTGCTCTCCCGTCTGCCGGTGCCCTTCCGCATCAACTGCGTGCTCTACAAGGACTATCCCAAGGAAAACCTCATTCCCTTTATTGAGCGGTTCCGCAAAATTCCCGGCGCCAGCATCCAGTTCCGCTTTGATTACACGGCAACCACGCCGGAAAATCTCTACGAGCCGGATAAAATTCTCCATGATCTGAAGGAAATTGCCGATTATACCGGGCTGGATGGCTGCCGGATGCGCTGCGGCTTCCACTTTGACTACAAGGGCATGGAGCTGACCTACCACAAGACCCTGCCCTACTCCACCATTGAGGAGACCGACCCTACAGATGGCGTGACCTACGATATTCTCTATGATATCCTCATCAAGCAGAACGGCGATATCCACTCCGATTGGACCGGTGTGAAGATGGATGTTCCTGCCTACAAAAAGGTCACCTTTGAGCCCTATGACCTCAAGTGGCTGGAGGGCGGCCCCCGCAAGTAAACGAATTTGCTTCAGGCTGACAAATCACTTGTGTGATTTGTCAGCCTGTTTTTTATCTTCCATACGAAGTCATTTCATTTTCTGATAAGTCTGGCTTGTATTGCAAAAGCGCAAAAAAGGACGCCCTGTTCAAAATGAACAGGGCGTCCTTTTCCATATTCTATTCGGTTCCGGTGCCGTATCAGCGGTTCAGACTGGCCGCCCAAAGTCCTGCATCGCCAAAGCCCCCGCTGGGGTCTCCGCCCCACGGGTCCACCGGCACCGTCGGCTCCGTAGGCGTTGAGGGCTCAGAGGGAAGATTTTCATCTCCAAAGCCCCCGCTGGGGTCCTCCGTGGGCGGATTGTAATTGGGGTCATTGGGATCCTCGGCCTCTCCGCTGGAATGGTCGGGATCCTCCGGCGTCATCCCGGCATGGACCGGACAGCCGATGACTGCGGGATAGGTCTCGCCGCCATTCGCCGTGGGCGTGGGCTCCAGCCCGATGGCCCGCTTCATTTCGATCAGGTGGAACATACTGTCCGGGTTCTTGGCGCTGTCCGTTGTGATGGATGCGTAGCGAGTCCCGTTTGCCCGGAAATACTCCTCCCGCTCAAAGTCCAGCACGGCTACCTGCTTAACCGCAGAGGACGGGCAGCTATCCGTGGCAAGACATTTGCCCTCAGTACAGTAATCCACGAAAACGTGCATATCGCAGGACTCGGTGGGAGCAGTCCCCGATGCCACTGTGACCTCAACGATTCGGCTGCCCCGGATATCGGAGGCACACGCGTCCGTTGCCAGCTTGCCGCTGTCAGAACAGACCCGCACCGTTTCCAGACCACTGGAGGGTTTTGAAAAGCTCTTATTGGCCAGATTTTCGTGAATTTTCTGCATGACCGGTTTCCACATGGTAATAGCCGGGTTGCCGGAGGCGGAAATTTTCTCGTTGGTGGAGGGATAGCCTGTCCACACCGCTGCGCAGTAGTAGGGCGTATAGCCCACAAAGTAGCGCACGCGGCTGTCATCGGTGGTACCGGTCTTACCGGCGATGGTCATGCCGCTGAACTTGGCGGAGGTGCCGGTACCGGCGTTGACCACGCTGGTGAGCATCTGGTTCATGAGGTATGCGGTGGTCTCCTTCATGGCAACGTGGGTCTCACCCTCGTTTTTCAGGACCACCTCGCCGTTGCTGTCCCGGACCTCGGTGTACATCTTGGGGGAATTATAAACGCCGTTGTTGGCAAAGGCAGAAAAGGCCGCCGCCATCTCCACGGTGCTCAAGCCGTAGGTCAGACCGCCCATGCCCAGGGGCGAAACAGCCATATCCTCCGGCACAAGGCTCAGCCCCAGCTTCTCCGTGGCGTAAGCGTAGGATTCCGCCACCCCCAGCGCCTGCACGGTCTGCACGGCGATGGTATTGATGGAGCGGCGGACGCCCTCGCCGATCATGGTCCGGCCGGTGTAGGTATTGGGGGAGTTCTTGGGCCACGGCGTACCGTTCAACAGCTCGACGGGGTAGTTATCAAACGTGGTGGCCGGGGTCACGGCTCCGGCATCCAGCGCGGCGGAATACACCGTCAGCGGCTTGATAGAGGAGCCCACCTGATGCTTCTGCACCGCGTAGTTATCCACAAGGTTCTGGGTCTTGGCCCCCACTGCGCCCACCATGGCAACGATGTTGCCCGTATAGGGGTCCATGATGGTAATACCGGACTGAAGCTGCTTACCCTTCGCGGAGTGAATATTCAGGTTGTCCGTATTCTCATAAACGCTTTCGGCAATTCTCTGGATGTCCAGATCCATCGTGCAGTAGATCTGGTAGCCGCTGTTGTTCACAAGCCGCTGCGCCGCCTCATAAGAGATGCCTTTGGCCTCCGCAAGATCATTCGTCACATCCTTGATGAGCTGCTCAACGAACCAGTTGTTGATCTCAACACCGTCCGTCTGCTTGATGACGCTGCTGGCATCGCCGGAGGTATCTGTGAAGTTCAGCGGCTCCGCCTTGGCGGCCTCATATTCCTCTTTTGTCAGGTAAGGCTTGCCGGTGTCGGGATTGACAACCTCCGTCATTTTCTTCAGGATGGTCTCCTGCCGCTGCTTGTTCAGCTCCCGGGGCGTAATGGTTGTACCGTCCTTGCGGGTGTACGTCCGTTCATATTTGGGGTTGTATAGGGACGGGTTATTGGTGATGGCGATGATGCAGGCGCTCTCCGCCACAGTCAAATCCTTAGCGTCCTTGCCGAAGTAATATTCCGCGGCGGTCTGTACACCGTTGCAGCCGCTGCCAAGGTAGATCATATTCAGGTACAGCTCTAAGATTTGCGTTTTGGTGTAATTCTTTTCAAATTCCAGCGCTCGGAAAATCTCCTTGACCTTACGGTTGATGGTGTTCTGATTTTCGCCGGTCATGTTTTTCAGCATTTGCTGGGTAATGGTGGAGCCGCCGTAGCTGTCATTGCCGCCGGTAAGCATCGTCACCGTTGCGCCCAGCGTCCGCTTCCAGTCTACGCCGTGGTGGCTGAAGAAGCGCTCATCTTCAATGGAGACTGCCGCCTCCCACAGTCCCGGCGCCATATCGCCGATGTCCACCCAGACGCGGTTTTCCTGTCCGTGGACCTTCTGGAACTCCACCCACTCGCCGCTGTCCCGGTTCTGGTAGTACACCACGGAGCTCAGGGCCATGGTGTAATCCTCTGCCTTCACATCCAGTGTTGGCAGCAGGGATGTATTGACATACTTCATAAAAATGCCGAACAGCATCGCCACGGTGCACACACCCACCAACATCAGCGTCAGCACCGTCATTAAAATACCCTTGGCCGCGCCAGCGGTCCGGTTTCTCCGCTGCTTCCGGGGATGTCCGACCGGCTCCTGTGCCCGCGGGCTTCTTCTCTCGTCCATGAGGACCTCCTTTTTGCATTACTCAAAGCGCCATATAGGAATGGCTGCATACTACACCATTATCAGAGATATTATATCATCCCCTGTCAACCTTAAAAATGTCGGTTTCTCCTGCCAAAAAGTTTCCGTACTGCTCCGTTTTTTGGAAAACTCTTTGTTTTCTTAACGTCCGGCTGCAAAACTTCCACCGTTTTTCATCTCTTTTGCTCTTGCAAAGTCTGCTGCTTTCCGCTACAATAGCATCAAATCACCGTGCGCCGCTTTGGTGCCCGGTCTGAGAAAGGGTAAACGAGATGAGTGAAGAATTCGGCCCCACCTTTATTACCGTAACTGACGAGGACGGCAAGGAGCTGGTCCTTGAATTTGTGGATACTCTGGAATATAACGGCCAGATGTATCAGGCCTTCTTCCCCGCCGAAACCGAGGATGAAAACGAGGATGACCCCGATAACGGTCTGGTCATTCTGAAGGTCATCCATGAGGATGGCGAGGATATGCTCTCCACGCTGGATTCCGACGAGGAGCTGGAGGCCGTATACGAGCAGTTCATGGAGCTGCTGTTTGATGACGAGGAGGAATAACCGCCTCCCTGTCCGGGAAAACTGACACCATGCCCTGCGGGGTGCGTGATAGATCTTTTTTTAACCCACATTTCGTTATTCGGGATGCCGCCTCAGTATGTGGCTCGCAGGCCTCCCGGCTGCTGTTTGCGGCTGGAAGTTGGAAGCGGTAAAGCATACTGGAAGCAACCCACCTGTGCTTGAAGGTGCAGGTTATAACGAGGTCTACACGGCCGCCGCGGGGCACATGAATATCAAAACGGACTGCTTTGCAGTCCGTTTTTTCAGACTATTTTCAGATAACTTTGCTATACTTTTAAAAGTCGGGTCATGCCCTGCCGAACGCGGACATAATCTGGCTCTTGCATATCGCCGTCCAATCCAGTATAATAAATCGGTATGCAGCGGCGCCGTTCGGCTCTGCCGCAACGGAAGAACCATTGAATTTGAGAGGATGAACAACAAAAATGAGCGCATCGAACGAAAAGAAAACGCGAAAGGACGCCATTTCCGAAACGCCCAAGACCGCCATGGAGATTGAAAAGCAGAAGGCGGAAAAGCGCAGCAATTTCCTGTACGGTCTGATTGCCGTGGTATTTGTGGTGCTGGCCGTGGTGTCTCTGGTTTGGAAATCCGGCATTGTCAACCGCACCGCCACCGCCGTGACCATTGACGGACAGAAGTACAGCGCCGCCGAGGTGAACTTCTATTATCAGAATGTCTACCGCAGCTTTTTGAGCAGCAATTCTTATTTCATCAGCTATCTGGGACTGGACACCAGCTCCTCCCTGAAAAATCAGACCATCAACGCCACGGCCGCATCTATGATGGGCGTGGAGGAGGGCTCCTCCTGGTTTGATTACATGATGGATAACGCCATCCATCAGATGACCACCATCCAAAAGGGTCTGGAGGCTGCCAAGGCGGAGGGCTACCAGTTCCCGGACAGTGTGCAGGCCCAGTATCAGGACTCTATGGACTCTCTGAAGACCGCCGCCACTTCCAGCGGTATGTCCGTCAATAAGTACCTCCAGCAGAATCTCGGCAGCACCATGACGGAAAAGGTCTACGGCCAGCAGGTTCTGAAGCTCCTGCAGTATCAGGATTACGCCAACGCCTATGCCGACCGGCTGACCTATACCGATGAGCAGTTGGAGGAAGCCTATCAGGCCGATACCAAGACCTATGACAAGGCCTCTTGGGAGTATGTGGTTGTCAGCGGCGCCGCTGAGAGCACTACGGACGCCGATGGCAACACCGTTCAGCCCACGGATGAGGAAACCGAAGCCGCGAAGGCTGCCGCCAAGGAGACCGCCGATAAGATTCTGGCAGCCTACAAGGCCGGTACCTCTCTGGAAAGTGCCGCCGGCAACTATGAAAAGGCCAGCTATTACAGCAGCGACAGCACCACCTACTACGATGGCACCACCGGCAACTGGCTGTTCGACGGCGCCCGCAAGAGCGGCGATACCGCCGTTCTGGAGGTCGGCAGCAGCTACTATGTGGCTCTGTTCCACAGCTGCGGCCGCGAGGAATACAACACCGTGGATGTGCGCCACATCCTCATTCAGCCCGAGAGCGGCACCCTGTCCACTGATGACGAGGGCTATGATGCCGAGCAGGAGGAGTTGAAGGCCGCCGCCCGCACCAAGGCTGAAGAAATTCTGGCTGAGTGGAAGGCCGGTGACGCTACTGAGGATTCCTTTGCCAAGCTGGCAATGGAGGATTCCGCCGATGGCTCCAAGTATACCGGCGGCCTGTACGCCCGCATCACCAAGGGTCAGATGGTTGAAGCCTTTAATGACTGGTGCTTTGACTCCTCCCGCAAGAGCGGCGACACCGATGTGGTGGACACCACCTACGGCTCCCATGTCATGTACTTTGTCGGTACGGACCTGCCCGCTTGGGCCGCTGCTGTGACGGACAACCTCCAGACCGAGGACACAAACAAGTGGAACGAGGAGCTGACCAAGGACGCCGTAACGGAGCAGAAGAACTTCGGCATGAAGTTCGTCAGCTGATCTTATATTCCCCTTTAAATCTTTAATCACCGGGGCTGGCTGATGATCAGTCGGCCCCGCTTTATTTCTGATAAAAGCCTGTCCAAAGGCAGGCGGGAGCAAATGATGGACGCACGTTTTTTAAGAAATGAAATGCTCTGGGGCAAGGAGGGGCAGGCCCGTCTCGCCCGTGCCCATGTGATTTTATTCGGGCTGGGCGGTGTCGGCAGCTATGTGGCCGAATGTCTGGCCCGCTCCGGCATCGGAGAGCTGACGCTGGTGGACGGAGACACGGTGGCTCTGTCCAACCTGAACCGGCAGTTAGAGGCCCTGTCCTCTACCATTGGACTGCCAAAGGCCGAGGCCGTAGCCCGGCGCATCGCTGAAATCAATCCGGAGGCGGTCCTGCACCCCATGCAGGCGCTGTACAATGCCGATAACCGGGCACTCTTCTTCCCGGAGGGCTGCCACTATGATTACATCGTAGATGCCATTGACCTTGTGAGCTGCAAGCTGGATTTGGCTGAGACTGCCCGGCGGCTGCACATCCCGCTCATCATGGCGCTGGGAACCGGCAACAAGCTGGACCCCTTCCTGCTGCGGCTGGCGGATATTTCCGAAACCTATGGCTGTCCGCTGGCGCGGGTCATGCGAAGGGAACTGCGAAGCCGGGGGATTCAGCACCAAACCGTTGTCTTTTCCCCGGAGGAACCGGCCCCCACTCTCCAACTGGAGGCCCCGCCGCCGGGACGCCGCAGTGTTCCCGCCAGCAATCCGTGGGTCCCGGCCACGGCCGGTCTGCTGATGGGCAGCAAAGTTGTGCGGGAGCTTATCAGTCGAGAGGGATAATGCTATGTTAACCGGAACCATTATCAACACGCTTGCCATTGTCGCAGGCTCTCTGATTGGGCTTGCCATACAGGCCGTCACCAAGCACTCCGCCGACGACGTGTCCGCTGACAGCCTTGGTGGGCGGCTTCAGGCCCTTGTAATGCAGGGCATGGCACTGTGCGTCCTCTACATCGGCATCAGCGGCAGTCTCAAGGGGGAAAATACGCTGGTGATCATCATCTCTATTGCGCTGGGCGCCGTTATCGGCGAACTGCTGGACTTGGATGCCAAAATGCACGCCCTCGGCGACTGGGTACAAAAGAAAACCGCACGCCTCGTCCATACGGACGAAGGCTCCCCCAGCGTGGCAGACGGTTTTGTGACCGCTTCCCTGCTGTTCTGCGTAGGCGCCATGGCCATTGTCGGGTCGCTGGAAAACGGCCTCACCGGCAACTACGATACTCTGAAAGCCAAGGCCGTGATAGACGGAATTGCCGCCATTGTTTTCGCCTCGTCTCTTGGGATCGGCGTTCTCTTTTCCGCCGCGGCAATCTTTCTCTATCAGGGGACGATCTCCCTTGCAGCCGGATTGCTGGCCCCCCTGCTCAGCGATAGTGTAATCGCGGAGATGACCTGTGTCGGCTCTCTGCTCATTGTGGCGTTGGGACTGAATATGCTGGTGGCGTCAAAAATCAAGATCATGAATCTGGTCCCCGCCATTTTTCTCCCGATTTTGCTCTGCCTGTTTATGTAAATCTCCTGACCGTAAAGAGCAATTTCAAAGCGGACATTGCATAAAAGTAAAAACCCCGGCAGGTCATCGTTTCCGATGACCTGCCGGGGCTTCATTTTAAATCAGGTTAAGCATTCATACAGAGCAACCGCTCCGCGCCGGATACGGCTTACTCCTGATTGCCGTTGTCCTCTCCGTTGTCTTCCTCCAGAGAGCTCATGTCAAACTCCAGCTTTTCGCCGCAGTTGGGGCAGATGACCTCGCCATCCTCCAGCACGGACTCATCAAAATAGATGGTCTCCTCGCAGGTGGGGCAGGTGGTAGCGTAGCAGTCCTCGTCCTCCTCGGCATCGTCCTCATAATACTCATTGTCAAAGGACTCGTCCTCGTCATCATCCTCGCCGTACACAGCGTCCTCAACGTCCTCCAGATCGTCGCTGACAACGTCCAGACCGTCCTCCAGCTCTGTCTGAGAATCCCACAGGTCCTCCAGCTCCAGACTGATATCCTCTAAGATATCGGCCATGGCGGAGAGAATTTTTCCCTCGTTGGACTCGGTATCCAGCTTCATGCCTTCCATAAGGCCCTTTAGATAAGCAACTTTCTCAGTGATCTCCATCGTGATCGCTCCTTTCAAAATATCATGTTGGGAAATAAAGGGGGGACTGCAGTCCCCCCTTTCGGCTTACTCCTTGACGCGGCCCAGATACTCGCCGGTGCGGGTATCCACCTGAATCTTCTCGCCCTCGTTGATAAACAGGGGCACCTTGATGATCGCACCGGTCTCCAGCGTAGCGGGCTTCGTGACGTTGGTGGCGGTATCGCCCTTCACGCCGGGCTCGGTAGCGGTGACCTCCAGCTCCATGAAGTTAGGAGCCTCCACGCTGAACACATTGCCCTTATAGCTCACCAGCGTGCACATGGTATTCTCCTTGACAAACTGGAAGCTGTCGCCCAGAACGTCCTTGTTCAGCGGGGTCATGTCATAGGTCTCCGGGTCCATGAAATAGTACAGATCGCCGTCGTTGTAGCTGTACTCGGCGTTTCTGCGCTCCACAGTGCCGTTTTCAAACTTGGCGCTGGGGTTGAAGGACTCCTCACGGATAGCACCGGTCATCACGTTCTTGTACTTGGTGCGGACAAAGGCAGCGCCCTTGCCGGGCTTCACGTGCTGGAAGTCCACCACCAGCATGGGCTTACCGTCCATCTCAAAAACAACACCCTTGCGGAAATCGCCTGCGGAAATAGGCATAGTTAAATCCTCCTCACAAATCTTTACGAGAAAACGACCGTGAAGTGGACATTTTCTCAATATTTTCTGTTTCTTCAAAATTGACCGATGATATTTTACCCTATCTTGTCCGCCTTTGCAAGTAGTTTTCCGTTTATTTTGTGTTTTCTTTCGGCTTTTTTTGCATTTTCAGCGGACAGGCCGCCTTAAACGGCCGCTGCAGCAGGTGCAGAAATCGGTTCCACGCCCCCACCGGGCCGCCCAGCGGCTCCACCATCAGCGCCAGTACGCCTGCCCTGCGGGCGGCCAGCATATCCGTCAGCAGCTTGTCCCCCAGCATGGCCGTGTGGGCCGGGGACACGCCCACGCGCTCCATAGCGGCCCACAGGCCCTTGGGGCTTGGCTTTCCCGCGTGGCCCTGAAAGCCCACCCCCAAGTCCGCGCAGAACTCCGTGACCCGCTGCCCGGAGCGGTTGTTGGAAACGATCATGACCGTGATGCCCGCGTTCTCCATGGCGGCGATCCATCGGCGCAGCGCGTCATCCGGCCGCCGGACAGCCTTCGGCGCCAGCGTATAGTCAAGGTCCGTCAGCAGCAATCCGATTTCACGCTGCCGCAGAAACGCGGGCGTAATGTCCCGGTAGCTGTCAAAAAGAACATCCGGCGTCAAAAGCATGAACCGCTCCCCCTTTTCGTATAAGTGGTAGTATAGCAAAAAGCAAATCATTTCTCAAGGGGGGAATTCTCATGCGCCTCTATTTGACCGTGCGGCCCGAGGATGTCCGGGAGGCGGCGCCCTACCATCGGGAGCTGGCTCACGCCGCCTATCATATTGGGGAGGAATCCGCGCTTTTGCGGCGAAATCTGCTGGTGCAGACCAGCGGCGGGCTGCTGGTACTCAGCGACCGGGGCGCGCCGCCGGTGGAGGACCCGGAGGGACTGGCCGGGGCGCTGCTCCGGGAGTGCGGACGCAGGAGCTATTCCGGCATCGTACTGGATTTTGAAATGCCGCCGCGCCGGGACCTATCCGACCTTGCCGCCGCCCTCGGACGGAGCTGCGCCGCCGGACACCGCCCTCTTTACCTCCCGGAAGCGTATGCCAAATTAACAGCGCACCGCATCGTCATCATCAACACGGCAGTGTCCGGCGGCAGCTTTGAGGAGCACCTGCGTGAAGTCATCTCACTTTACGGCGGTTCCCAACACATTGCGCTGGACGTTCAACTGCTCCGAATGTGCTTTTCCCTCCCAGCCCCCACCGGGCTGGGAGAACCGCTGACGCCGGAGAAGCTGGATACGCTGCTGCACGCGCAGGGCCCCGCCGTTTTCTTCTCCCGGGACCTGTGCGCCCGGTACTTTACCTGTACACGAAGCGGTCAGGCGCAGTTCATTCTGTTCGACGATGCCGGAACGCTGCGGCAAAAGCTGCGGCTGGGACAGCAGCTTGGCGTAGCCGCCGCCTTTTTCCAGTGGCCGGAAATCAGCAACATCGCCCCGGAGCTGTTTGCCCGCTCCTGAACCAATATTTACCGTTTTATTTCCGCACTTGCCGGAACGCTGTCTTTACAAACCGCGCAGAAGCGTGTAAAATATTTGTTAATTATTGAATTTTGCAGAATACGGTCATATTTAAAAAAAGAGAGAGAATACAAGAGTGGTTATGAACAAACATACGAATTGGTCCCGGCTGGCCGCCGGTGCGCTGGCGCTGTCCCTTCTGTCCGGGTGTGGTGCAGAAAAGGCCGCCGCCGAAAGCAAAACCGTTACGCTGGACCCCAGCAATCCCGTTTCCCTGACGGTGTGGCACTACTACAACGGCGCACAGCAATCCGCTTTCGATGAGCTGGTTTCCGAGTTTAACGCCACCGTTGGCAAGGAGAAGGGCATTTATGTAGAGGGCTACAGTCAAGGCTCCGTATCAGACCTTGAAAAAGCTGTCACTGCCGCAGCCGCCGGCTCCGTCGGCTCTCAGGAGCTTCCCAATATCTTCTCCACCTATGCCGACACAGCATACGCCATGCAGCAGCAGGGCAAGCTGGCCGACCTTTCCCGGTTTTTCTCCGCTGAGGAGCTGAGCGAATACGTGGACGCCTATATTCAGGAGGGCTACTTCCACGATGACGGTGCGCTGTACATCTTCCCTGTCGCTAAATCCACCGAGATCACCATGATCAACACCACCGACTGGCAGCCCTTTGCCGACGCCACCGGCGTCACGCTGGACCAGCTTTCCACCACAGAGGGCATTGTGGACGTTGCGCGGCAATACTACGAGTGGACAGACAGCCTGACCCCCGATGTGCCCGATGACGGTAAGGCCTTTTATGGCCGGGATTCCATGTCCAACTATTTCATCATCGGCATGAAGCAGATGGGCGTGGACATTTTCGATGTGGAAAACGGTGAGGTCACGCTCCGGCCGGAAAAGGAGCAGATTCGCCGCCTGTGGGACAACTATTACGTTCCCTACGTCAACGGCTGGTTCGCAAGCCTCGGCAAATTCCGCTCCGACGATGTCAAGACCGGCGACATTCTGGCTTACACCGGTTCCTCTTCCTCCTCCATGTACTTCCCGGATCAGGTGGTGCTGGATGACAGAAGCCGCCCCATCGGCTACGCCGTACTGCCCACGCCGGTCATGGAGGGCGGCCAGCACATCAACGTGCAGCAGGGCGCCGGCATGGCCGTGACCCTGTCCGACGAGCAGCATGAGTTTGCCGCCTGCGAATTTTTGAAGTGGTTCACCGCCAAGGAAAATAATCTCCGCTTTGTGTGCGACTCCGCCTATCTGCCGGTCCGTAAGGACGCTAACTCCATGGAAGCGCTGGAGGCTGTCATTGAGGACCAGCAGCTCAGCATCAACAGCAAGGCGTATGACTGCCTGAGCAGCATCCTCAGCGATTACGATTCCATTTCGTTCTACACGCCCAAGTGCTTCCAAAACGGCTTTGCCGCCCGGAAGGTGCTGGACTACAACCTCTCCGACAAGGCCGTGGCTGACAAAGCCGCCATTGACGAGGCCGTTGCCGCCGGAACGCCCCGGGCCGAGGCTGTCACCCCCTATGTGACGGACGAGGCTTTCGAGACGTGGTACGAGGCCTTCTGCCAAGTGCTGGAAACCGCCGCTCAGTCCTGAGCGAAATGATGCAAGGCCCTGTCGGGCTGAAGGAGGCGCCATGAACCGGCGTAAAAAATCACTGACGTACCTGTTGCTTCTGCCTTTGCTGCTGGTTGTGCTGCTTCAGGGCATTGTCCCCTTTTCCATTCTGCTGGCCAGCGGCACCCGGGAAACCATGGAGCGCAATACCGTGGACATCGACAGCAATTTGGTGGAAAACCAGAGTGTTGTGCTGCAAAACGCCATGGTGGACCAGTGGAGCGGCATTCGGAACGAAAGCAACTTTCTAACCAATATGCTCTGGTCATTCCTTGCGGAGCAGGATATCTCCATAGGGACCTTTCTGGGAGATTCGGTGCTCCAGCGCGCCTATGCGGCGCAGGTATTCCCGGAGCTTCTGGACTATCTGCGGCGGGACAGCTCCTGCGGCGTGTTCCTGATTCTCGCCAACAGCGCCGACCCGATGCTTCCGGCAAATTACGAGGGCTTTTTCCTGCAGGATTCCGACCCCGCCACCAAAACCGAGACAAACTCCGACCTTCTGATTGAGCGCGGCGATAAGGCGCTGGCCCGCCAGTCCGGCATTACGCTGGACAGCTCATGGTCCCCCTCCTTCTCCTTTCAGGGGAGCGGTGTTCGGGCGGCGGACGATTTCTTCTATAAGCCCTATCTGGTAGCCCGCGAAAATACAACCGTGGACATGACCAGCCTTGGCTATTGGTCCCTGCCCTTTACATTAGAGGCGCATCCGCTGGATAACCACTGGATGATTACCTATTCCGTTCCCCTGCTGTGCAACGGCGAAATATACGGCATTGTCGGCGCGGAGGTATCCACCAGCTATCTTTCCAATAACTATCTCTCCCTCCGTGAGCTGGACCGCAGTCAAAACGCCGGCTACGCGCTGGCCATTGACCAGGGGGACGGAAGCTACCGGGCCATCATCGGCAAGGGCGCGCTGTATGAAGCCGTTCATCAGGAAGACGGTCTGTTTACCCTGTGGAAAACAGAGGTCAGTAATCTGCTCCGTGTCAAGGACTCTCAGGTGGGCGACCAGGACGTTTACGCCGTTGTCTCCGGCATGAAGCTCTATAACCGCAACGTTCCCTACGGAAATACGGATTGGGTCCTCTGCGGCTTTGTATCGGAAAGCTCCGTGTTCGGCCTTGGAAATCAGCTCTATCAGAATGTTCTCACCACGATTCTGTTCTGTGCGCTCATTGGCATGGCCGCCATGTTTGTGTGCGTCCGGCAAATTACCCGGCCGGTCTATCAACTGGTGGACAGCGTTCGAGGCGGTCTGCACGGCCTGAAGCTGTTCCGCCCCTCTGATATTTTAGAGGTGGACGAACTGCACCATGTCATTCAAACGCTGACGGAAAGCGAAATCACCACTGAAAATCAGCTTGCCGAAGAAAAGGAGCGCTACCGCATCGCGCTGAAAAGCTCCAGCGATGTCTTCTTCACCTACCGGCAGGAGGAACAGCTCATTGAAATCGTCAACAGCCGGCAATTTAACGGCACATGGACGGTAGAGCAGTTCCGGAAGGGTGTCCTACAGTCCTGCCTCACGCCGGAGGAGCAGGCATCCTTCAACGCCCTTCTATCCAGCTATGCACCGGAGGTACGGGCACAATTTCTGTTCCGCCTCCCGGAGCATCCTAACGGACTGTGGGTAGAGCTGCGCGGCAAGGCTGTTCCTGAGGCTCAGACGGGACATCGCCGCGTGGTGGGTTTTGCCCGTGACATTCAGGAGGAAAAGCTGAAAGAGCTGGAGCGGACACAGCGGCAGATGCTTGACCCCGTGACAGACTTTTACCGTTTGAAACCCGGTCTGAACGCCGTTGCCGCCGCCCGCCGCAGCAGCCCTGTGGGCTTCCTTGTTCTCATTGACATCTGCGACTTTACCAAAATCGTCCAAAGTCACAGCCTGACCTTCGGCGATGTGATTTTAGAGGAATTTTCCAAGCAGATTGCCTCCGTCTGCGGCGGCATAACCACGCAGCCCCTCTTGATTCGGGCCGGCTCCGACGAATTTCTCCTCTGGCTGCCGAACGTCACCGAAGTGGATTGCCGTGGCGCTTTGAAGGCATTGCAGACACAGTTCGCCTCTCTGATTCGTTCCAGCGCGCTGGAGCTTCGCTTCCGGGCCGGTATCACCCCTGCCACAGGAGAATCCACGGAGCTTCTTCTGCGTCAGGTCCGCACGGCCCTTGCCAATGCGGAGCTGCTGGATGCCCCGCTTGCCGTATGGGGCAGTTTGGAACAACCCAATGCCGCAGGCAAGCCCTTTGGCGAGGTCATATCCCTTGGCTACACGGAGCAGATGGGACTTGCCGCGCTGGCGCTGAATCTGTTTGACCGCAGCCCCTCCACCCCGGCGGCGCTGGACCTGCTGTGCTGCCGCCTGCGGGACCGCTTCGGCCTTAAAAATCTGCTGATCGACACGTTCCGGCAGGAGTATTTTTCCAGCAGCGTTGAATACGAGTGGCGCCCCGTTCTGGCACTTGGCAGTGAGCACAGCATCATTCGGTGGACCGATGAGAGCTACCGTCATCTGGACAGCGCTGTGGAGCAGGGCAAGCTGCTGCCCTTAAAGCAGCTTTATTTCATGCTCACGCTGCCCGATGACATCTATCAGCCAGAGGGCCTTATGTTCCCCATGTCGGATAACGGCCGGTATTCCGGCGGACTGTTCCTCATCGGCGTGGACGCCGCGCTTCTGGAGAAAAAAGAGGACGCCAATCTTCTCTGGGAACTCGGCACCATCATCCAGAACCGCATCAACCTGACCCACCATGACCAGTCCGCGCAGGCCAAATCCGAGTTCCTTGCCCGGATGTCCCACGAGATTCGCACACCCATGAACGGCATCATCGGCATGACGGAAATCGCCCTGAAGGAAAACCAGACCGAGGCCGCCCGGCTGGAGTGTCTGCAAAAGGTACGCAGCTCCTCCGAATATCTGCTGGGCCTGCTGAATGATATTCTGGATATGTCCAAAATTGAAAGCGGAAAGATGTCTCTGGTGGAGGAGGATTTTGACCTGCCACAGCTTTTGAACGAGCTGCATCCTGTGCTGGACGCCAAATTTGAGGAAAAGCAGCAGCTATTCCGCACGGATATTCAGCTTAATAATGACTGGTTCCGCAGCGATTCTCTCCGCATTACGCAGGTGCTCATCAATCTGCTGGGCAACGCCATCAAGTATTCCGGCAGCGGTACGGAAATTCTCCTGACCGTGCGGGAAACGGTGCTCTCCGGTGGGTGTTCCCGGGTCTATTTTGCCGTGCAGGACCACGGCATCGGCATCGGTGAGGCGGACCGCCAGCGGATTTTCCAGAGCTTTGAGCAGCTGGACAGCTCCGTTGCCCGCCGTCAGGGTACCGGCCTCGGTCTTGCCATCAGCAACCGGCTGGTGCACATGATGGGCAGCAGCATTCATCTGGACAGCACCGTGGGACAGGGCAGTACCTTCTCCTTCTCCCTGACCCTCAAGCACGGCACGGCTCAGGCGTCCCGTCCCGCGCAGCAGCCGGAGGGTGAACTGAAGTTCAACGGTCTCCGGGTCCTTGTGGCGGAGGACAATGCCCTGAACATGGAAATTCTGAAAACGTTTTTGGAGGACATGGACTGCCGCGTGGACTGCGCGTGCAACGGCAGTGAGGCCGTGGAAAAATTCTGTGCCTCCCCGGAGGGCTATTACCGGGTGGTCTTTATGGACGTTATGATGCCGGTCATGGACGGTCTGGCCGCCACTCATGCCATCCGCACCCTGCCTCGGAAGGACAGCGCTGCCGTTCCCATTGTGGCTGTCAGCGCCAACGCCTTTGACGAGGATATCAAGCGCTCCCTTGCCAGCGGCATGAACGCCCACCTCTCCAAGCCCATTGAGGTGCAGAAGCTCCGTGAGCTGCTCCGGCAGCTTACCTCCAACGCATAAATCAAGACGCGCCCCGGTACGGTGAAACGTACCGGGGCGCGCTTTCTATTCTTGTATTAAAAGACAGGCCGTTATTCGTCCAGCGCAGTCAAATCCGCAAACGTCTCGCGGCGGACCGCCGTATAGCTCCCCTCTGGCGTCAGCATCACAATGGGCGGACGGGGCAGGCGGTTATAATTGGAGGCCATGGAGTAATTATAGGCCCCGGTGGTGCAGACTGCCAAAATATCGCCCCGGCAGGTATCTGCCGGCAGCTCCACATGGGGCTGGATAATGTCGCCGCTTTCACAGCAGCGGCCCACCACATCGAAGCGCTCTGTGGGGCCGGTCTTGCTGCCGTGATACACCGTGTACCGGGACTGGTACAGCGCGTAGCGGGGATTGTCCGTCATGCCGCCATCCACTGCGGCATACTGCTTATAGCCGGGAATCCGCTTAATAGAGCCAACGGTATACAGCGTCATACCCGCGTCGGCCACAATGCTGCGGCCCGGCTCCATCAAAAAGCGGGGCATCGGCAAGCCGTGCTTTTCCGTTTCACGCCGCAGATGGAGGGCCACCTCCCGCAGCCGCGCCGGGATGTCAATGGCCTCGTCCTCCTCGGTATAGCGGACGCCGTAGCCGCCGCCCAAATTCAGCTCCTCCAGCACAGCGCCGGTCTCGTCCCGTATCTCCGCCAGAAACGCCGCCATGATGTCAATGGTCCGCTGGTACACATCCTCTCCAAACACCTGAGAGCCCACATGGCAGTGCAGCCCCAGCAGCTTCAGGTGCGGCTGGGCCAGCGCCAGCTTCACAAGCTCCATGGCCTGTCCCGTCTCCACGGCGGCCCCGAACTTGGAATCCACCTTTCCGGTGCTCACGGCCTCGTAGGTGTGGGGGTCGATGCCCGGCGTCACCCGCAGCAAAATGGCCTGCGTAACACCCGCCCCCGCCGCCGTTTTCTCCAGCGCCAGCAGTTCCTCCCGGTTATCCGCAATGAAGCAGCCGATACCGGATGCTACGCCGTAGGCAATGTCCGCGTCCGTCTTGCAGTTACCGTGAAAATGGATACGCTCCGCCGGAAAACCCGCGGCCAACGCGGTATACAGCTCCCCGGAGGACACGACATCCACGCCCATGCCCTCCTCCGCCATAATGCGGTAGATCTGCTTGAAGGACGCCGCTTTGCTGGCATACAGCGGTAGAGAGTCCTCTGGGAAATTCTCCCGGAACGCCTTTAGATACATCCGACAGTTGCTCCGAATCCGCTGCTCATCCATCAGGTACAGTGGGGTGCCGTATTCCGCCGCCAGGCGGGTCACCTCCTGACCCGCAATGGTCAAAACGCCCTCCGGCGTTCGTCCGATATTATCTGAAAGCATTTTTCATTCCTCCTGCGGCTAAGCCGACAATTCACGGCATTCCCGCAGGCGCCGTTATTTTGTGATAGATAATACCATATTTTTCCGACTGTGGAAAGCGTTTTCTTTCCATTTTTCGCCGCAAAACTGCACAAAATTACGGCGGACAACCGCCTTCTCTCCGTTGTCCGCCGTTTAAAAACAAATCAGGCAAAATATTTTCGTCTGCCGTGTCTGACCGTTTAGGAATCCTGTGTGCTCTGCCCGCCCGCCGAACGGTCCAGATAGGAATAGAGGGTATATTTGGATATTCCGAAATATTTGGCCACCTTCTCCCCGGAGCGGGTCACTAAAAAGGCCCCCTGCTCGCTGAGGAAGCGGATGGCGCGAATCTTGTCTTCCTTATTCATTAGTGCTGCCGGCTTTCCCACCAGCGCAACGGACTGTCCGATGAGCTCGTCCAGCACATCGTTGATGTTGATGATCTTCTCCGGCTCCGCCGACTGCGGCTCGTCCACGGAAATAAAGTCCCGCAGGGCCTCCCCCGCCAGCAGCATGGCGGAAATATCGAAGTTGATGGCCAGAATGGCCGTTACCCTTCCCCTGGCATTTTTGATGTAGATCGTGGAGGATTTCAAAATCTTCCCCTCCGGCGTCCGGGTCAGGTAGCAGAGATGGTCCCGGGCCTCCCACTCCTGATGCTCCATGCGCTCCAGCACAACGGCGGAGGCACCGTCCCCCACCTTTCTCCCGGAAACGTGCCCGTTCTCAATGGCAACGATGGTGTGGTCCGCGTGCCGGGTCAGGTCATGGACCACCACCTCACAATGACTGCCGAACTGCGCCGCAATGCCCTTTGCGATCTGGCATAAAAGTTCCAGCCTTCCGCTCTCCATGCACACCACCCTTTCCCGTTCATCATACCATACTCCCACGGCAATGCAAACATTTTTCTAAAAATTTTTTAGGTCTGTAAAAATTTTGTTTGACACCTGTTAAAAGCGTGTTATGATGAAGGTAACTACAGGCGCGATCCAGAAAATAACCATATTTGACGGAGGGCAACAACATGGATTTTGAAGCGATCAAGGCGGCGGCCCGCGGCTATCAGGCGGATATGACCCGCTTTCTGCGGGAAATGATCTCCCACCCCAGCGAAAGCTGCGAGGAGCGCGAGGTTGTTCACTGCATCAAGGCGGAGATGGAGCATCTCGGCTATGACGAGGTGGAGGTAGACGGTCTCGGCAATGTCATCGGCTGGATGGGCGATGGAGAAAAGATCATCGCCATCGACTCTCATATCGACACCGTCGGCATCGGCAACCTCTCCAATTGGGAGGCCGACCCCTACGAGGGCTACGAAACTGAGGACATCATCTACGGCCGGGGCGGCTCCGATCAGGAGGGCGGCATGGCCGCTGCCGTATACGGCGTCAAGATCATGAAAGATCTGAATCTCATTCCCTCCGGCTATCGAATCATGGTAGTGGGCTCCGTTCAGGAGGAGGACTGCGACGGTATGTGCTGGCAGTACATCGTCAACAAGGACTTTGGCGGCCCTGAGGACGCCCGCAGCAAAATCGAGTTCGTGATCTCCACCGAGCCTACGGACGGCGGCATTTACCGGGGTCACCGGGGCCGCATGGAGATTCGCGTAGATGTAAAGGGAATCTCCTGTCATGGCTCTGCCCCGGAGCGGGGCGACAACGCCATCTATAAAATGGCGGATATTTTGCAGGACATCCGTTCCCTGAATGAAAACGGCGATGGTCCCTCCAACGAGATTCGGGGCCTTGTGAAAATGCTGAACCCCGCCTTCAACCCGGAATACGCCGAGGACGCGCAGTTCTTGGGCCGGGGCACCTGCACGGTCTCCCAGATTTTCTACACCTCCCCCTCTCGCTGCGCCGTGGCGGATGGCTGCTCCATTTCCGTTGACCGCCGCATGACCGCCGGTGAAACATGGGACTCCTGTCTCAAGGAAATTGAGGCGCTCCCCGCCGTGCAAAAATATAAGGACGATGTGAAGGTCAGTATGTATATGTATGACCGTCCCTCCTGGACCGGCGCTGTCTATGAGACGGAGTGCTTCTTCCCCACTTGGATCAATAAGGAAAGCGCCGCCCATGTTCAGGCATTGGCGGACGCCCATAAGGCGCTTTGGGGCGAGCAGCGCATCGGCCACGCCGATGCCGATCCCAAATATGATGCCATGCACCTGCGGCAGCGGCCCCTTATCGACAAGTGGACGTTCTCCACAAACTGCGTATCCATTCAGGGCCGCTATGGCATCCCCTGTGTTGGCTTCGGCCCCGGCGCGGAATCGCAGGCCCACGCCCCCAACGAGATCACATGGAAGCAGGACCTTGTGACCTGCGCCGCGCTGTACGCCGCCGTTCCCGGCCTCTATAAGCCGGAAAACCGGACAAATGACGCAACTGAGTTCCGCCAGAGCCTGACCGACAACGAAATCCAATAAAAACACATATAGGAGAGAGAATCATGTCTAAGACAACCGAACTGGCCCGCCATTTAGAGCGCCTGCACATCAACAATATGTATAAGTCCGATTTTTACTGGACTTGGGATAAAACCGATGAGGAATTGGAGGCCATTTTCACGGTGGCCGATGCCCTGCGGGACCTGCGGGAACGGAACAGATCTACCCGCATCTTCGATTCCGGCCTTGGAATCTCTATTTTCCGGGATAATTCCACCCGCACCCGTTTCTCCTTTGCCTCTGCCTGCAACCTGCTGGGCCTTCAGACGCAGGACCTTGATGAGAAAAAGAGCCAGATCGCCCACGGCGAGACTGTCCGGGAAACGGCGAACATGGTGTCCTTCATGGCCGATGTCATCGGTATCCGGGACGATATGTACATCGGCGAGGGCCACAGATACCAGAAGACCTTCATGGATGCGCTGAATGAGGGCTACCGGGACGGTATTCTGGAGCAGCGTCCCACGTTGGTGAATCTTCAGTGCGATGTGGACCATCCGACGCAGTGCATGGCCGATATGCTGCACATTATCCACCAGTTCGGCGGCATAGAAAATCTGAAGGGCAAAAAGATCGCTATGACATGGGCCTATTCCCCCTCCTACGGCAAGCCCCTGTCCGTCCCGCAGGGCGTCATCGGCCTGATGACCCGCTTCGGCATGGACGTTGTGCTGGCTCACCCCGAGGGCTACGAGGTCATGCCCGAGGTGGAGGAGATCGCCCGGAAGAACGCGGCGGCCACCGGCGGCAGCTACAAACGGGTCGCCACGATGGAGGAGGCGTTTGACAATGCCGACATCGTGTATCCCAAGAGCTGGGCGCCCTTCGCCGCCATGCAGGAGCGCACCAAGCTCTATGCCGCCGGCGATCAGGCGGGCATTGACGCGCTGGAGCAGCGCCTGCTATCGCAGAACGCACAGCACAAGGACTGGACCTGCTCCGAGGACATGATGAAGCGGACAAAGGAGGGCAAAGCGCTGTATCTCCACTGCCTGCCCGCCGATATTTCCGGCGTGAGCTGCAAGGAGGGCGAGGTGGACGCCTCCGTATTTGACCGCTATCTGGTGCCGCTTTATAAAGAGGCCAGCTTCAAGCCCTATATCATCGCCGCCATGATCATGATGAGTCAGGTAAAGGACCCCGTTTCCGCTCTGCGGGCGCTGGACGCCGCTGACAGCAGCCGCAAGCACTTTTAAAAAGGCGAGCGTACATAAAATACAGCCATAGCGGGAATCCTATTCCCGCTATGAGCTTTTCTTGGGAAAGCCATCGTCATGATTATGATTAGAAACGAGGATGCAGCTATGGGTAAACGTATCGTCATTGCTCTGGGCGGCAATGCGCTGGGTAAAAATCTGCCGGAGCAGATGCAGGCTGTCAAGGAGACCTCCAAAGCCATCGCGGACCTGATCGAAGCCGGGCATCAGGTTGTTATCGCCCACGGAAACGGTCCTCAGGTGGGCATGATTCAAAACGCCTTTGCCGCTTACCGCAAGCAGGAGCCCAGCGCTGACGTCATGCCGCTTTCCATGTGCGTTGCCATGAGTCAGGGCTATATCGGCTACGATCTGCAGAACGCTCTGAAGGAGGAGCTTTTGAACCGTGGACTTCAGCAGGGCGTGGCCACCGTTTTAACGCAGGTGGTGGTGGATGAAAACGATCCCGCCTTCCGGCATCCCACAAAGCCCATCGGCGCCTTTATGGCAAAGGAGGAAGCGGAGAAAATGGCCCGGGAAAAGGGCTGGAGCGTGGTGGAGGACGCCGGACGCGGCTGGCGGCAGGTTGTTGCCTCCCCCCAACCCATGGCGGTGGTGGAGCTGACAACCATCAAGACGCTTGCCGAGGCCGGCAGCGTTGTCATCGCCTGCGGAGGCGGCGGTATTCCGGTCATTGCTACAAACCGCCACCACCTCAAGGGCGCCGCCGCTGTCATTGACAAGGACTTCGCCTCGGAGCTGCTGGCAGAGCACCTCAATGCCGATATGCTCATCATCCTTACAGCCGTTGAAAAGGTCGCAGTCAACTTCAACAAGCCTGACCAGAAATGGCTGGATACCATGACGCCCGATGAGGCCCGCGCCTATATGGCCGAGGGGCAGTTTGCCCCCGGCTCCATGCTGCCAAAGGTGGAGGCCGCCGTGAAATTCGCGGAATCCAAGCCCGGCCGCACCGCTCTTATCACACTGCTGGAAAAGGCCCGGGATGGTATCGACGGTAAAACCGGCACCAGAATCTCCCTGTAGTCACGCAAAAAAAAACAGGCGAACACACTTAAAGAGTGTTCGCCTGTTTTTTTATTTACTTCGTATGCAGTCGTGCGGCTGTGACAATATTGCTCATCAGCATAGCCCGAGTCATGGGTCCCACGCCTCCCGGCACCGGGGTGATGTAGGACGCAATAGGCTCTACACCTGCAAAATCCACATCGCCGCAGAGCTTGCCCGCGTCATTGCGGTTCATGGCCACATCAATGACCACCGCTCCGGCCTTCACCATATCGGCGGTGACAAAGTTCACACGCCCCACAGCAGAAACCAGAATGTCCGCCTGTCGGGTCAGCTCCGCCAAATCCGGCGTTCTGGAATGGCACAGCGTCACTGTCCCCTCCGCCTGCGTCAGCAACGCCGCCATGGGTTTGCCGACAATATTGCTGCGCCCCAGCACCACGCACCGCTTCCCCGCAGGGGAAATGCCGTATTCCCGCAGCATTTCCATGACGCCTGCCGGTGTGCAGGGCAGAAATACCGGACTGCCGGCCTGTAGTCGCCCCACATTATAGGGGTGGAAGCAGTCCACATCCTTCTCCGGCGCGATGGCCTCAATGACCGCCGCTTCTTCCAGCGGCTCCGGCAAAGGGAGCTGCACCAAAATCCCGTCTACCTCCGGGGCGCGGTTCAGACGGTCAATGAGCGTCAGCAGCTCTGCTTGTGTTGTCTGCGCCGGAAGCCGGTAGGGAAAGCTGCGGATGCCGCACTCCGCGCAGTCCACCTCTTTGCCCCGCACATACACCTGCGAGGCAGGGTCCTCCCCTACCAATACCACTGCCAGCCCCGGACGGCGGGGCAGCTCTGCCGCCGCTGCCGCAGCACGGGCCTTGACCTTGACCGCCAGTGCCTTTCCGTCAATCCGCACTGCCATGGTCTTCCTCATCGGCGGTCTCCGTTTCCGCGGACTCCCGATTTTCGGTCTCGGTCTCGACGGCTTCCGCCGTCTCCGCCTCCGTTTCCACGGCGTCCGTTTCTTCACCGGCAGTGGGCCCCTCATTCAAAAGCGTTTCCGCTAAAACCGCGTCCTCCGATGCCGCTGCGGCAGCCCGGGCCTTCTCGGCGGCCACTCGGTTCACCCATAGGCCCTCCGGCGACCGCTTTTTGACGGCGATGTTATATACCAGCATAAAGGCCGCCACCGCCGCCATAACGATGCTCAGCGCCTGAGAAACGCGGATGCGCTGGCCAAACAGCTCCCAGTTAAAGAGGTACAGGCTGTCCGTCCGCAGGCCTTCGATCCAGCTCCGGCCAAGGCCATACCACAGGAAGTAGAACCATGTGTTCTCCCCATCAAAGCGGCGGCCCTTGGACACGATGAACAGGATCAGCAGCAGGCCGATCAAATTCCAAAGGCTCTCATAGAGGAACGTGGGGTGCACCTCAATGCTGGTATAGCTGGTGACCCACAGCTTCATCCGCCAAGGCAGGGTTGTTTCCGTGCCGAAGGCCTCCCGGTTGATGAAATTGGCCCAGCGGCCGATGATCTGCCCCAGCATCAAACCCATCACCGCCAGATCCGTCATGGCAAAGAAGGGGATCTTATGCCGCTTCGTGTAGATCAGCGCCACAAGGACGCCGACGATCACCGTACCGTAAATGGCGAGGCCGCCATCCCAAATACGCAGCATGGCGCCCCAGTCCAGCGAACCGTCCGCTTTGCGGTAGAGGTCCAGATAAAAGAGCACATAATAAATGCGGGAGCCGATGATGCAGCAGGGCACGGCCCAGAGCACCATGTCCATGACGTTGTCCTCCGTCAGTCCGTAGTGCTTGGACTGCTTCATACAGAGATACAGCCCCGCCAGCATGGCAGCGGCCAGAATGATCCCGTACCAGTAGATCCCGTGGCCGATATGGATGGCCACCGGGTCAATGTTCAATTCCCAATCCCCGAACAGGCCGGGGAAGCTGATGGGCATGTTTTTCATTGCGGTCAATGCATTCACAACAGGTTCTTCCTTTCGCCAACGGAGCCGCCGCCCCATTGTATATGTTTTCGTGCAAGAGAGCCAACGGGCCTTTTCCTCCGTTCCCCCGCTTACTGCTTGGGAACAATGCGGCTGAGGACCATGTGCTCCGCCGTGACGTTCGTTTTCAGGAACGCGGCAATGTCCTCCGCCGTAATGGAGTCAAACACCTCCGGGAAGCGGAGCGGATCATAGCCGTGGAAATAGCCCTCCGTCAAGGTCACAGCGATGTTCTCAAAGGAGTTCAGACCCCGGAGATTTGCGCCGAAGGACGCCTTGCGGATACGCTGGAAGTACGCCTCGTCCATACCCTCCGCCGCAAGACGCTCCGCCTCCTGCAAAATGGCGTCTGTCACCGCGTTTGCGTCCCTGCTGTCTCCTCCGGCGTAGAGATACGCCACACCGGGCAGCATCTCATAGGCGCCGCCGAAGCTGGGATTGATGAGTCCCTGCTCATAGAGCCGCTGGTAAAGCGGGCTGGAATCCCCCAGCAGAATATCGCAGGCCAGATCGCCCAGGATATTTGCCCGCATATAGTCGCTACCCTCCGCCGCCGGCGCGCACTTGAAGCCCGCAAGGAACTGCGGCGCGGAGACCTCCATCTCCATGACAGTTTCCTTTTCCGCCACGGTCTCCGGCTCCTCGCCGTAATCCCGCTCAATGACCGGGCCGCTGAGCTTTGGCAGCACCCGGTTGGCAAGGTCAGCCACATGAATCGGGTCCACATCGCCCACCACTGTCAAAATCATGTTGGCCGGGGTGTAAAACGCCTTGTGGCAGTTATAGAGCGTGTCGGCGGTGATGTGGGAAATGCTCTCCACCGTTCCGGCAATGCTGGTGCGGGCCGCGTGGTTATGGTACAGCGCCCGTAGCATCCGGGTGTATATCTGCCAGTCGGGGTTGTCCTCGATCATACGAATCTCCTGCCCGATGATGCCCTGCTCCTTGGCAACACTCTCATCGGTGAAATAGGGAATGGACACAAAGGACAGCAAAATCCGCAGATTTTCCTCAAAATGCTCGGTGGAATCAAAATAGTAGGCCGTCATGGCATTGGCGGTAAAGGCATTGGGTTCCGCACCGTTTTTAGCAAGCTCCTGCAGGGCGTTGCCCTCCCGGGTGTCAAACATCTTGTGCTCCAGATAGTGCGCGATGCCTGCCGGAGTATCCAGCCATTTTCCATCCAGCCGGAAGCGGGTATCCATGCCGCCGTAACGGGTGGAGAAAAAGGCGTACTTCTTGCTGTAGCCGGGCTTTGGGACCACGCAGACCTCCAAGCCGTTTGCAAGGCGCTGGCGGCAGACCGCCTCGCCGATCCGCTCATAAAACGTTTCCTTCATGCCTGCGCCTCCTTACCCTTCAGGAAATAGACGGTATCCAGCTTCACCATGCTCATGGCCCGGCAGATACGCTCCGCCGAAACCTCCATCACAGCCTGCGCCAAATCGGCCGGGGTCTCGCTGCGGCCGGTAGCCGCCTGCCCCAAATAGAAGTTTTCCAGCTTGCCCTGGGAATCTCCCACAGTGGCGTAGCTGTTGAGCAGTGTGGAGCGGGCGCCGGCCAGCTCCCATTCCTCCAGCTCACCGTTCTGCACCGCCGCGAGCTGAGATAGAATCTCATCGTAGGCCCGCTGGTAATTCTGAAATTCGATACCGGAGGAAACCGTGATGATACCCTTCTGCCGGTGGTACATGGAGGAGGCGTAGTAGCACAGGGACAGCTTTTCCCGCACATTCAAAAAGAGCTTGGAGTTGCTGGAGCCGCCAAAGAGCGTGTTGCCCAGCAGCAGAGCGGGCATGTCGTCACTGCCGCAGGAAAAGCCCATGCTCAGCTTGCCCTGCGTCACCTCCATCTCGTCCTCCACGGTCTGTACGCTTTCCCGGCAGACATGTGGCACGGCATCGGCAATGGTCCGCACCTCCTCCCGGGGCAGCGTGGCAAAGGCCGCCGCCAACGCCTGACGCACCCGGTCCAGTTCGGCGCTGCCGCTGTAAATAATTTCCAGCGGTGCCGTTGTGATCAGGTCACGATACTGGTCATAAAGCCGCAGCGCCTGCAGCTTGTCCACCGTTTCCTCATCGCCCAGCCGGGGAATGGAATACGGCTCCCCGGTGCACATGGTCCGCAGCAGGCGGCTGTCCGCCCAGTCCCGCTTATCGTTGACGAGGGAGCGGATGGCCTCCAGCAAATTTGTCTTTTCGCTTTCAAAATACTCCGGAACAAACCGGCCATGGCTCGTCACCGGGTCGCAGATCAGCTCGCCCAGCAGCGCCGCCGCAGGCTCTAACAGACGCTCGCCCCCCGGCGCGTAGCGGTCGTCAATGAAACTGGCTACAAAGCCAATGCACTGATTTTCGCCCTTTTTCCGCACCGTGTAATCAATGGACGCATCGTAAAGGTCATCCATTTTCCGGGACAGCGCTCCCATGTCCGGGCAGCTCACCGTGCCCCGCCGCAGCACCGCCGCCAGCAGCGCGTTGGCCCCGGCGGTCTCCCACCGCAGCGGCGTGACAAACTGCGCGGAGAGCAGGCTGGTTTTGAATTTTCTGGCAGGCAGATAGGTCAGGTGGACGCCCTGCGCCAGCTGAATACGTGTTGCTTCCAAATCATCAGCTCCTTATGGGGCGGCAGAGCCGTCCCTCTCAATGTCAATACAGAGGATATTATATGCCATATTTATGAACAATTCAAACCTTTTTCGCAAAACAGGGCCGCATTTTACCATACGGGCAAAAAAAGTGCGGAAACCGCGAAAAAATGCGGTTTTCGCACTGATTTTCCAATCTATTCCAACACCCGCAGCAGATTTTCGGAGGCAATGCCCTGCCGCTCCGCCGCTGAAAAGCCCAGCCGCTCCAGCTCGAAGAAGAAATTTCCGGTCTGGGCGCAGCTCTCCATGCCCTCGCAGCCCTCATTGCCCGGGCCGAAGTATTCACAGAAATCAAAGCCGCAGGCCACGTGTTCCGGCCCGATGGTCTCCGCGATATGGGCGGCGTGGCGGGCCAGCATGGCTGCGGTCTGCATACGCGGCTCCGCATGGACGAACCCGTGGTACACATTGACACCAATGACGCCGCCGGTATCCCGAATAGCCCGGAGTTGCTCATCCGTCAGGTTCCGGCGGACATCGCACAGGGCGCGGCAATTGGAATGAGATGCCACCACCGGCCCTTCCGCCAGCTTCAGAATATCCCAAAAGCTGCGGTCGCTGGTGTGGGACACATCCGGGAGGATTCCCCGGGCCTGCATCCGGCGCACAGCCTCCCGTCCCAGCGGCGTCAGCCCCCGGTCCGGGTCGCCGCCTGCGCCGCAGGCCAATTGGTTTTCTTCATTCCATGTCAACATCCCCAGCCGGACACCCCATGCCGCATATTGGTCGATGCGCTCCAGCCGGTCTCCTACCGGCTCCATGCCCTCCACCACAAGAAAGGTAAAGCGCTTCCCCTCCGCCGCAGCGCGCCGGGCCTCCGCCGCTGTCCGCACCGGGACCAGCCACGGGCACTCTGTCAGCTCCGCCCGGGCACAGTCCATCATGAGTTCCGTCCTCTGCCAACCGTCCGCTTTGGGGTATTCCGTCCAGAAACCGTCCTCCTCTGCCGTTGTCCACAGGGACAACCCCAGTCCGCCAATGCCGCCCGCCCTCAGCCCCGACAGATGGCGGCGCTCCAGCACATGGTCCTCTCCCTCCAAGCGGCGGCGTGTCACATCGTAAAGCAGGTCCGAATGTCCGTCAAAAATCATCATCCGGTGTCGCTCCTCCCCTTTTTGTACAGTATATTCGGATACCGTCTCCGCCGCAAGCACAAATTTCTTTGAAAAATCCATGGTTTTTCCCCGATTTTCCCTTGACTTTTCAAAGAAAATCAGGTAAACTAATTGCTGTTGTAAAGCTCCACGGCTTTACAGGAAAGGAGTTCGGCATGAAAAATCAGACTTATCGGATGACGATGCTCTTTGATTTCTATGGAGAACTCCTGACAGAGAGACAAAAGGAGTTTTTCGATCTCTATTATAATGAGGACCTCTCCCTGTCTGAGATTGCCGAAAATGAGGGCATCTCCCGGCAGGGCGTCCGGGACGTCATCGTCCGGGCAGAGGCCGCCATGCAGGAGATTGAGGACAAAACCGGCCTGATTCGCCGCTTTGAGCAGTTCCGAGGGCATCTGGACGCCATCGGCGAAGCCGCCAATGAGATCAAAACGCTGAATTACCGGCAGTATGAGGACAACCGCCTGACAGAGCTCACCGATCAGATTTTGGCAGAGGCCGCCGCCCTGAAGGAGTAAGCATGGCATTTGAGGGTTTAAGTGAAAAACTGAATGTGGCCTTTAAGCGCCTGCGGGGCAAGGGCCGCCTGACGGAAAACGATGTCCGGGAGGCCATGCGCGAGGTACGCCTCGCTCTGCTGGAGGCCGACGTCAGCTACAAGGTGGTCAAGGAATTTGTTGCTGCCGTCACGGAGCGCGCCGTGGGCACAGATGTGCTGGACAGCCTGACTCCCGCGCAGCAGGTGGTGAAGATCGTCAATGAGGAGCTGACGAACCTCATGGGCGGCGGCACCGCCAAGCTGTCGCTGGCCAATAACGGCCCCACTGTTGTGATGATGGTGGGCCTGCAGGGCGCCGGTAAAACTACCACCACTGCTAAGCTGGCTGGCTATTTCAAAAAGCAGCACAGCAAGCGGCCGCTGCTTGCCGCCTGCGATGTGTACCGTCCCGCCGCTATTGAGCAGTTAAAGGTTGTGGGCGGTCAGTTGGGCCTCCCGGTTTACGAGGAAGGGCAGGGCGATCCCGTTGCCATCGCGGCAAACGCCATTCGCCACGCCAGAGACTACGGCAATGATCTGGTATTTCTGGATACCGCCGGCCGGCTCCATGTGGATGAAACCCTCATGGACGAGCTGAAGCGGATGAAGGCCACGGTCCATCCCAACGAGATTCTGCTGGTGGTGGACGCTATGACCGGTCAGGACGCGGTCAACGCCGCCGGTGCCTTCGATGAGGCTCTCGGGATTGACGGTGTGGTGCTGACAAAGCTGGACGGTGACGCCAGAGGCGGCGCGGCCCTTTCCATCAAGGCCGCCACCGGCAAGCCCATCAAATTTGTGGGTACCGGCGAAAAGCTGGATATGATCGAGCCGTTCCACCCGGACCGTATGGCCAGCCGCATTCTCGGTATGGGCGATATGCTGTCTTTCATCGAAAAGGCCCAGCAGACCTACGATGAAAAGCAGGCGAAAAAGCTGGAGGAAAAGCTGAAGAAAAACAGCTTCACCCTTTCAGATTATTATGACCAGCTCCAGCAGATTAAAGGCATGGGCGATCTCAGCCAGTTGGCCGGGATGATGCCCGGAAACCTCGGCAGCAAGCTGCAGGGCGCCACCATTGATGAAAAGGCCATGGCCCATACGGAGGCCATCATCCTCTCCATGACGCCGGAGGAACGGGAAAATCCCCAGATCTTAGGTGCCAATCGGAAAAAGCGCATTGCCGCCGGCTGCGGCCTTGAGGTGGTGGATGTGAACCGCCTTCTCAAGCAGTTTGAGGGAATGCAGCAGATCATCAAGCAGGTGGCAGGCCGCAAGCCCGCCATGGGCTTTGGCTTCGGTCACGGCCGGGGTCTGCGGAAGCGGAAGAAAAAGTAACACTGTATATTAGATGTCACATCTCAGACATTTATTATAAAAAATCAATTCATTTATTACATTTTGGAGGTACAGACAAATGGTTAAGATCAGACTGCGCCGCATGGGCGCCAAGAAGGCTCCCTTCTATCGTGTTGTTGTTGCCGACTCCCGCTTCCCCCGGGATGGCCGCTTCATCGAGGAGATCGGCACTTACAATCCCTGCGTGGCTCCCGCCGAGATCAAGATCGACGCTGACCGCGCCAAGGAGTGGATCAAGTCCGGCGCTCAGCCCACCGACACCGTGAGAGCTCTGCTGAAAAAAGTGGACGTCCTCTAATCCGGAGGACAGCGCATGAAGGACTTGCTGCTCTACATCGCCAGAAATCTGGTGGATGACCCGGACAGCGTTTCCGTAACGGAGGTCCAGGGTGATCAGGAGCTGACGTTGGAGCTGCGCGTCGCCCCCGATGACATGGGGAAGGTGATCGGCCGTCAGGGCCGCATCGCCAAGGAGATTCGGACCGTGGTCCGGTCCTACGCCCAGCGCACCGGCGTCAAGGTTTCTGTGGATATTGTAGACTGAAATCAGCCCATCCGCAATGCGGATGGGCTGATTTTTTTATTCACACTGCGAGGCCCGCATAAAACAGCCACACCAGCACATAACCCGTCAGGACCGCCGCCAGTGTAAACGGCACGCCAATGCGGACAAATTGCCCGGTTGTGACCTCATAGCCCTCCCGGCGAAGGATGCCGCAGGCGGCAATGTTGGCGCTGGCCCCCACCGGCGTCAGGTTTCCGCCCAGCGTGGCGCCGGTCAGCAGTCCGAAGCACAGCACCGCCTGATTGACGCCCAGCGACGCTGCCACACCGCCTACCACCGGCAGCATTGTCGCCGTATAGGGAATGTTATCCACAAAGGCGGAAATCAGTACCGACGCCCATACGATGATGGTATACGTCCAGAACAGGCTGCCGCCGCCCATGCGGGAGATCGCGCGGCTGAGCTCATCGATGATGCCCACCCGCTCAATGCCCCGAATCACGATAAACAGCCCTGCCAGCAGGCCCAGCGTTTCATAGTCAATGGCCTTCAGCACATCGGCTGTCAGGGATTTTTCCTTGCTTTTTCCGCTCTCCAGCAGCAATCCCACCAAAAAGAACGCCATGCAGATCACGCCGTTGGTGATGTCCGGCTTGTTGGGGATAAAGGACGCCGCGATCAGGCTCAGGACCGTTCCCAGCAGCATCCATGTGGGCAGATAGTCTGTCACCGGCGTCAGGCGGTCCGCCCGCAGTTTTCCCTTCTCTCTGCGGAACAGCACCAGCATCACCGGCACCGTCACCAGCGCCCCCGCTTCCACAACCCAGAACATTCCCGGACGCCCCCGGCAGACAAAAAAGTCCATGAAATCCAGTTCCATGTGGCCCGCCAGCAAAATCGAGGTGGTGTCCCCCACCAGTGTCGCCGCCCCCTGCAAATTGGAGCTGACCGCAATGGCCAGAATGGGCTGCACCGGGGAAATATTCAGCTTTTTGGAAATGGCCAGCCCCACCGGAGCCAGCATCAGCACCGTGGCTACATTATCTACAAAGGCGGAGACCAGTCCCGCAAACAGCGCCAGCGCGATGATAAGCCATTTCACGCTTGGCAGCACCGACACCAGCCTGTCGGACAGGCGGTTCGGCATATTGGAGCGGATGAACAGGTCCACCGTTCCCATCGTCCCCGCCAGCATCAGCAGCACATTCCAGTCCACCGCGCCGGCCACTTCCCCCACTGGAACAATGCCTATCAGCACAAAGGCCGCTGCCGCCGCCAACGCCGCAGCGGCGCGCCATGTTGGCAGCAGGAGCATCAGCGCATAAACGGCAATGAAAATCAGCAGTGCGATCAGTTTCAAAATAATTCCCCCTATTGTGTCTGATGCGCCCAAATACGACAAAAGCGAGACTCTCGCCGTACCGAAACGGCAAAAGTCTCGCCTCTTCCTACACGATCCGGGCCACAGGCTGGGATGACGAACCGTACAACGCCCCGCAGGGCGTGAGCTACTCCCTTTTACAGGTAACAGCATAGCAGACACCGCCCAGTCCTGTCAAGACAAACCTTTGTTAAGGCAGCCGGCAAATCCGCACCGCCTCAAAAGCTCCGCCAAAAGGAAGCACGTTCACTGCCGCCGCGCGGTACGGTATTCATCTCCGAGGCGATAAAACGGACAGGCATCGTTGGCAGCGCGGAGAAAGCGCTCCATCTCATCCTCGTCCAGATCCGCCTCGCAGAAATTCGTATCCGTTTCCGGGTCATAATCGTAATAGGCACATTCTTCGCAGTTGGTCATAGCGTCTCCCTTACCGCTCCGGCACGATCTCGATCCAGTAACCATCCGGATCAGAAATAAAATAGATGCCCATAGCCGGATTTTCATAGCAGATGCAGCCCAGCTTCTCGTGAAGCGCATGGGCCTTGTCCATATCCGGCACGCTGAGGGCCAGATGGAACTCACACTCTCCCAGATCATACTTCTGCGGATGGTCCCGGAGCCATGTCAACTCCAGACGGAAATCCGTTTTCCCGTCTCCTAAAAACGTCAGGACAAAGCTGCCATCCTCCGCCTCCTTCCGGCGCACCGACTCCAGTCCCAGCGCGTCATGATAAAACTGAATGGACTTGTCCAAATCCGCCACATTAAAATTAAAATGGTTAAAGGTGAACATTCTGCTTTCCTCCTGTTTTTCTTTCTCTTGGTCCGAAGCCGTCCTATCAGCATCGAGCCTTCTGTGCTGCGGACACTGCAGCCATTATACTGTATCCGTCCGCCCTGTGCAAGCGGTTCCCGGGGAGAACTTTTCTTCTTCCTTCGTCATTTTGTGCAAATCATTGCCATTTATTTGTATACAGCGTCATATCTTTATCCATTTTGCCCCGTGTCCCCCTGTTGACATTTCCGCTTTGCGGCGATAAAATAAGCCCAATATTCGACAGAAAGGAGCGGTCCATGATGTTCCATCGTTTTTCTCATAACCATACTATGATGTCTATGTCTGCGTCCGCTTCCTGCGCGAACGCGAATCGTTCCTGCGCTCGTTCTGCTTCTGCCAATCGTTCCATCATTGCCGTTCTGGACGCCATTATTATGGCGTCCTTTATTATTTTGTCCCTGCACGGCATTCTGGGACTGGCTTTGATTTGCCTGCCGGTCATTATTCTGCTGGTATCCGTACTTGTACTGGTACGTCTGGTTGTACGCAAGCCCATATCGCTCTGGCAGCTTGAACCTGCGATGTAACTGTTTGATACAGTAAAGCGGTTCCGCCAGCGGCGGGACCGCTTTTTTGTATGGCTTCTCCGCACCTCACACGATTGTGAAGCGCGGCGGGAGTACCTATATAACATTGTCAATTTTTGATGAAAAGGAGAACTTCAAATGAAAACGAAGAAATTACTTGCCTTTGTCATGGCCTCTGCCATGGTCCTCAGCATGGCGGCCTGCGGCGGCTCCAGCAGCTCCGGCAATTCCGGCAGTTCTGACGCTGCGGCCGACAACTCCGGCAGCACCGACACCGCCGATACCCAGACCTTCAAGCTGGGCTCCATCGGCCCCCTGACCGGTGACTACGCCATCTACGGCATGGCCGTGGTTCAGGGCGCGGAGCTGGCCGTCAATGAGATCAACGCCAGCGATTCCAAGATCAAGTTCGAGTTCCAGAAGCAGGACGATGAGGGCGATGGCGAGAAGGCCGTCAACGCCTACAACACCATGATGGACCATGGCCTGCAGGTCCTGGTTGGCCCCACCACCACCGGCGCGTCCATCGCTGTGGCCGACGTCTGCTACAATGACCGCACCTTCATGCTGACCCCCTCCGCCTCCTCTACCGACGTGACCGCCAATAAAGACAATGTGTTCCAGGTCTGCTTCACCGACCCCAATCAGGGCATTTCCTCCGCTGACTACATCTTCGAGCACATGCCCGAGAGCAAGCTGGCTGTGATCTACCGCAACGATGACGCCTATTCTCAGGGCATCCGCGATACCTTCGTTCAGGAGGCCGCCGATAAGGGCATGGAGGTCGTCTATCAGGGCACCTTCACCAATGACACTGCCTCCGATTTCACCGTTCAGCTCACCGGTGCCCAGAAAGCCGGCGCCGATCTGGTGTTCATGCCCATCTACTATCAGCCCGCTTCCATCATTCTGGCTCAGGCCAAGCAGATGGGCTATGCTCCCACCTTCTTCGGCGTGGATGGCATGGATGGCATCCTGACCATGGAGAACTTTGACGCTTCTCTGGCTGAGGGCCTGATGCTCCTGACCCCCTTCTCCGCTACCGTTCCCGAAACCAAGTCCTTCGTGGATGCTTACACCGCTGCTTATACCATCGAGCCCAACCAGTTCGCCGCTGACGCTTATGACGGTGTCTACATTGTCAAGGAAGCTCTGGAAAAGGCTGGCTGCACCGCTGATATGAGCAACTCCGACATCTGCGACGCCCTCGTGGCTCAGCTCACCAGCTCCGACTTTTCCTACTCCGGCCTCACCGGCAAGGACATGACCTGGAATGCTGAGGGTCAGGTCTCCAAGGCTCCTACCGCTTATGTCATCAAGGACGGCGAGTACGTTCTGCCCGAGGACTAAGCTGCCTTTTGAACCTTTACGCCCTGCGGCGGCCGCCGGGAATCTCCCCGGCAGCCCCGCGGCGTTGGGACGTCTGTCCTTTCCGCTTCCATAGCGGAAATCCGGGCAGAGGCAGCCCCTCCGTCCGGATTTCTGCCATGGAAATCCATTCATTCTATTTGGAAAAGAGGTTTGCCCCATGGAATTTCTCTCCTATCTGATCAGCGGCATCAGTCTTGGCAGCATTTACGCCATCATCGCGCTGGGCTACACCATGGTGTACGGCATCGCCAAAATGCTGAACTTCGCCCACGGCGACATCATCATGATCGGCGGCTATGTTTCCTTCTGCGCCATGTACTATATGAATCTTCCCCCCATCGTGGCGACGCTGCTGGCAGTCATTGCCTGCACGGCGCTGGGTATCATCATTGAGCGGCTGGCCTATAAGCCCCTCCGCTCCGCGCCCTCTCTGGCCGTGCTCATCACCGCCATCGGCGTCAGCTATTTCCTCCAGAACTCCGCTCTGCTGATCTGGAAGGCCGCCGCCAAGACCTATCCCCCTGTTGTGGAGGGATCTGTGAAGCTCTTTGACGGTCAGCTCACCATCCCCTATATTTCCCTTTTGACCATTGCTGCCTGCATCGTCATCATGCTGGCCCTGACCACCTTCGTCAGCAAGAGCAAAATGGGTAAAGCCATGCGTGCCTGCTCCGAGGATAAGGGCGCGGCGCAGCTCATGGGTATCGACGTCAACACTACCATTTCCGTGACGTTTGCCATCGGCTCCGCGCTGGCTGCCATCGCCGGTGTGCTGCTGTGCTCCTTCAACACCTCTCTGATGCCCACCACCGGCTCTATGCCCGGCATCAAGGCGTTTACCGCTGCCGTGTTCGGCGGCATCGGCTCCATTCCCGGCGCGTTCCTCGGCGGTCTGCTGCTGGGAATCATCGAGGCGCTGGCTAAGGCCTATATTTCCACGCAGCTTGCAAACTCCATCGTGTTCGCCGTTTTGATCGTGGTGCTGCTGGTGAAGCCCGCCGGCCTGCTGGGCAAGATCATGCCCGAGAAAGTGTAAGGTGACCGGAATGAAACTTCAGAAACTCAGTCGGACCAATGCCGTGAATTTCTCCACCTATCTCGGTGTTGTGGTCTTCTATGTGGCCGTCACACTGCTCAGCGGTGCCGGAGTCCTGAACCGCTCCATGACCGGCCTGCTGGTCCCCATCTGTTGCTATATGTCCATGGCCGTATCCCTGAACCTCACCGTGGGTATCCTCGGTGAGCTGAGTCTGGGGCACGCCGGCTTTATGAGCGTGGGTGCCTTCGCCGGTGTGATTGCCTCCCAGAGCTTGATAGACACCATCCCCTCCGCCGGTGTGCGTCTGGCCATCGCCATGATCGTCGGCGCTGTCTTTGCCACCATCGCGGGCTTCATTGTGGGCGCGCCTGTGCTGCGGCTTCAGGGTGACTATCTTGCCATTGTGACGCTGGCCTTTGGTGAGATCATCAAGGAGCTGGTGACCTGCCTCATTGTGGGCCATGATGAAAACGGTCTCCACATTCTCTTTAACCTCACCGGCAATAAGACGGTAGACGATCTGCACCTGACTGAGACCGGCACCGCCATCATCAAGGGCGCGCAGGGCACGGCCAATGTCAAAACCATCGCCTCCTTTACCGCCGGCTTTATTCTGGTGATGCTCACGCTGGTCATCGTCCTGAACCTGAAGCACAGCCGTGCCGGCCGGGCCATCATGGCCATGCGGGATAACCGCATTGCCACAGAGAGCATCGGCATCAACGTCACGAAGTACAAGCTTATGGCTTTTGTCACCTCCGCCGCGTTGGCCGGTGCCGCCGGTGCGCTGTACGGTCTGAACTACTCCTCCCTGCAGGCGTCCAAGTTCAACTTCAACACCTCTATTCTGGTGCTGGTGTTCGTGGTGCTGGGCGGTCTCGGCAACATCTGGGGCAGCCTCATTGCCGCTGCCGCGCTGACCATTCTGCCCGAGGCGCTGCGTCAGTTTGCGGATTACCGGATGCTGGTGTACGCCATCGTGCTGATTCTGGTGATGCTCATTACCAACAATCCCACGCTGAAGAATTTCTTCCTCCGGCTGAAGCCCGGCAAGAAAAACGAAAAGGAGGCCGCCTGATATGTTTGGAAAGCTGGTTCCTGTTCCCTCCGGCGCCATGATTCCGGAGCGGGACATTGATAAGCGGCCCATCCTCAACTGCGTGAATCTGGGCGTTACCTTCGGCGGCCTGAAGGCCGTGGACGATTTCAACCTCATGATCGGCCGCACGGAGATTGCCGGTCTCATCGGCCCCAACGGTGCCGGTAAGACCACGGTTTTCAATCTGCTGACCAAGGTTTACCAGCCCACTCACGGCACAATTCTGCTGGATGGCCGGGATACCCACGATATGTCCACCGCTCAGGTGAACCGGGCTGGTATCGCCCGTACCTTCCAGAATATCCGCCTGTTTGACAACCTGACCGTAGAGGAAAATGTCACCGCCGCCATGGATTCTCAGATGAAGTACGGCATGGTCAGCGGCATTCTCCGCCTCCCCGGCTTCTGGAAAGAAGAAAAGATTGCCCACGAGCGGGCGCTGGAGCTTTTGAGCCTGTTCCACATGGAGGACGTCGCAAACGTCAAGGCCGGTTCCCTGCCTTACGGTGCACAGCGCCGTTTGGAGATCGTCCGGGCGCTGGCCACCAACCCCTCTCTGCTGCTGCTGGACGAGCCTGCCGCCGGTATGAACCCCTCGGAAACGGCAGAGCTGATGGAAAATATCCGTAAAATTCGTGATACGTTCCAGATTGCCATTCTCCTCATCGAGCATGACATGAATCTGGTCATGAACATCTGCGAGGGCATCTGCGTGCTGAACTTCGGCAAGGTCATCGCCAAGGGCAGCCCCGCGGAAATTCAATCCAACCCGGTGGTCATTGAGGCCTATCTGGGTAAGCAAAAGGAGGCGTGAGCATGAGCACCATTTTGAAGGTTGATGACATCAACGTCTATTACGGCAGCATCCACGCCATCAAGGGTATCTCCTTTGAGGTCAACGAGGGCGAGATCGTTACTCTGATCGGCGCCAACGGTGCCGGTAAGTCCACAACACTGAACACCATCGCCTGCCTGCTGCGGAGCAAGAGCGGCCATATCGACTTCATGGGCCAGCCCTTGAACCACGTTCCCAGCCACAAGGTTGTCTCCAAGGGGCTTGCACTGGTCCCGGAGGGACGCCGGGTGTTCCTGCAGATGACCGTTCAGGAAAATCTGGACATGGGCGCGTTCTCCCGCAAGGGCGGCGATATTGAGGGCGACATGGAGCGCGTGTTTGAGCAGTTCCCCCGCCTGAAGGAGCGCCGCCGCCAAATCGCCGGAACGCTTTCCGGCGGCGAGCAGCAAATGCTGGCGATGGGCCGCGCTTTGATGAGCAACCCCAAGCTGCTGATGCTGGACGAGCCTTCCATGGGCCTTGCCCCGATTTTGGTGGAACAGATTTTTGACATTATCAAGGAACTGCACAAAGCGGGCACCACGATCCTTCTCGTGGAGCAGAATGCACAGGCGGCCCTTTCCGTGGCCGACCGCGGCTACGTGCTGGAAACCGGCAAGATCGTCACCACCGGCACCGGCGCGGAGCTGCTGGCCTCCCCCGCCATCAAAAAAGCATATCTGGGCGGCTGATTTTTCCGCCCATCATCAAAATCTCCCCGTTGCTTCCAGCGGGGAGATTTTTTCCCGCTTTTCAAACGGCACAGCGCATGGTATACTGGTGTCAAGACACCTGTAGACCATATTCAAAAAGGGGGCAAGCGCTGTGTATCTCATCGGCGGACTTCTCATGATTGCGCTGGGGCTATTTATGCTGCTGCGCCCGGACGATTTTTTCGACCTGGCAGAGCTGGAAATCCGAAGCTCCCGGTGAGTCCTCCCCCGGCTATTGCTGCTCTATCCGGTTCGGCGGTATCATATTCTGCATCGTGGGTATGATCGCCATCGTAACGCAGTTTCTCACATAATCACCTATCGGCCGCTCTCGGCCATTTTCCCGTATTTTAAGGAGGTCTTTTGATGCACGCACAGGAACGCCGACAGGAAATTTTAAAGCTCCTGCACCAATCCGCACACCCCATCAGCGCCTCGGCGCTGGCGGAGCGCTTTTCCGTCACCCGTCAGGTCATCGTGGGCGATATTGCGCTGCTTCGCTCCGGCGGCGCGGATATTCTGGCTACCCCCCGGGGCTATTGCATTCAGGGCGCCGCTCCCGGCCTTGTGCGCCGGGTAGCAGTCCGGCACACGCCGCACCGCATGGAAACGGAGCTGAACATCATGGTGGATAACGGCTGCACCGTGGTAGATGTGATCGTGGAGCACCCGCTCTACGGACAGCTCACCGGCTCCCTTCAGCTTTCCACCCGTGCGGAGGTCGAACAGTTCATGGCCCGCAGCCTAACCACACAGCCCCTCTCCGCCCTCACCGGCGGCATCCACCTCCATACGCTGCTCTGCCCCGATGAGGCCGCGTTCCAGCGCGTCCGGGAGGCTCTGCGGCAGGAGGATATTCTGCTGGAGGACTAAACCGCGCAAATCACGGTTGACAGCCGGAGAAACTATGTGTATGATAGAGTATACAGGTGTCAAGACACCTGTATACTCTATCATTTTGTAAAGGATACACACCCATGGAAAGCATCAAGAAATTTTTGCAGCGCAAGAACATCGTCTTTTCCGCGAAGCGCTATGGCATCGACGCACTGGGGGCCATGGCACAGGGCCTTTTCTGCTCCCTGCTCATCGGCACCATCCTCAATACCCTCGGCAGCCAGTTCCACATCGACTTTCTCACCGCGCAGATCGCCGAAAAGGTTCCCTATACCGTAGGCGGCCTGACCTCCTTCATGAGCGGCCCCGCTATGGCCATCGCTATCGGCTACGCCTTGCAGGCCCCGCCGCTGGTGTTGTTCTCTCTGGCGGCCGTGGGCTATGCCTGCAACCTGCTGGGCGGCGCGGGCGGCCCGCTGGCAGTGCTGTTTGTCGCCATCATCGCCGCCGAATGCGGTAAGGCCGTCAGCAAGGAAACCAAGATCGACATTCTGGTCACGCCCATTGTCACCACCCTCATCGGCGTCGGCGCGGCCTACCTCATTGCGCCGCCCATCGGCGCGGCGGCCAGCGCCTTCGGTCAGGTCATCATGCAGGCCACGGCGCTCCAGCCCTTCCTGATGGGTATTCTCGTATCCGTTTTAGTGGGAATCGCCCTGACGCTGCCCATCTCCTCTGCCGCCATCTGCTCCGTCCTGAGCCTGACCGGGCTTGCCGGCGGCGCCGCCGTGGCAGGCTGCTGTGCGCAGATGGTGGGTTTTGCCGTGATGAGCTTCCGGGAAAACGGCTGGGGCGGTCTCATCAGCCAGGGCCTCGGCACCTCCATGCTGCAAATGCCGAACATCGTGAAAAATCCCCGGGTCTGGATCGCTCCCATTGTCACCTCCGCCATCACCGGTCCTATTGCCACCTGTCTGTTCCATCTGGAAATGAATGGCGCGGCCATCAACTCCGGCATGGGAACCTGCGGCCTGTGCGGCCAACTGGGTGTCTGGACAGGCTGGGTGGCTCCCAGCGAGGCTGCCGTAGCCAACGGCGCCGCGGCCATTATCCCCACTGCCTTTGACTGGGCGGGCCTCCTGCTGATTTCCTTTATTCTGCCCGCTATTCTCTGTCCCCTTATCAATCAGTTCTGCCGCAGAGCCGGCTGGGTCAAGGACGGAGACCTGAAGCTCCCTTGATTTTCCGCCGCAGCCGTGCTATCCTTGGTAAAAAGGAATGTGAGGTGCGTTTCATGGAATACAGGAAATTCGGCGATACCTATGTGCTCCGTCTGGATCAGGGCGAGGAGGTCATGGAGTCGCTCCGCCGCTTTGCAGAGGCAGAACAGATTTCGCTTGCTTCCGTACAGGGCATTGGTGCCCTCAGCGCCTTTGATTTAAAGGCCCACCACTATGAGGGCTGCTATGAGATCACCTCCCTGCTGGGAACCATTGATACCATGGACGGGCAATTCTATTGCCATCTTCATCTCAATGCCGCCGAACAGGATGACCGCCCCGTGGGCGGACACCTGACACGCGCCGTGATTCGCGTCACCGGCGAGTTGATCGTCCGGGTGCTGGACGGCCAGGTGGAGCGGGCCATGGACCCTGTGATTCAGCGCAATCTCTGGCACTTTTAACGCTTTGACAACAGCACATTTTACGAACATTCCGGCCGTTTTCGGCCGGAATGTTCTTTTTTCTCTGTTCTTTATAAAAATCAGTCTGGATTTCATTTTATTTTGTTTGCATTTCAGACGGCAAAAGCGGAACATCTGTTGACGTTTCGCGCATTTATGGTTTAAAATAGATGTAAACACAGGCATTTTTCCGCATACTGTACCCGTTTATTGCCGAGGCACACATCTTACGGTATATCGCGGTATGCTTACGCGCCTGTTCACGCCCCGCAAATCTCTTTAAGCAGCTCATTCATCTATCAGAAAGGATGCGTATATTACATGGATGTAAAGAAGTGCAGTATCTTGGCGGCCAAAATCCGGCTGGAGACCCTGAAGGTCATCCACTCCCGGGGCTTCGGCCATGTGGGCGGCTCTATGGATCTGGCAGACCTGATGGCCGTGCTGTATGGCGAGGTCATGCGCTATGATCCCAAGAACCCCCGCTGGGAGGACCGCGACTGGCTGGTGCTCAGTAAGGGCCACGCCGGCCCCGTGGCCTACGCCACCTTCGGTCTTGTGGGCTTTTACCCCATGGAGGAGGCCTACACCCTGAACCAGCCCCACACCAAATTTCCCAGCCACACGGACCGGAAGCTGACGCCCGGCGTGGATCTGACCACCGGCTCCTTAGGACAGGGTGCCTCCTCTGCCGCCGGCGCCGCCCTCGGCAACAAAATTGATGGCCGTACCAATCATGTTTTCTGCGTTGTAGGCGATGGCGAGGCCGATGAGGGCGAGGTCTGGGAGGCTTTCCACTTTGCCTATGCTCACAAGCTGGACAACCTCATCTATTTTATTGACAAAAACGGCTATCAGTTGGACGGTCCCACAGATGACATTCTGGCCCACGGCGACCTCGCCAAAAAGGCCGCGTCCTTTGGCCTCTACACGCAGGAGATCAACGGACATGACCTGCAGGCCATCTATGACGCCATTCAGAATGCCTACGCGAAAAAGGGTGTTCCCAGCTGTATCGTGCTGGACACCTGCAAGGGCAAGGGCGCGACCTTTGCCGAACCGAAGCATGACCACTCCTCCCAGCCCAGCGAGGAGCAGTGGGCTGAGGCCATTGCCGCTTCCGAAAAGGCTTTGAAGGCCATTGAAAACGCTTGAGGAGGGTGCGAGAGATGAGCGTAAAACTGATTGGAAAGCATGAAAAGGACTCCCGCGCCTGCCGCGACGCGCTGGCCCTGCCCCTGAACGAAATGATGGCCGAGGACAAGTCCATTTGCTATGTGGACTGTGACCTGACCGGCTGCATCAATACGAAGCAGCTTCTCAAAAACTATCCCGACCGCGCCCTTGAGGCCGGTATTGCCGAGGGTAATGCCGCCGGTGTTGCCGCCGGTCTGGCCGCCACCGGAAAAAAGGTATTCTTCCATTCCTTCGGATCCTTTTCCTCCCGCCGCTGTTATGACCAGATTTATATGTCCGCTGCCTATTCCGGACTGACGGTACACGTTCTGGGCTCCGATGCCGGCGTCTGCGCCGCCTTCAACGGCGGCACCCATATGCCGCTGGAGGACGCCGCCATGTACCTCAGCATCCCGGAGACCACCGTGCTGGACCCCGCTGACTACGCCCAGCTTGCAAGTATTACCCGCCAGCTTCCCGGCATCACCAAGGGCGTGACCTACACCCGCTTTGTGCGTAAGGGCATCATCAAGGTCTATGAGGACGGTTCCGAGTTCCCCATCGGCAAGGGCGTTGTCCTCCACGAGAGCGACCACGATGCTGCCGCCATCCTCACCTCCGGCATTATGGTGGACGAGGCTCTGAAAGCCTATGAGGCGCTTCAGGCAGAGGGAATCTCCGTTCGGGTCATCGACCTGTTTACATGGAAGCCGCTGGATGAGGAGTTGGTCATCAAGGCCGCCCGGGAGACCGGCGCCATCGTCACCGCCGAAAATCACAATGTCACCTGCGGTCTTGGCAGTGTGGTTGCTAACTGCCTTGCGAAAAATGCGCCGACCATTCAGGAATTTGTCGGTGTGCAGGACCGGTTCGGTCAGGTCGGCCCGCAGGACTTTTTGATGGATGAGTACGGGCTCCGATCCGTTAATATCGTGGCCGCGGTCAAAAAGGCAATCAGCCGGAAGTAAAGCCGATTTCCCCGTTTTAAAAATAAAAAAGGAGCGCCATCCGAAAGGATGGCGCTCTTTTAATTAGATTTCAGCTTACTTCGCGGCCTTGGCAGCCTTGATGGCCTCGATCAGCATGGGAGTGACCTTGAACAGGTCGCCGCAGATGCCGTAGTCAGCGATCTCAAAGATGGGAGCGGTGTCGTTCTTGTTGACGGCGATGATGCACTCGGAATCCTGCATACCAGCCTTGTGCTGGATGGCGCCGGAGATACCCAGAGCAACGTACACCTTGGGATGGACGGTCTTGCCGGTCTGACCCACCTGATGGTCGGCAGACAGCCAGCCGGAGTCGATGGTGGCACGGGAGCCGCCCACAACACCGCCGAGAACCTCAGCCAGCTCCTCAGCCAGCTTGATGCCGCCCTCAACGTCCTTGGAAATGCCGCGGCCAACGGACACGATGTAATCGGCGCCGATGAGGTCCACCAGCTTCTTGGCGGCCTTCACCACCTCGGTAACGTCGGTGTGGATGTCCTCAGCAGTCAGAGTGAAGTTGGGCTTCACGATCTCCACAGCGTTGGCCTTGGCCTCGTCAAAGGCGTTCTTCTTCATAACGCCGGGACGGACAGTAGCCATGCAGGGACGGAAGCGGGGGCAGATGATGGTAGCCATCAGGTGACCGCCGAAAGCAGGACGGGTCATCTTCAGGTTACGGTCCTCCATATCCCACTTCATGGAGTCCACGTCCAGCGTGGAGCTCTCACGCAGGAACTGGATGTAGTTGGGAACATCCACGTCCAGGTGGGTGCAGTCAGCGCACAGGCCGGTGTGCAGACGGGCCGCGCAGCGGGGGCCCAGATCACGGCCGATGTTGGTGGCGCCGATCAGGAAAGCCTCGGGCTTCAGGTCCTCGATCACGTCGCAGATGACCTTGGCGTAGGCGTCGGTGGTGTAGGTAGCCAGCAGGGGGCTCTCGCAGACAATGACCTTGTCGGCGCCGTAGCCGCCCAGCTCCTTAGCGGCGGACTCAATGCCCTCGCCGCCCAGCAGCAGACCGCACAGGTTCACGCCCAGCTCGTCGGCAAGGTCGCGGCCCTTGGAGATCAGCTCGAAATCGGTGGGCATCAGCTTGCCCTCACGCTGCTCGCAGAACACCCATACATCCTTGAAAGCAGCGATATCAGCACTGTTGAAGTTAGACATAATTCTTCTATCCCCTTTCTCAGATGATGTGCTTGGCGGCCAGAATGCCGGCCAGCTTTTCGCAGGTGGCCTTGTCAGCACCCTCCAGCATCATGCCGGCACCCTTCTGGGGAGGCGTGAAGCTCTTGAAGATGTTGGTGGGAGAGCCCTTCAGGCCGATGGTGGTAGCATCGATCAGGGGATCGTCCTTCAGGTCCTCATAGCCCAGCGTGGTCAAGGGCTTGGAATAAGCCTCAAACACGCCGCCGACGCTCATGTAACGGGGCTCGTTGAGCTCCTTGATGCAGGTCAGCAGGCAGGGGGTGTGGACCTTGATGGTCATGTAACCGTCCTCCAGCATACGCTTGACGGTAATGGTATCGCCATCTTTCTGGATGTCGGCGGCGTAGGTAACCTGGGGCAGATGCAGCTTCTCGGCGATCTGGGGACCGACCTGCGCGGTATCACCGTCGATAGCCTGACGGCCGCACAGCACAACATCGTCCTTCTCCACGCCAATCTTGTTGATGGCGGCAGCCAGAATCTGAGAGGTAGCGTAAGTATCGGAACCGCCGAACTCGCGGGCGGAAACCAGATAGGCCTCGTCAGCGCCCATAGCCAGCGCCTCACGCAGCATACCGGCGGCGGGAGGGGGGCCCATGGTGACAACGGTGACCGGGCAGCCGGTGGCGTCCTTGATCTTCAGGGCGGCCTCCAGAGCATTCATGTCATCGGGGTTGGTGATGGTCTGCATGGAAGCACGGTTCAGCGTACCATCGGGGTTGACAGCGACCTTGCCGGAGGTATCGGGAACCTGCTTAATAGAAACAATAATTTTCATTTTAACCTTTACCTCCTTAAATTATTTCACGCCCAAGCGGCTGGAAATAACCATGCGCTGGACCTCAGAAGTACCCTCATAGATCTCGGTGATCTTGGCGTCGCGCATCATGCGCTCCACGGGATACTCACGGGTGTAGCCGTAGCCGCCGAACAGCTGCACGGCGCGGCGGGTCACATCGGAAGCGGCCTCAGCGGCAAACAGCTTGGCCATGGAAGCGTCCATGGAGTAATCCTCATGGTTCTGCTTCTTCATAGCAGCGGCATACACCAGATACTGCGCGGCCTGCATACGGGTGTGCATATCGGCCAGCTGGAACTGGGTGTTCTGGAACTGGCTCAGGCGGCGGCCGAACTGAACACGCTCCTGCGTATACTTAATGGCCTCGTTGACAGCGCCCTCGCCCAGACCCAGAGCCTGAGAGGCGATGCCGATACGACCGCCATCCAGCGTCTGCATGGCGATCTTGAAGCCCTTGCCTTCCTTACCCAGCAGATTCTCCTTGGGAACTACGCAGTCCTCAAAGATCAGATCGCAGGTGGAGGAGCCGCGAATGCCCATCTTCTTCTCGTGCTTGCCGGTAGAGAAGCCGGGGAAGCTCTTTTCCACGATGAAGGCGGAAATGCCGTGGTTGCCCTTGGTCTTATCGGTCATGGCGAACACCACGAAGGTATCGGCCACGTTGCCGTTGGTGATGAAGCACTTGCTGCCGTTGAGGACATAGTCACCATTCTCGTTCTTGACAGCGGTGGTCTGCTGGCCGGAAGCGTCGGTACCGGCGTTGGGCTCAGTCAGGCCGAAGGCGCCGATCTTGCGGCCGCTCAGCAGGTCGGGCAGATACTTCTTCTTCTGCTCCTCGGTGCCGTTCTCAAAAATGGGAGCGCAGCACAAAGAGGTGTGTGCAGAAACGATAACAGCAGTTGTACCGCAGACCTTGGCCAGCTCCTCCACGCACATGGCATAGGACAGAACATCGCCGCCGGCGCCGCCGTACTCCTTGGGGAAGTAGATGCCCATCATGCCCAGCTTCGCCATTTTCTCGACGGTCTCCATGGGGAAGCGCTCTTCCTCATCGATCTCCTCAGCCAGAGGCTTGACCTCGTTCTCGGCGAATTCCCGGTACATCTTGCGGAGCATCTGCTGCTCGTTTGTCAGATGAAAATCCATGATTCGATCCTCCTACAATTTCTTGTTCGGTTATTACAGTCCCCCGGGAGGGTGCCAAAGGGTTCCCTGACCCGAAGTAAGCAATACGAATGAACGTACCCGTGAAACACCATTGTCAGACTTTTAACAACAGCACTCAAAGAAATGCAACAGCGGGAGACCTCCCCTGTTGCGCTCTCGGAGCCTTTTATCACTGATACTATGTGAAAATTATAACGCAGCCTTGAAAGAAAGGCAAGGAAAAGCCTCTCGTTAAAAGCGACAAATTTTTTTGAAAAAACTGTCGCTTATGTAAAACCGTGAAATTTCCGTATCCCGGCGCTGATTTTGCTGCCACATTATGTACCGTTTTACATGGAAAAAAGAGCGTGCGTAGAAAATCTACGCACGCTCTTTTTTAAGTAAAAATCAGTTCATGATCAGCAGCGCCATAGTGAGCACCAGAAACACCGCGCCGAACCACTTGGTCGCGCGGGCCAGCTTAGCATCAATGGTCCGAGCCTTGTTCTTGGCAAGGAAGGAATCAGCCACGCCGCCGATGGCGCCGGACAGGCCCTCGCTCTTGCCGGACTGGAACAGCACGATCAGAATGATCGCCAGACCGCAAAGCAACTGTAAAATCGTAACAGCAAGTTTCATAATGGAAAACCTCCAACATTCATTCGTGCGTACAGGCACAGGAAATCATTTTACAGAATGAAATCATACCACAATCCGTGTACCATTTCAAGTACAAATTTCAAAATGTCCGCACTCTTTTCTCTTGGCAAAAATTTTGCCAGTGTATAGAACAAATGTTTGCATTTTCGGTTCTATTATGCTATACTGATGCCAGAAAATTCCCGGCCTGTCAGGCAGCGCCGGTCAGGAGGTACATTCATGCTCTCCAATATGCAGCAGAAAATTTACGATTACATCGCCGCCTGCATCCATGAACAGGGCTATCCCCCCTCTGTCCGGGAGATTGGCGAGGCCGTAGGGCTGAAGTCCCCGTCTACCGTCCACTTCCATCTGAAAAAGCTGGCGGATCTCGGCGTCATTGAGATTGGCGCGGGCAAGGGCCGTGCCATCAGCCTGACGCATCCCGCCCCTGCCGCGCCGGAGATAGACGAAACGCCTGCCGGAAAGGTCCCCATTGTGGGAAATGTGGCTGCCGGCAGCCCCATTCTGGCGCAGGAATGTATTGAGGATTACCTGACCTTTGATACCGGTCGCCTCGGCGACACACACTTTGCGCTGCGGGTCCGGGGAGAATCCATGCTGAACGCCGGAATTCTGCCCGGCGATCTGGTGGTAGTGCGCCAGCAGCAGACCTGTAACCAAGGCGAGATCGTGGTGGCCATGATCGACGATGAGGCCACAGTCAAGCGCTTTTCCCGCAAGGGCGGCCATGTCTGGCTGCTGCCGGAAAATGACGCCTACTCCCCGATTGACGGTACCTACGCTCAGATTCTCGGCAAGGTTGTGGCCGTGGTGCGGCAGTATTGAGTCATTTTCCGGCGGAGCGGTACAGCACTCCTTCCTGCGGTTGAATTCCGCCAAGGATCAGCAGCTCCTCCACCGTAACAAGCCAATACCCCTGCTCCTCCAGCGTGTCCACGATCTGAAGCGCCGCGTCTACAGAGGTGGAGTAAATATCGTGCAGCAGAATGATATCTCCAGGCTGCACCGCCTCCAGCACGGCCCGTACCACCTTGTCCGTATTGCGGCTTTCCCAGTCCCGTGGGTCTACGGACCAGTGCACCATAGGCACCGTGATTCCGGCCTGTACCGTCGGCGCCACAAGGCCATATGGTGGGCGCAGCCAGCAGCTTTCCGTGCCTAAAATGCCGCAGATGGCCCGCTGAGCCTCCTCGATGTCGGCCAGCTGCCCGGCCGCGTCGCTGCCATCCAGCCGGATATGGCTGTAGGTATGATTTCCGATTTGGTGCCCCTCTCTCTGCATCCGTAGAACAAGGTCCTCATTACCCGCCAGCCGCTCCCCCACCAGAAAAAATGTCGCGCTGGCCCCCCGCTGCCGCAGGCCATCCAGCAGGCGGGCCGTTGTATCCCGCCGAGGTCCGTCATCAAAGGTCAGCGCCACGTACTTCGGCTCTGCCGAAATTTCGGCCGGTGCTGAGGCCGGAACACCCGTCACCTCGGCGGCAGACTCTATGAAAATCAGCATCAGCAGATAAATAAAAATTGACAGCAGTTTTTGCATTCCTATCGCTCTTTCTTCCCGTATTCAGACATAGTTTATGCCTGCGCGGGAAAATTACTGTTGTCAAATGCAGAGAAACCATGAAAAATCAGGCAGCGGTTGTTTTTTCTTTTTTCATGAAAAACAGGACAGGCACAAAAATCTCTGTGCCTGTCCTGTTTTTTGCTGCGGATTTTCAATTTTTTGATAAACCGTTGATCAAAGTGGATTTCTCTGGTACAGCAGCGTATTTCCGTTTATATCATAAAAGGTAATGCTTCCTGCATTGACGGGCAGAACGATTGCAAAGGGCTTCCTGCTGTCAATATCCAGCACTTGAACTTCGTTTCCGTCATCAATTTCTGCCCGTGCCGCCTGTTGCCGGTTCATGGAAATAAACGCCTGCTCCTTGTATCCCTCCACTGTGCACGCCAGAATTTCCTTATCTACACTCGAAAGGTTTCCCCCGTCGCAAAAGAAATAGCCAAAGGAAAGTCCGGGACGATTCAAACGAATGGTCCGTCCGCTCCTGCGGATACGCAATATAGGCCGCCATTGTGTTGGAAACACTTCCGTCAACAGTCCAATCGGCCTGTATTTTTGATGAGCCGCGGATATCCGTCTCCAGTTTGGCAGCCGCTATGCCTATATCATGACGGGAATAAAGAAAAACGGCAAATAACGCGCATATCAGAGCAAGTCCCGATATGACCCTATACAAGCTTCGTTTCATTTTGCTATGTCCCACAAAATCAACTCTTATGGATAAAAGCATAACATAATACCCTCATGCCGGTTGCAAGGATTTGTGAGAAATCAAAGCCACACGAGTACATTTGCTGTTAGCATAACCAGCCGCAAAAAGGCAGGCACCGATGCGAAATCGGTGCCTGCCTTTTATTCTTTTAAGGGATACCTGCCGTGTTTGAACAGAGGGCTTTTCGCCTTAAATCTCCTCCAGCGTGGCTTCCTTTTCCTCAACTGTCTCGTCGGGCACAAGCTGCTCGGCAAAATCGTGGTATGCCTGCAGACCGGTACCGGCGGGAATCAGCTTGCCGATGATGACATTCTCCTTCAGGCCCACCAGATGGTCCTTCTTGCCCTTGATAGCGGCCTCGGTCAGAACCTTGGTCGTCTCCTGGAAGGAAGCAGCGGACAGGAAGGAATCGGTGGCCAGAGACGCCTTTGTAATACCCATCAGCAACTGGGTCGCCTGCGCGTGGCGCAGAGGCTCGCCCTGCTCGTTGGTCTCGCCTGCCGCGTTGCGGCGGTCGATTTCCTCATTGGCGGCGTCAAATTCCAGAACGTCCACCATAGAGCCATCCAGCAGCTTCGTGTCGCCGGAATCCTCCATACGAACTTTTCGCATCATCTGGCGGACAATGACCTCAATGTGCTTATCGTTGATGTCAACGCCCTGCTGACGGTACACACGCAGGACCTCTTGGATGAGGTAGTTGTACACTGCGTCATTGCCGCGGATGCGCAGGACCTCGTGGGGGTTCAGTGCGCCGTAGGTGAGCTGGGTGCCCTTTTCAATGACATCGCCATCCTTCACCTGCAGACCCGTGTGAGGCACGGCGTAGGTGCGGGTGTCTCCGTCCGGCGCGGTGATGATGATGTTCAGCAGGCTGCCCTTGGTAGCCTCCTCGAACTTCACGGTGCCGCCGATCTCTGCCAGCGTGGCCATACGCTTGGGCTTCCGGGCCTCGAACAGCTCCTCAACACGGGGAAGGCCCTGCGTGATGTCGCCGCCGGCCAGACCGCCGGTATGGAAGGTACGCATGGTCAGCTGGGTACCGGGCTCGCCGATGGACTGGGCTGCGATAATGCCGACTGCCTCGCCGGGGCCGACAGGCTGCTGCGTGGCAAGGTTCATGCCATAGCACTTGGCGCACACACCGCTGTGGGCCTTGCAGGTCAGAACAGTGCGGATCATGACAGTGGGATACTCGTCCTTGGCCGGGTCGAAGGCACACACATCGCCCTCCCGGGGATTGAGCTGGACCCATGCACGGCTCTCCATGAGCTTGGCATCGTCTTCGGTCATCATCTTGCTGTTGGGAATCAGGACCTCACGGGTCTCGGGGTCCACAACATCGCCCACGAGGAAGCGGCCCCGGACACGGTCGGAGAACTTCTCAATGACCTGACCGTTCTCACTGATACGGGAGACCTTGATGCCGTGAGTCACGCCGCAGTCCTGCTCGCGGATGATGACGTCCTGAGAGACGTCCACCATGCGGCGTGTCAGATAACCGGAGTCTGCGGTACGCAGAGCGGTATCGGCCAAACCCTTACGGGCGCCGCGGCTGGAAATGAAGTATTCCAGAGCGGTCAGGCCCTCGCGGTAGTTTGCCTTGATGGGGATTTCGATGGTCTTACCAGCGGTGTTTGCGATCAGGCCGCGCATACCGGCCAACTGACGAATCTGCTTCATGGAGCCACGGGCGCCGGAGTCCGCCATCATGAAGATGGGGTTGTAGCGGTCCAGATTCTCCTGCAGAGCGGTGGAGACCTCGTCGGTGGTCTTCTCCCAGACCTGCACCACCTGCTTATAGCGCTCATGGTCGGTCATAAAGCCCATCTTGTACTGGTTTTCGATGTCCACCACCATCTGCTCGGACTGATGGACCAGCTCGTACTTCTTGGGCGGGATGGTCATATCCGCGATGGAAACGGTGATGGCGGCAATGGTGGAATTATGGTAGCCGGTGGCCTTGATGGCATCCAGCACCTCAGAGGCCACGGTGAAGCCGTGCTTGTTGATGGTGCGGTCAACGATCTGGCCCAGTTGCTTCTTACCGCAGGTAAAGGTGATCTCGTAGTCGCAGATGTGGTCGGGATCGCTGCGGTCCACGAAGCCGAGGTCCTGCGGGATGTTCTTGTTGAAAATGATACGGCCGGGGGTGCCGGGAACCACACGGGTAATCTTCTCGCCGTTGACCTCCAGCGTACGGCGCACCAGAAGCGGGCAGTGGGGCCCGATGATGCGCTCGTTGTAGGCCATAAGAGCCTCATCCTCGCTGGCATACACATGGATGGGCTTGAAGGTCGCGGGCTTCTGGCCCTTTTCCAGCGCGGCGTTGGCCGCAAGGAACTCATCAGCGTCCACAATGCTCTGAGCGGGAAGGTTCGTATCGCCGGCGTCCTCGCACCAGATGTTCTCCGCGCCGATCTCCGCCTTGCCCATGCGGTCCATGGTCAGGTAGTAGGAGCCCAGCACCATATCCTGCGTCGGCACGGTGACAGGGCCGCCGTCCTGAGGACGCAGCAGGTTGTTGGCAGAGAGCATCAGGATACGGGCCTCGGCCTGTGCCTCGGCAGACAGGGGCACGTGAATTGCCATCTGGTCGCCGTCGAAGTCGGCGTTGAAGGCGGTGCAGTTCAGGGGGTGCAGCTTCAGGGCGCGGCCATCCACCAGCACCGGCTCGAAGGCCTGAATACCCAGACGGTGCAGGGTCGGCGCGCGGTTGAGCATAACGGGGTGATCCTTGATGATGACGTCCAGCGCATCCCACACCTCGGTGGTGCCCTTATCCACCATCTTCTTGGCGGACTTGATGTTATTGGCGGTGCCGTCCTCCACCAGCTTCTTCATGATAAAGGGGCGGAACAGCTCCACGGCCATCTCCTTAGGCACGCCGCACTGATAGATCTTCAGCTCGGGGCCGACCACGATAACGCTGCGGCCGGAGTAGTCCACGCGCTTGCCCAGCAGATTCTGGCGGAAACGGCCCTGCTTTCCCTTCAGGAAGTCACTGAGGGACTTGAGGGCACGGTTGTTGGCGCCGGTAACAGCGCGGCCGCGGCGGCCATTGTCGATGAGGGCGTCCACGGCCTCCTGCAGCATCCGCTTCTCGTTGCGGACGATGATATCGGGGGCGTTGAGGTCCATGAGCCGCTTGAGGCGGTTATTGCGGTTGATGACCCGGCGGTACAGGTCATTGAGGTCAGAGGTGGCGAAGCGTCCGCCATCCAACTGCACCATGGGGCGCAGATCGGGGGGCAGCACCGGCAGAACGTCCATGACCATCCACTCCGGCTTGTTGCCGGAAAGACGGAAAGCGTCCACCACCTCCAACCGCTTGACGATACGGGCCTTCTTCTGGCCGGAGGCGTCCTTCAGCTCGGCGTGGAGCTGGGCGGAAAGGGCCTCAAGGTCCACATCCGCCAGCAGCTTCTTCACGGCCTCAGCGCCCATGCCGGCCTGAAAATCGTCCTCATATTTTTCGCGGTAATCGCGGTATTCCTTCTCGGAGAGAATCTGGTTTTTGGTCAGGGGCGTTTCGCCGGGATCGGTGACGATATAGTTGGCGAAATACAGCACCTTCTCCAGAATCCGGGGGCTGATGTCCAGCAGCAGACCCATCCGGGAGGGGATGCCCTTGAAATACCAGATGTGAGAGACCGGGGTGGCCAGCTCAATGTGACCCATGCGCTCCCGGCGGACCTTGGAGCGGGTGACCTCCACGCCGCAGCGGTCGCAGATCTTGCCCTTATAACGAATCTTCTTATACTTGCCGCAGTGGCACTCCCAGTCCTTCGTGGGCCCGAAAATGCGCTCACAGTACAGACCGTCCTTCTCGGGCTTCAGGGTGCGGTAGTTGATGGTCTCCGGCTTTTTGACCTCGCCGTAGGACCACTCCCGGATCTGCTCCGGGGAAGCCATGCCGATTTTAATTGCATCAAAGGCAAACTTGTTGCCTGCATTGTTTTCCATCATGTCGCGTTATCCTCCTTCAATGATTCAAATGATCCAGTTTTGTGACGAATGGGTCTTCCGGATCATTCGTCGTCGAAGTCAACATCCACATCGGCGCCGGCATCCTCCGGCGCGTCCTCAAACTCGAAGCCGGACTCCTCGAACTCGGCGTCCTCCGCGACATTGCGGTGCCGGTCATCATCGGCGTCCATCCGGGAGAGGTTAAAGGTATCCAGCGCGTCCTCATCCTCCTTGAGGTCCACCACGTTTCCGTCCTTATCCAGAACCTGAATGTTCAGGCACAGGGACTGCAGCTCCTTGAGCAGCACGCGGAAGGACTCAGGCACACCGGGCGTCGGCACGTTATGGCCCTTGACAATGGACTCATAGGTGCGGACACGGCCGGTAACATCGTCGGACTTCACCGTCAGAATCTCCTGCAGGGTGTAAGCGGCGCCGTAAGCCTCCAGGGCCCAAACTTCCATCTCGCCGAAGCGCTGGCCGCCGAACTGGGCCTTGCCGCCCAGAGGCTGCTGCGTGACGAGGGAGTACGGGCCGGTGGAACGGGCGTGAATCTTATCATCCACCAGATGATGCAGCTTCAGGAAGTACACATAGCCCACCGTGACCTTGTTATCAAAGGGTTCGCCGGTGCGTCCATCGTACAGTACGCTCTTGCCCTCGGGATCAAGGCCGGCCTTCACCAGCTCCGCCTGAATATCATCATAGGTGGCGCCATCGAAAATAGGCGTGGCCACCTTGTAGCCCAGCGCGTGAGCGGCATAGCCCAGATGGACCTCCAACACCTGACCGATGTTCATACGGGAGGGCACGCCCAGCGGGTTCAGCACGATGTCCAGCGGCGTACCGTCGGGCAGGAAGGGCATATCCTCGGTAGGCAGCACACGGGAGACAACGCCCTTGTTGCCGTGGCGGCCTGCCATCTTATCGCCCACCTGAATCTTGCGGCGCTGCGCGATATACACCCGCACCACCTGATTGACGCCGGGCCCAAGCTCGTCGCCGTTTTCACGGGTAAAGACCTTGGTATCCAGCACGATGCCGCTCTCGCCGTGTGGCACCTTCAGGGAGGTGTCGCGGACCTCGCGGGCCTTTTCGCCGAAGATAGCCCGCAGCAGGCGCTCCTCGGCAGTGAGGTCGGTCTCGCCCTTGGGTGTGACCTTACCCACCAGAATATCGCCGGACTTGACCTCGGCGCCCACGCGGATGATGCCGCGCTCGTCCAGATCCTTCAGCGCGTCCTCGCCCACGTTGGGGATATCGCGGGTGATCTCCTCGGGTCCCAGCTTGGTATCCCGGGAATCCAGCTCAAATTCCTCAATATGAATGGAGGTATACAGGTCCTCCCGCACCAGCCGCTCGTTGAGCAGCACGGCGTCCTCGTAGTTATAGCCTTCCCATGTCATGAAGCCCACGAGGATGTTCTGGCCCAGAGCGATTTCGCCCTGGTCGGTAGCGGGACCGTCCGCCAGAACGGTGGGGTCCTCCCACTCTCCCTTTTCGTTGATGCGCTTGCCGTGGACCCGCTCGCCCACGTCCACGATAGGATGCTGGTTGATGCAGGTGGTGTGGTTGGAACGCAGGAACTTAGTGAGCTTATAATCCTTGGTCACGCCGCTGTCATACTTGACAGTGACATGGCGGGCGTCCACAGAGGTGACCACGCCGTCGCCCTCGGCCAGGACCACGATCTCGGAGTCGATGCAGATCTTGTGCTCCATGCCGGTGCCCACGATGGGTGCGTGGGGCTTGAGCAGAGGCACGGCCTGCCGCTGCATGTTTGCGCCCATCAGCGCACGGTTTGCGTCATCGTTAGGCAGGAAGGGGATCATGGCGGTTGCGATGGAGACCATCATACGGGGAGAAACGTCCACGTAATCGATGCGCTCCCGATCCACCTCCACGATCTCATCGCGGTACCGGGCGGTAACACGGGCATTCACCAGACAGCCGTCCTCGCCGATGGGCTCGGTGGCCTGGGCGACGATGAAGTTGTCCTCCTCGTCGGCGGTCATGTAGGTGGCCTCCATGGCCACCTTGCCGGTCTCCTTATCCACAGCGCGGTAGGGCGCCTCAATAAAGCCGTACTCATTGATGCGGGCATAGGTCGCAAGGTAGGAGATCAGGCCGATATTGGGGCCTTCAGGGGTCTCGATGGGGCACATACGGCCGTAGTGGCTGTAGTGCACATCACGGACCTCCATGTTGGCACGCTCACGGCTCAGACCGCCGGGGCCCAGAGCGGACAGACGCCGCTTATGGGTCAGCTCGGCCAGCGGGTTCGTCTGATCCATGAACTGGCTCAGGGGGCTGGAGCCGAAGAACTCCTTGATGGCCGCGGTAACGGGCCGGATATTGATGAGGCTCTGGGGCGTGACCACATCCAGATCCTGAATGGTCATGCGCTCGCGGATCACGCGCTCCATCCGGGAGAAGCCGATGCGGAACTGGTTTTGCAGCAGCTCGCCCACACAGCGCAGGCGGCGGTTGCCCAGATGGTCGATATCGTCCTTCACGGAGATGCCCCGGGCAAGGCCGTTCATGTAGTTGATGGAGCAGAGAATATCGTCAATGATAATGTGCTTGGGAACCAGATCGTCCTTGTGGAGCTTGATCTGCTCCTTCAGTTCCTCGCCGGAATACTGGCCCAGCAGCTCCTGCAGCACATCGAAGCGCACCCGCTCCTTGATGCCGCACTCGGCGGGGTCAAAGTCCACATAGTGGCTGAGATCGCACATCCGGTTGGACTGCACCCGCAGGGGCTGATCCTCCACCATGATAACGACCTCGGCGACGCCCACGGTATCCAGCAGACGAGCGTCCTCCTTGCTCAGCAGATGGCCGTCCTCAAACAGCAGCTCGCCAGTAGCGGGGTCCGCCACGGGCTGGGCCAGCTTGTAGCCGGTAACGCGCTGCCACAGGGACAGCTTCTTGTTGAACTTGTACCGGCCCACCACGGACAGGTCATACCGCCGGGGGTCGAAGAACAGGTTGTTCATCAGGGTCTCGGAGGCCTCCACCGTGGGGGGCTCGCCGGGACGGAGCTTGCGGTAGATCTCCAGCATGGCGTCCTCATACGTCTTGCAGGGGTCCTTCTCCAGCGTGGCCGCAATACGGGGGTCATCGCTGAAGCGCTCCAGAATTTCGGCGTCGGTCTTCAGGCCCAGCGCCCGGATCAGGCAGGTGATAGGCAGCTTGCGGTTCTTGTCGATACGGACCCAGAACACCTCGTTGGTGTCGGTCTCATACTCCAGCCACGCGCCGCGGTAGGGAATCACCGTGGAGGTCAGCAGGGGCAGATCGGTCTTCAGGTCAATGTCCTTGCCGTAGTACACGCCGGGGGAACGGACGATCTGAGAGACCACCACACGCTCGGCGCCGTTGATGACAAAGGTGCCGGAGTGGGTCATCAGGGGGAAATCGCCCATGAAGATCTCCTGCTCCTTGATCTCCTCCGTCTCCTTGTTCCGCAGCCGGACCGTCACCTTCAGGGGGGCGGCATACGTGGCGTCCCGGGCCTTGCACTCCTCCACATCGTACTTGGGAGGCTCGTCCATGCGGAAGTCAATGAACGTCAGCTCCAGATTGCCCTGATAGTCGGAAATCGCGCCAACGTCCTCAAAAACCTCCTTCAGACCCGTTTTCAGAAACTCCTTGTAGGAGGTCTTCTGAATCTCAAGCAGATTGGGCATGGGCATGACTTCTTCGTGCCGGGCAAAATTCTTTCGGAGGGTTTTGCCGTAGTACTTGTCCTTAGCCATCTTCACATTCACCTTTCTTTTGCCCCGCCGCCATGAGGAACGGCCGGGCGGGTATTCTGTCCGATACACTCGGGTGAGTTGTTAAATTTATTTGAATTGCCTATTGTCATCTGTTGGCGAATGTGCTATCCTATGCTTGTGCTAAGGGAAGGCACATTTTTCGTTCAGATTACATAAGCGATTTATTTTACCATGTAATTCCTTGCCTGTCAAGGGATTTTTCTTTTTATTTTGGAGAAAATACCGCTTATGACATAAAAACCGGCGGTACGCAGAGCTGCGTACCGCCGTTTTTCTTTCCCTATTTACTGATAGAGGTCCTCATCTGCGTAATCGCTGCACTCCCGCTTCGCCATGCGGCGCTCGCGGCAGCGCTCGGCAGCCTCGTAAATATCGCTCCAGCTCCCCACCATCAGGCAGACAAAGGCGCAGAACGCAAGGCCCGCAGCCACGGTTTTCAGCACAAAACGAGCAGTCTTTCCCATATCGTATTCCTCCTTGTCGGATTCTATATTAAATTCGGATACCGATATTATACACGGCTCGTCCCCGCTTTACAATCCCTTTTTCGCCCGCAGCGCCGCATTTTTTTCGTTTCACCGCTTTATCACCCGTTTTTGTTCACAAAAAATTTGCTGGACACTTTATATTTTTCGTGTTAGGCTTGTAACAATTTCCAGAAATCCGCAAATTTCCCCCGCTGGGCGTGCGGCCCGCACCGGGGGTGAAGCAAAAGGAGGCCTCTATGATGAATGAGGTCAAATCCCCGAAAAAGCCTCTGATTTTCTACTATCTGGTCGCCATGCTGCTGGTGATGCTGTTCAACTTCATCGCCATGCCGTGGCTGTCTCAGTACCAGATTCAAGAGGTAGACTACAACACCTTCGTTGACATGACGGAAAAGGGTGAGATCGACAAGGTGGAGATTCAAGAGCAGGATAACCGTATTCTGTTCACCGGCAAGGACGGAAAATCCATCTATAAAACCGCCATGATTTCCACAGACAGTCAACTGGTCCAACGCCTGCTGGATGCCGGCGTTTCCACCACCGGTGAAGAGATCGAGCAGACCTCTCTGCTGGTGCAGATTCTCGGTTGGGTGGCACCGATTCTGATTTTCATTGCGCTGGGCCAGTTTATGTCCCGGAAGCTGATAGAAAAAATGGGCGGCAGCAACTCCATGATGTTCAACATGGGCAAATCCAACGCCAAGGTCTATGTGAAGTCCGCTGAGGGCATCAAGTTTGACGATGTGGCCGGTGAGGACGAGGCCAAGGAAAACCTGACCGAGATCGTCAATTACCTCCATAACCCCAAGCAGTATCAGGAGATCGGCGCCTCCATGCCGAAGGGCGTGCTCCTTGTCGGCCCTCCGGGCACCGGCAAGACCATGCTGGCCAAGGCCGTAGCCGGCGAGGCCAATGTGCCCTTCTTCTCCATGTCCGGCTCCGAATTTGTGGAAATGTTTGTAGGCATGGGCGCCAGCAAGGTCCGTGACCTTTTCAAGCAGGCCAAGGAAAAGGCTCCCTGCATCGTGTTCATCGACGAGATCGACGCCATCGGCAAAAAGCGTGATGGTCAGATGGGCGGCAATGATGAGCGGGAGCAGACGCTGAACCAGCTCTTAACGGAGATGGATGGCTTTGATGGCAACACCGGCGTCATCATTCTGGCCGCCACCAACCGTCCCGAGTCCCTTGACCCCGCCCTGACCCGTCCCGGCCGGTTTGACCGCCGGGTGCCGGTGGAGCTGCCGGATTTGAAGGGCCGGGAGGCCATTTTGAAAGTCCACGCCAGGAAAATCAAGGTAGCGGACGATGTGGACTTCAACAAGGTAGCCCGCATGGCCTCCGGCGCCAGCGGCGCAGAGCTTGCCAACATTGTCAATGAGGCGGCGCTGCGGGCCGTTCGGGACGGGCGGAAGTTTGCCACGCAGTCCGACCTCGAGGAAAGCATTGAGGTGGTCATCGCCGGCTATCAGAAGAAGAACGCCATTCTCACCGACAAGGAAAAATGGACGGTAGCCTATCACGAGATCGGCCACGCCCTTGTGGCCGCCAAGCAGACCAATTCCGCCCCGGTGCAGAAGATCACCATCATCCCCCGCACCTCCGGCGCGCTGGGCTACACCATGCAGGTTGAGGAGGGCAACCACTACCTGATGACCAAGGAGGAAATCGAAAACAAGATCGCCACTCTTACCGGCGGCCGCGCCGCCGAGGAGGTCCGCTTCGGCGTGATTTCCACCGGCGCCTCCAATGACATTGAACAGGCCACGAAGCTGGCCCGGGCCATGGTGACCCGGTACGGCATGAGCGAGGATTTTGACATGGTGGCGCTGGAAACCGTTTCCAACCAGTACCTCGGCGGCGATGCCTCCCTTGCCTGCTCTGCCGAGACCCAGACCCAAATCGACCGCAGGGTGGTAGAGTTGGTCAAGACCGCTCACCAGAAGGCGATTCAAATTCTCATGGAAAACCGGGAGAAGCTGGACGAGCTTTCCCAGTACCTCTACCAGAAGGAGACCATCACCGGCGACGAGTTTATGAAAATTCTCAACGGCTGAGCCGATATGTAAAAAGGAACCCCGGCGTCTGCAAAAAGCAGACGCCGGGGTTTGTACTTTTACTCTACTGCGCGAAGTGTGACTATACAGGTGTCTATACACCTTATGCCTCGCTGCGGAAGCGGGCCAGAAAATCCCGGGTCTCCTGCCGCTGGGGATTGCCGAACACATCGGCGGGGCTCCCCTGCTCGCAGATGACACCCTGATGCATGAACACCACCTGAGAGCTGACATCCCGGGCAAAGGCCATTTCGTGGGTCACCACCAGCATCGTCATGCCCTCCCGGGCCAACGCCTGCATAACGGAGAGCACCTCGCCCACCATTTCCGGGTCCAGAGCGGAGGTAGGCTCATCGAACAGCAGCACCTCCGGGTCCATGGCCAGCGCCCGGGCAATGGCTACCCGCTGCTTCTGTCCGCCGGAGATCTGCCGGGGCTTTGCGTTGATGTAAGGGGCCATGCCGACCTTTTCCAGATACTTCATGGCCTGCTGCCGGGCTTCCTCTTTTCCGCGCTTTAAAACCTTCATCTGCCCCACCATGCAGTTCTGAAGCACCGTCATGTTGTTGAACAGGTTGAAGGACTGGAACACCATGCCTACATGGGAGCGGTACTCCGGGGCGTTGACCCCCCGGCCGGCCACATCCCGTCCGTGATAGAGAATCTCGCCGCTGCTGGGCGTTTCCAGCAGATTGATGCACCGCAGCAGCGTGGACTTACCAGAGCCAGAGGCGCCGATAATGGAAATGACATCGCCCTTTTTGACATTGAAATCAATGTCCCGCAGCACCTCATGGGAGCCGAAGGACTTGCCGAGATGGCGAATTTCCAGAATATTCTCACTCATTTCAGCGTCCCCCTCTCGTGCTGCCGTTGCGGTTCTTCAGGCCGATACGGATACGTTCTCTCTGCTCCTCGCCCTCGTACTCCTTATTCACCTCGTCAAAGGGCGTGCCCCGGTCGGGATGGCTGTAGGTCCCGGCAGCCATCACCAGCTGGTCGCCCTGCGCCAGCTCGTAACTGTCGGAGCCGTCCATGATTCTTTCCAGCAGCCGCAGCAAAACGGAGGCCACCAGCGTCAAAATCAGGTAGCCGATCATCTCAATGGCGGCAGAGGGGAAATACATATTGTTGATACCGACAATGTAGCGGTGAGCTGCAAAGAACTCCGTAAAGCTGATGATGAACATCACGGAGGTATCCTTTACATTGATGATATAGTTGTTGCCGATCTGGGGAATGATGTTGCGGATAGCCTGGGGCATAATGACGTTCACCATGGTCTGCACATGGGTCATGCCGATGGCCTTAGCACCCTCGGTCTGGCCGGGGTCAATAGAGATAATGCCGCCCCGGACGGACTCGGCCATATACGCGCCGGTGTTGACGGACACGATGAGAATGGCTGCGGTCCAGATATTGTCGAACCGCAGGGCATTATCCGTGAAATACGGCAGACCGTAGACAATGAACACCGCCTGCAGCACCATGGGCGTGCCCCGGAACACCTCTACATAGACGCGGATAATGACTCGCACCAGCTTCAGCAGAAAGCGCTTGGGCAGTGGGTCATTCTTCGCATAGGGGATGGTATTCAGCACACCGCACAAAAGGCCGATAAAACAGCCGATGGCCGTGGCCGCCAGTGCCAAAATCAGGGTATTCTTGATGCCGTTCAGGTACATGGGGCGGTATTTTCCCCACAGCAGGGCCATATCCTGTCCCAGCTTCACCAGTTTATCCATGGCAAACTCTCCAAATCATACAGATTGCTCCGTGAGCACAGATTTTTTCGCGCTTTGCGCGAAGCCGCTCCGTTGGGTTCCCTGGCAGCGCGGACGCCGCCGGGTGCCGTTTTAAATAGATGGGGGCCCATCGGGCCCCCATCCGAATTTGCTTAGACCTCGGGCTGGATGGAAATGGCCTCGTCCATCAAGGCATTGAAATCGTCCTCCGTCATGGTGGAGAGCACGGAGTTGATAGCCTCGGTCAGTTCAGTGTTGCCCTTCTGGACAGAGATGCCGATGTTCACGTTCTCGGCCCGCTCCTCCTCAGAGGCGAACTGGAAGTCACCGTCTGTGCCGGAGAAGTTCAAAATCTCCAGATTATCGTCCTTGGCAACAGCGGCCATGGCGGTGGGCATATCGGTGCAGACATAGTCCACAGTGCCGGTCTGGAGCTGCATGATCATCGCGGGAGCGCTGTCGGCAGGCGCCAGCAGATTGGTGTTTTCGATCTGGGGCAGGCAGGAGTCATACCAGATGGTACCGAACTGGGATGTGCAGGTACCGCCGGCCAGATCGGCAATAGAGGTGGCATTGGCGTACTGGCTGTCCTTGGTGGTCAGCACCACGATAGTAGCATAGTAGTAGGGACCAGCCATGTCCACCTCGGCCATCCGCTCGGCAGTCATGGACTGACCGGCGATGTTGGCGTCCATGGAACCGGCCTGAATGGCGGGGCACAGGGAATCCCATGCGGAAGAAACGATCTCCAGCTCCCAGCCGTTGGCCTCGGCGATCTTCTTGGCGATCATCACGTCATAGCCGTTGGCATACGCGCCGGGAACGTTGGAAATGGGGACCGCGCCGTTGGAATCGTCCATCTGCGTCCAGTTATAGGGGGCATAGGCGCACTCCATGCCGACGGTGAACACACCGTCCTCGCCCACGCCGCCGGAAGCGGTGGTATCGGCGGGGATCTCCGTCTCAGCGGGGGTGCTGTCGGCAGAATCGGTGCCGGTGCTGCTGTTGCTGCCGCCGCAGGCGGTGAGGGCCAGCGCCATGGTCAGGGCCAGAATCGCGCTCATCCATCTTCTTCTCATAATTGTCTCCTTCTTGTCCGGCGCTTCTGTTCCCCGCCGGCTGGGAAATGTAAAAAAATGAACCGCTTTGTCAAGCGGTCCATGGAATATACGGAAAACCGGCCCTGAAAAACGGGCCTCTCCGAACAGCCAATGATAGCGCTTCACAAAAAACTTGTGACAGTCCGGCAGATGTTCTCTGCCGACCCAGCACCCGGACAACAGGCATCGTCCAAGCACTTCGGCGGTGGCCCCTTTCCCTTCCCCGGCTGCTCTGGCCTTGCGGGAGGTACTGATGAATACCGCGCCTCTATCAAGCGATTCAATTTTGACTGCATTGTAGCGCGGCTTTTTCGTCTTGTCAACTCTTTTTCCGCATTTTGGATAAATTTGCACACATTGGCATAGGCATTCATATTTTTAGCCGCCATTATCGTGCAAATCGGCGGAAATATCTGTGTTTTCTCCCCCATCAACTGCCCCCTTGTCTTTTTTCGCCGGGAACCTTATAATATCAGTAACTCGAACCACCGCCGCGCCCGCGGCGAAAGGAGCATCCCATGAATGTCATCGTCATCGGCGGCGGCGCCTCCGGCCTCATGGCCGCCCTGACCGCCGCCCGAAACGGCCATGCCGTTACGCTGCTGGAGCGGCAGTCCCGGGTGGGACGCAAGCTGCTCTCCACCGGCAACGGCCGCTGCAACCTTACAAATCTCCACGTTGCCCCGGTACATTACCACGGGCTTTCCCCGGACTTCGTCCGCCCCGCGCTGGACGCCTTTGATACGGAGGCCGCGCTGGCGTTCTTTCACGGGCTGGGGCTTCTGACGGTGGCAGAGGACAGCGGCCGGGTCTACCCCTATTCCGATCAGGCCGGCAGTGTGCTGGACGTTCTGCGCTTTGCTGCCGATGCTGCCGGGGTCATTACCCGCACGGGCTTTGAGGTGGAGCAGCTACGCAGAACAAAGCACGGCTTTGCCGTGTCCTCTGCCGAGGAAACGCTGGCAGCGGACCGGGTCATCGTCTGCTGCGGCGGCATGGCCGGGGGCAAGCTGGGCGGCACCCGCAGCGGGTATCTCCTTTTGCAGTCCATGGGCCACAATATGACAAAGCTCTATCCCGCGCTGGTACAGGTCAAGACCGACACCACCTATGTCAAGGCCCTCAAGGGCGTCCGGGCCACCGGAGAGCTGACCCTCTGCCGGGGCCGGGACACCGTGGCCGAGAGCCGGGGCGAGGTGCAGTTCACGGAGTTTGGCGTCAGCGGCCCCGCCGTATTTGACCTTTCCCGCTCTGCCGCTGTGGAAAAGCCGCCCTTAACGCTCCACATTGACCTCCTGCCCCGGCTGTCCGCGGCGGACACGGAGGCGCTGCTGCGGCAGCGGGCCGCGCTCATGCCGGAGCTGACCACGGAAAATCTGCTGGCCGGAATGCTCCACAACCGCCTTGGGCGCACACTGCTGCGCTACGCCGGCTTTGGACTGACGGAGCCGGTCGCCGCTCTCGGTGCAGCGGAGCGGCAGCGCATTGCGGAGGCCATCCACGATTTTGCCCTGCCTGTTACCGGCGTTCTCGGCTTTGACGGGGCGCAGGTCACGGCCGGAGGCGTCCGCACGGACGAATTTGATCCGGAGACGCTGCAAAGCCGCCTGGTCCCCGGTCTCTACGCCGCCGGCGAGGTCCTTGATATTGACGGGGACTGCGGCGGCTACAACCTCCAATGGGCGTGGTCCAGCGGACATCTGGCCGGACAGCTTCGGCCCTGATCACAGAAAATAATTTTCGGAAGAAACCGTAAGGAGCAGCTATGAAACAGGAATTTATCCAGGTGGGCCGCATCGTCAACGCCCACGGCATCCGGGGTGAGGTGCGGGTGCAGCCCCGGCGGGTCTCCCCCGCGCTTCTCACCCGCTGCAAGACCTTTTACATTGACGGACAGGCCGTTGTCCCCACCGCCAATCATGTCCACAAGGACATGGTGCTGCTGAAGCTCCCCGGCGTGGACGATATGAACGCCGCACTGACCTATAAAGGAAAGCCGCTTTCTATCCGCCGCAGTGACATTACCCTGCCCGACGGGGAGTTCTTTGACGATGAGCTGCTGGGGCTGGAGGTATATGACTGCGACACCGGTGCCCTGCTGGGCACTCTGACAGCGGTAGATGAGTACCCCGCCAGCAAGGTCTACACCGTCAAGGGTGAGCGGGAGATCCTGATTCCCGCCGTGAAGGACGCCTTCATCCGCTCGGTGGATTTGGACGCGGGCCGCATGAACGTCAAGGTCTGGGAGGGAATGTAAATGGAAATGCAGATCGACATTCTCACCCTGTTTCCGGAATCCGTGGACGCCATGCTGAACGTCAGCATTCTGGGCCGGGCGCAGGAGCGGGGCTATATCGCCATCCGCACCCACCAGATCCGGGCCTACACCACCAACAAGCAGATGCAGGTGGACGATTATCCCTACGGCGGGGGCCGTGGTGCCGTGATGCAGGCAGACCCTCTGTTCCGCTGCTGGGAGCACGTTGTCAATACCTACGGCCCCGGCCGGACCATCTTCATGTCCCCCTGCGGCCGGACCTTCACCCAGTCCGTTGCCAGAGAACTGAAGGCCCGATATGACCACCTGATTCTGGTCTGCGGCCACTACGAGGGCATCGACCAGCGCTTTATTGACGAGTGTGTGGATGAGGAACTGTCCATGGGCGATTTTGTGCTCACCGGCGGCGAGATTCCCGCCATGGCGGTGGCGGACGCCGTGTGCCGCATGGTGCCCGGTGTTCTGCCGGACGCCGAGTGCTTTGAAGAGGAATCCCACTGGGCCGGTCTGCTGGAATACCCCCAGTATTCCCGGCCCGCCGTATGGCATGACCGGGCCGTACCGGAGATTCTGCTCTCCGGCGACCACGCCAAGGTGGCGGCGTGGCGGAAAAAGGAGAGCTATAAGCGCACCATGACCCGCCGCCCGGATTTGTTCGCGAATTTTGACGAATCGAAGCTCACCACCAAGGCGGAGCGGAAAATTTTACAGCAGGCAAAGGAGGAATTTGCGGCTGAGACTGTCCGCCGGGAGGAGCCTGACACCGAGGAATAAGTATCTGCACAGAGAAAGGAGCCCATGATGAAAAAGCGTGTACTTCTTACCCTTTGCGGCATTGCGGCACTGGCGGCAGCCATTGTCTGCCTGCCGGTTTCCCGTGAGATCAACACAACTGCCGCCGCCACGGAATACCGGCTGGATGACCCGGCCTACGCCGTGGAGCACACGGTCACCATTCAGGGCCGCGATGCCCGAAATCTGCTGGGCTATGGCCATTTTGAAGGTACGTTCGCTGTCAGTGGCTTTGAGAGCGGGCAGCCCGGCTGGATGATCTATACCGTCTTTTCCAATAAAAAGTCGCTTCGCACCACATACAGCAGCAACCCCAGCGGCGAGCCCTGCACCCGGGACCTTTTCTGTCTGTGGGCCAACCGGGACTGGTCGAGCTTTGCGGGACTGATCATGGAGGTCTCCGACAAGGCAGACAATTCCTCCACCGGAAACTTCGACCCTGACACGGGACGGTTTTTGGTCAGCGGTCCCGCCGACCGGGAGGCCGCCGTCGCCAAAGCGGCGGCGCTGTTCCGGAAGGACCCGTATTGGCACAGTCTCTTTCAACCGCCGAAGTCCTGACAGCTTGATAAAAACGATAAACAGGCCGGACGCTTTGCGTCCGGCCTGCTGCTATGTACCGGGTTTCAATTATTTCTGGAGCACTTTTCCGCGTCGATGGCCAACACCAGCATCAGCACCCGGAGGGCGTCGGCGGGGTTCACCACATCAATGACGTAGGTATCCGTCCAGTGGAACAGCTCCTTGGTAACGGTGGCCACCAGCGCGCCGCAGGGCTCCGTCACCTGATAGTCCCACTCCATGAAGCTGCCCTGCACCTGCCAGCCGTTGCAGTCGATATCAAAGCGCGGCGAAAAGAATGTGAACTCCTTCTGGATGCAGCCGATGCATTGGTCATGCTCATACAGCTCGAACTTCGGCAGGAACGTCAGCACCTTCTGCTGCACGGTGCCGATGTGATTCCCGGCAGCATCCAGAATGTGAAGGCAGTGGCCCCACGCCAGCTTGCCCTCCACAGTATAGACGGTGTTCCCCGCCTCGTCATAAATATCGTAGCTGTCAAACCACGAAAAAAATCTTTGCTTGAACAGCAGCTTCATCTTCTACCTCCTTACAGCAGAATGCCTCCGTCACTGTCATAATGGAACGAAGCGGAAAAATAAGCGGTCATAGCCCGAATCAGGTACGCGGTATCCGCCGCCCCCGCCGTTTCGCAAACGCTGTGCATGGCAAGCTGGGGCAGACCGATGTCCACCGTGGGAACGGAGAAGTGCGCTGTGGAGATATTCCCCAATGTGGAGCCGCCGGGCAGGTCCGCCCGGTTGCTGTAGCGCTGCACGGGAACATCCGCCCGTCGGCAGATGCTCTGAAACACAGCGGCGGACACGGTGTCCGTGGTATAGCGCTGGTTGGCGTTGTACTTGATGACAACGCCACCGCTCAGCACCGGAAACTCCCCCTGATCGGCGTACTCCGGGTGGGCGGGATGAATGGCGTGGGCGTTGTCCGCCGACACCATGAAGCTGTTGGCCACAGCGGCCCTCCATTCCTCCCGGCTCAGGCCGCAGCCATCGGCAATGCGCTCCAGCACATCGGTAAGGAAGGTGGAATCCGCTCCCTGACGGGTGTTGCTGCCCACCTCCTCGTTATTGAACACCGTCAGCACCGGCACGCTCTCCCCCGCCTTTGCCGCCAGAAAGCCCTCCATGCAGGCGAATACGCACTGAAGGTCATCCAGCCGGGGCGATACGATAAACTCGCCGTTCAGGCCTGTCTGCACGGCCCGGACACGGGGATAGAGGAACAGCTCTGTGGACAGCAGATGCTCCTCCCGCACACCCGCCGCCTGCGCGATGAGCCGGCGGAACGCGCCGGTCTCCTTGCCGCAGCCCAGCAGCGGCAGCAGGTCCACCGCCGGGTTCAGCGCCGTGCCCTTGTTCACGGTGCGGTCCATGTGAATAGCCACGGAGGGAATCACCAGCAGGTCCCGGTCGATGTTCACCAGCCGGGTCACAAGGCGCTCCCCCTGCCGGACCATTACCCGGCCCGCCACGGACAGCGGACGGTCCAGCCAGCCCCGCCAGATACCGCCGCCATACGGCTCCACGCTGAGGCGCAGCGTATCGCCGGGAGCGCGCACCTCCGCGTTTTCCCGGAGCTTGAACGTAGGCGAATCGTCATGGGCCGCCGCCAACAGAAAGCCCCGCGGCTTCCCCTCCGGCAACCGGAAGGCCATGAGGGCCGAATCGCCCCGAACCACAACATATAGTGTTCCCCGCTCCAGCCGCCACGGCTCTGATTCTCGCAGCTCCAAGGCTCCGGCCGCCTTGAGTGCCGCGCACACATTGGCCGCGGCGTGATAGCAGGTGGGGCTTTCATCCAAAAAACGAAGCAATTTCTGTGTGGTCTCCATTCTAATAAAGCCTCCCATGGGTTGATACCGGTATTATACCCTGTTTTTCTCTTGGGGTAAAGAGGGCCGCCAAACATTTCATGAAAATTCTGGTGAATCTCACAAATCTGAAAAATGTTATCCCGCCCCTCTTGCACCACCATATATTGTGTGCTATGATGCAATAGCTGCTAAATATATTGAGATGTTTTTACTTCACAGAAGCCTCATGCGCTTGACCGGCCTGTCCGCTCCGGAACGCTGTCCGCGCGTGAATTTTTATGTCTCTGCACAATAATACGGAGGAGAATGACCATGAAAGTTATTAAACGGAACGGTTCTGAGGTGTCCTTTGACATTGCGAAGATCATTGCGGCCATCACAAAGGCCAATGAAAGCGTGGACGAGGCCATTCGGATGACCCCTATGCAAATTCAGCGCATTGCGGAAAGCGTGGAGTTTTCCTGCCTGAAAATGAACCGTTCCCCCTCCGTGGAGGAAATACAAGATTTGGTGGAGTATCAGATCATGGCCCACGGCGCCTTTGAGGTGGCCAAGAACTATGTGACCTACCGCTACACCCGCTCTCTGGTCCGCCGCTCTAACACCACCGACGAGAAGATTCTCTCCCTCATTGAGTGCTGCAACGAGGAGGCCAAGCAGGAAAACGCCAACAAGAACCCGGTGGTGAACTCCACCCAGCGGGACTATATGGCCGGTGAGGTCAGCCGGGACATCACAGAGCGCATTCTGCTGCCCCAGGAGATCGTGGACGCTCACCGGGAGGGCATCATCCACTTCCATGACGCGGATTACTTCGCCCAGCACATGCACAACTGCGACCTTGTGAATCTGGAGGATATGCTGCAAAACGGCACCGTCATCACCGGCACGCTCATTGAGCGGCCCCACAGCTTTGCCACCGCCTGCAACATCGCCACGCAGATCGTGGCGCAGGTGGCCTCCAACCAGTACGGCGGCCAGTCTATTTCCCTGACCCACCTCGCCCCCTTCGTAGAGGTGAGCCGCCAGAAGATTCGCCGGATCGTAGAAACCGAAATGGCCTCCATCGGCGCCGACCCCGGCGAGGAGAAAATTTCCGAGCTGGTGGAGACCCGGCTGCGGGAGGAAATTCGCCGGGGCGTACAGACCATCCAGTATCAGGTGGTCACACTGCTGACTACGAATGGACAAGCCCCCTTCATCACCGTCTTCATGTATCTCAACGAGGCCCGGAACGAGCGGGAAAAGCGTGACCTTGCCATGATTGTTGAGGAAATGCTGCTCCAGCGCTATCAGGGTGTGAAAAATGAGGATGGTGTCTGGGTCACTCCCGCTTTCCCCAAGCTCATTTACGTGCTGGAGGATGACAACATCACCGAGGATTCTCCCTACTGGTACCTCACGGAGCTGGCCGCCAAGTGCACCGCCCGCCGCATGGTGCCGGACTACATCTCCGAAAAGAAGATGCGGGAGCTGAAGGGCGATGTGTATACCTGCATGGGCTGCCGCTCCTTCCTGACGCCGGACCGCTTCACCGACGCCGGTGTGGGCAACATCGCCAACGCCAAGAATTATGAGCCGGGAAAGCACAAATACTATGGCCGCTTCAATCAGGGTGTGGTCACAATCAATCTGCCGGATGTGGCGCTGTCCTCCGGCGGCAATATGGAAAAGTTCTGGAATATTTTTGAAGACCGTCTGGAGCTGTGCCACCGGGCTCTCCAGTGCCGCCACGAGCGGCTCAAGGGCACGCTGTCGGACTCCGCGCCGATTCTCTGGCAATACGGCGCGCTGGCGCGGCTGAAGAAGGGCGAGACCATCGACCGCCTGCTCTATGACGGTTACTCCACGATTTCTCTTGGCTATGCCGGCCTTTACGAGTGCGTGAAGTACATGACGGGCAAGAGCCACACCGACCCCTCCGCCACGCCCTTTGCCCTGTCCATCATGCAGAAGATGAATGACAAATGCACCGAATGGAAAAAGGCCGAAAATATCGACTACTCCCTGTACGGCACGCCGCTGGAATCCACCACCTACAAATTTGCCAAGTGCCTCCAGCGCCGCTTTGGCATCATCCCCGGCATCACGGACAAGGGCTACATCACCAACAGCTACCATGTCCATGTCACTGAGAATATCAACGCCTTTGACAAGCTGAAATTCGAGGCCCAGTTCCAGCACCTCTCCCCCGGCGGTGCCATCAGCTATGTAGAGGTGCCGGATATGCAGAACAACATCCCCGCCGTGCTGGAGGTCATGAAATTCATTTATGACAACATCATCTACGCCGAACTGAACACCAAGAGCGATTACTGTCAGGTCTGCGGCTGGGACGGTGAAATTCAGATCGTTGAAGATAACGGCAAGCTCATCTGGCGCTGCCCCAAGTGCGGCAACACCGATCAGGACAAGATGAATGTGGCCCGCCGCACCTGTGGCTACATCGGCACCCAGTTCTGGAATCAGGGCCGGACGCAGGAAATTCGCGACCGCGTCCTCCATCTGTAAGGAGCGGTCATGTACTACGGTGAAATCAAAAACTGCGACATTGCCAACGGCGAGGGCGTCCGGGTAACGCTGTTCGTTTCCGGCTGCACCAATCACTGCAAAAGCTGCTTTCAGCCCCAGACATGGGACTTCTGCTATGGCCAGCCCTTTACAGAGGAATCGGAGCAGGAGATTCTAAAGCTCCTTGCCCCCTCCTATATCAGTGGGCTCACACTTCTGGGCGGCGAGCCCTTTGAGCCGGAGAACCAGCGGGCGCTGCTGCCCTTTGTGCGCCGCGTCCGGGCACGCTATCCGGAGAAAACCATCTGGGCCTTCTCCGGCTTTACCCTTGAGGAGCTGCGGCAGGAGGGGGCACACCCCCACTGTGAGGTGACGGAGGAGCTGCTTAGCCTGCTGGACGTATTGGTGGACGGACGCTTTGTAGAGGAGCTGAAGGACATTTCTCTGCGCTTTCGCGGCTCCCGCAATCAGCGGTTGATCGACATGAAGCAAACTCTGGCGGCGGGCCATATCGTCCTGCTGCCGGACCTGGACCGGCACGCCGGTCAGCAATAAGGAGGCATTTTCCATGGTCACGATGGCACAGCGCATTGAAGAACTCAGAACGAAAAAAGGTATCAGCCGCCCTGCTCTGGCAGCGGCACTGGGACTGCCCCGGCTGTCTGTAGAAAAATTTGAGACCGGGCGGCAGACACCTACGCAGGAGCAGCAGCAAAAATTAGCCGCCGCCTTCGGCGTTTCCCTTTCCTATCTCCGGGGTGAAACGGATGACCCCACCAGCATGGATAACTGGCTCAGCGGTGCCTTGCCGCAGGAGGAGCCTGTCAGCATCCCCAAGGCGGTCCGGCGGGCCACCGCGGCCGTTGTGGCGCAGTCCGGTGACAATGGTAAAAATGATGGCGGCGCCGTATTCGGCGCGCTGCTGAAAAGTGATTCCTTCAAGGCTCTGGTGCGGGAGACTGTACTGGAGGTTCTGAAATCGCCGGAGGGACAAGCCCTTTTGTCCAAGGCCGCGAAAAAGTAAAGGAAACGCGCCTCTGCCAAATAGCAGAGGCGCGTTTTTATGCAAGTACACCTACAATAAGTAGCTCACAAACTTATAAGGATAAGTACACTCGTCTATTAACACCGGTATGCCCAGAGCCAATGGCTCCGCCCTTTTACCCGCCAAATAAGGTCATTCATACGGGAACAATGGACTTTGCCGCTGCATCGAAGACACCTGTTCCATAAAAGTAATTTTTCAGGTCATAGTGCGTCCTACTATGTGTGTTACTATGTGTCTCAAGCAGCCCATTCTATATCTTTCGGGTAAAATCGTCATATTAAGCGCAAAAAAGGACTGCCGCAATGCGGCAGTCCTTTTCATGAGTCAAAATTACTCGTCGATCTCGATAACAACGCCGGAACCAACGGTACGGCCACCCTCACGGATAGCGAAACGCAGGCCCTTCTCGATAGCGATCGGGGTGATCAGCTCGACCTTCATGTCGACGTTATCGCCGGGCATGCACATCTCGGTGCCCTCGGGCAGAGTGATGACGCCGGTCACGTCGGTGGTACGGAAGTAGAACTGAGGACGATAGTTATTGAAGAAAGGAGTGTGACGGCCACCCTCGTCCTTGGTCAGAACGTAAACCTGGCCAACGAACTTGGTGTGGGGGTGAATGGAACCGGGCTTGGACAGAACCTGACCACGCTCAACACCCTGACGGTCGATACCACGCAGCAGAGCGCCGATGTTATCGCCGGCCTCGGCGTAATCCAGCAGCTTGTGGAACATCTCGATACCGGTAACAACGGTCTTCTTCTTCTCGTCGGACAGGCCCACGATCTCGACTTCCTCGGAGAGCTTCAGCTGGCCACGCTCCACACGGCCGGTAGCAACGGTACCACGGCCGGAGATGGTGAAGACGTCCTCAACGGGCATCAGGAAGGGCATATCGGCCTTACGGTCGGGAGTGGGGATATAATCGTCAACAGCGTCCATCAGCTCCTTGATGCAGGCATACTCGGGAGCGTTGGGATCGGTGGACTCGGAAATCAGGGCGTTCAGAGCGGAGCCCTTGATGATGGGGATATCATCGCCGGGGAAGTTGTAGGTGCTCAGCAGCTCGCGGACTTCCATCTCGACCAGCTCCAGCAGCTCCTCATCGTCAACCTGATCGCACTTGTTCAGGAACACGACCATGGCGGGCACGCCGACCTGACGGGCCAGCAGGATGTGCTCACGGGTCTGAGCCATGGGGCCATCGGTAGCAGCGATAACCAGAATAGCACCGTCCATCTGAGCAGCGCCGGTGATCATGTTCTTGATATAGTCGGCGTGGCCCGGGCAGTCAACGTGAGCATAGTGACGCTTCTCGGTCTCATACTCAACGTGAGCGGTGTTGATGGTAATGCCGCGCTCCTTCTCCTCGGGAGCCTTATCGATGCTGTCATAAGCCTCGAACTCGGCCTTGCCCTGCAGGGACAGCCACTTGGTGATAGCGGCGGTCAGAGTGGTCTTGCCGTGGTCAACATGGCCGATGGTGCCGATGTTAACATGGGGCTTGGTTCTTTCAAATTTCTGCTTAGCCATTTGAAAATCCTCCTAATTCATGTTGATAAAATGGTTGTTGTTAGCGGTGCGTTTCATAGCACCGTTTATTTTACAATACTTTGCAAGGAAAAGCAAGACCTGAATTATTCAGCCTTCTTGCCGCGCTCCTCAACGATCTTGTCGCGAATGCTCTTGGGAATTTCAGCATAGCTGTGAGGCTCCATGGTGTACTGACCACGGCCCTGCGTGTTGGAACGCAGATCGGTGGCGTAACCGAACATATTGGCCAGAGGCACCAGAGCGTCCACCTGCTGTGCGCCGGGACGAGCCTCCTGACCCTGAATCTGGCCGCGGCGAGAGGTCAGATCGCCGATAACGGTGCCCAAATACTCATCGGGCACAATGACGGAGACCTTCATGATGGGCTCCAGCAGAACGGGATCCGCCTTGCGCATAGCCTCCTTGAAGGCCATGGAACCGGCGATCTTAAACGCCATTTCAGAGGAGTCGACCTCGTGATAGGAGCCATCGTACAGCGTGACCTTGACATCCACCACGGGGAAGCCTGCCACCACGCCGGACTGCAGGGCACCCTGAATACCAGCATCGACAGCGGGAATGAACTCCTTGGGGATGGCACCGCCGACAACGGCATTGACAAACTCGTAGCCCTTGCCGGACTCGTTGGGCTCCACAGTGATCTTGACATGGCCGTACTGACCGGAACCACCGCTCTGGCGCTTGTACTTGGTATCCTGATCCACCTTCTTGCGGACAGTCTCCTTGTAAGCGACCTGCGGTGCGCCGACATTGGCCTCCACCTTGAACTCGCGCAGCAGACGGTCAACGATGATCTCCAGATGCAGCTCGCCCATGCCGGCGATGATTGTCTGTCCCGTCTCCTCATCGGTGTAGGTCTTGAACGTGGGGTCCTCCTCAGCCAGCTTCACCAGCGCAAGGCCCATCTTCTCCTGACCGGCCTTGGTCTTGGGCTCGATGGCAACGCGGATAACGGGCTCGGGGAAGTCCATGGACTCCAGAATCACAGGAGCCTTCTCATCGCACAGCGTATCGCCGGTGGTGGTATTCTTCAGGCCCACGGCAGCGGCGATATCGCCGGCCCAGACCTCTTCGATGTCCTCACGGTGATTGGCGTGCATCTGCAGAATACGGCCCATGCGCTCCTTCTGGTTCTTCACGCTGTTGAGCACGGAGGAACCGGTGGTCAGGTGACCGGAGTACACACGGAAGAAGCTCAGACGGCCCACATAGGGGTCAGTCATGATCTTGAAGGCCAGAGCGGAGAACGGCTCATCATCGCTGGGATGACGGTCCTCCTCCTCATCGGTCTTGGGGTTGACGCCCTTGATAGCGGGAACGTCATTGGGTGCGGGCATATAGTCCACGATAGCGTCCAGCAGCTTCTGAACGCCCTTGTTGCGGTAGGAGGTACCGCAGGTGATGGGCACCATCTCGTTGGCGATGGTCGCCTGACGGATGGCCTTGCGGATGCGGTCCTGCGCGATCTCCTTGCCCTCCAGATAGTCCTCCATAATGGAGTCATCGAACATGGAGACAGCGTCCAGGAGCTTTTCGCGGTACTCGTTGGCCAGATCCACCATATCGGCGGGAATGGCCTCAACGCGCATATCCTTGCCCATCTCATCATAATAGATGTCGGCGTCCATCTCCACCAGGTCGATGATACCCTTGAAGGTATCCTCAGCGCCGATAGGCAGCTGGATGGGGACAGCGTTGCACTTGAGACGGTCATGAATCATGTGCAGAACGTTGTAGAAGTCCGCGCCCATGATATCCATCTTGTTGACGTAAATCATGCGGGGGACCTTGTACTCGTCAGCCTGACGCCACACGGTCTCAGACTGGGGCTCCACGCCGCCCTTGGCGCACAGAACGGTCACAGAACCGTCCAGCACGCGCAGGGAACGCTGGACCTCAACGGTGAAGTCCACGTGGCCCGGGGTGTCGATGATGTTGATACGGGTGGAAGGGAACTGATTCTTGGAACCCTTCCAGAAGCAGGTGGTAGCAGCGGACGTAATGGTGATGCCGCGCTCCTGCTCCTGCGCCATCCAGTCCATGGTGGCGGTACCGTCATGGGTCTCACCGATCTTGTAGTTCACGCCGGTGTAGTACAGAATACGCTCGGTCGTGGTGGTCTTACCGGCATCGATGTGTGCCATGATACCGATATTGCGAACGTCTTTCAGCGGTGTTTTTCTCGGCATACTCTACTCCTTGCCTTACCAGCGGAAGTGGGCGAACGCCTTGTTGGCTTCAGCCTGCTTGTGCATTTCCTCGCGCTTCTTCACAGATGCGCCGGTGTTGTTGGCGGCGTCCATCAGCTCACCGGCCAGACGCTCGGCCATGGTACGCTCGCTGCGGGCGCGGGAATACGCGGTCAGCCAGCGCAGAGCCAGAGTCTGCCGACGGGCGGGACGGACCTCCATAGGCACCTGATAGTTGGCGCCGCCGACACGGCGGGCCTTGACCTCCAAGCTGGGCATGACATTCTCCATAGCCTGCTGGAACACCTCAACGGGGTCCTTCTCGGTCTTCTCCTTGATCTGATCGAAAGCAGCGTAAACCACCTTCTGAGCCACGCCCTTCTTGCCGTCCAGCATGACGCTGTTGACGAGCTTCGTCACCAGCACACTGCCGTACATAGGATCGGGCAGAACTTCTCTCTTGGGAACATTACCTCTTCTGGGCACTTTGCTTCCCTCCTTCTTATTATAATAGAAATCATAGGTACTCAGCGGTTTCATAAGCCGCTGTACGGCCTGCCAAAGAGGTAGTTATATATAAAACCTTTTCGGCAAAGCTCAATTTAATGGCAGAACTTACTTCTGCTTGGGACGCTTGGCACCGTACTTGGAACGGCTCTGCATACGGCCCTGAACACCCTGTGCATCCAGAGTACCACGGATAATGTGATAACGAACGCCGGGGAGGTCCTTGACACGGCCGCCGCGGATCATAACAACGGAGTGCTCCTGCAGGGAGTGGCCGACGCCGGGAATGTAAGCGGTGACCTCGTAGCCGTTGGTCAGACGCACACGGGCGATCTTACGCAGTGCGGAGTTCGGCTTCTTGGGGGTCGCAGTTCTCACGGCGGTGCAGACGCCTCTCTTCTGGGGAGAAGGGAGATCGGTGGTCTTGGTCTTCAGCGTGTTCAGACCAAACTGCAGAGCGGGAGAAGTGGACTTGGAAGTCACCTGCTCTCTGCCCTTACGGACCAGCTGGTTAAAAGTAGGCATGGATAGTTCTCCTTTCTTTGAAAATGCGGCCGCTGACAATCGGCAGCCTTTATTTTTTGCGGAACGGCCAAAGCCTATTCCGAAAAAACCGTTATTTTTTCAGTAGGGTCACAACGGACGCGCCCACCGCGATGCCGCACAGACGCCCGAGCTGCGCCATGGTATAGGTCTCGTTGACCGGCAGCGCGCCGCAGCATTGGCGAATGCGGTCCGTCACCGCCGTATCGGCATCGCAGGCTAAGAATATTTCCTCTGCCCGCCCGTCCCGGATCGCTCTGGCGGACTGCTTCACGCCGACTACCCTTTCCCGGGACGCAAGTGCTGTCAACACAGGGGAGACCTCCTGAAAATACATGGCAAAATTCGTGGAATCATAATCCACGCAGTTTGAAATTATAGCATGGGTGTCCAAGCTCGTCAAGCATTTTTCAAAAATAATCTTTGCTTTTTGTGCCTTTCTTCACTTTTCGCAAGTTTCCGGCGTTTTTTCGTCTGTTTTCCGTCATTTTTTCGGAAACCGTCTGTCTCTGTCACTCCTACGCCGTGTTGAAAGCTCTCCCACCCGAAAGCCGCCCGCTTTCTGTGCCCAAGAAAAAGCGGCATGGCAAATGCCATGCCGCTTGAGACTGCCGTAAAAACGGCGCCGCCGCCATTGCGAAATCAGCCCGGAGGCCAAGTCATATCCCGGCCGGACAGCACATGGAAGTGCAGGTGGAACACGCTCTGTCCCGCCTGCTCCCCGATGTTGGACACCACGCGGTAGCTCTCCAGACCCAGCTCCTTCGCCAGCTTGGCAATGACCTCAAAAATGTGGGCCACTACGGCGCTGTTTTCCGCCGTGACAGCGGAAACAGAGGCAATGTGGGCCTTGGGAATCACCAGAAAGTGTACAGGGGCCTGGGGTGCGATGTCATAAAAGGCATAGCACAGATCGTCCTCATAGACCTTGTTGCTGGGAATTTCCCCGGCGCTGATCTTACAAAACAGGCAATCGCTCATATCATTCACTCCTTTCGCAGTTCGTTCTTATTTCGTATGCTCCGGCACCACGGCAAAGGTCACCAGATCCTCCGTCCCATCGTTGATGAGCGTGTGGCTGGAGCCTCTGGGGCAGTAATGACAGGTGCCGGGCGTTACCCGCTCCCACACTCCGTCACAGAGCACCTTGCCCGTGCCGGAGAGGAAATACATGATCTCGCTGCTGGTCTCATGGGTGTGCAGGCCGATGGAAGCCCCCGGTGTCAGGACGCTTCGCATGATTTTATTGTCCGCGTCGGCCACGGACTGTAATTGGGCCTCGCCCTCGCCGCCCTTCATGTGGGGCACAACGGTGCGCGCAAGCTCGTCAAAACGAATCAGCATACGCGCTCCTCTTACAGCTTACCGGCCACGAAATCGTCCACGGCCGCCAGCGCATCGTCCACCTTGCTGGGCTCCGTGCCGCCGCCCATGGCGGAGTCTGGCTTGCCGCCGCCCTTGCCGCCGCAGATGGGCGCAATGGCCTTGATGATATCGCCGGCCTTAATGCCCCGGGCCACGGCGTCCTTGCCGCAGACCGCCAGCAGCGTTACCTTGCCCTCGTTGACAGAGGCCAGAACGCCTACCACACCGGGCTCCTTGTCCCGGAGGAAATCGCCCTGCTTCCGCATGGCGGCAGCGTCCATACCATCCCGCTGAGCGGTGATGACCTTCAGGCCGTCCACATCCTTGGCGGACATCAGGAAGCTCCGGGCCTCGCCCAGAGACGCCTCCTCCTTGAACTTCTCCAGCGCGTGGCGCAGCTCCTTCATTTCATTCATCTGCTGCTCCAGACGGCTCTCCAGCTCGCCGGGGTTCGTCTTGAACATCTGGGCGATGTGGAACAGCACCTGCTGGTTGCGGTTCACGGTGTCCAGCGTCAGCTGGCCCACGGTAGCCTCGATCCGGCGGACGCCGGAGGCAACGGACGCCTCGCTCTTGATGCGGAAGGGACCCACCTTAGCGGTGTTATCCACATGGGTGCCGCCGCAGAATTCCATGGACACGCCGCCCATTTCCACCACGCGGACCACGTCGCTATACTTCTCGCCGAACATGGCCACAGCGCCCTTCTTCTTGGCCTCCTCAATGGGAAGGACCTCCGTCACCACGGGGATGCCCTCCAGAATGGCATCGTTGACGATCTGATCCACCTGCGCAAGCTGCTCCGGGGTAATGGCTTCAAAGTGGGTGAAGTCAAACCGCAGCCGGTCGGGCTCCACCAGAGAGCCGGCCTGATGCACATGGTCGCCCAGCACCTTCTTCAGCGCAGCGTCCAACAGGTGCGTGGCGCTGTGGGCACGACGGACGCCCTTGCGGCGTTCGGTATCGATGGAGGCCGTTACAGTCTCCCCCACCTTGAACTCGCCGGAGACCACCTTGCCGTAGTGCATGAACTTGCCGCCCTTGTTCTTCTGGACGTTATTGACCTCAAATCTGGCATTGCCGCAGGTGATGACGCCGTGGTCGGCCACCTGACCGCCCATTTCAGCGTAGAACGGCGTCTTGTCCAGCACCACAATGCCCTCCACGCCGCTCATCAGCTCCTCGGCCTGCTCGTTTTCCACTACCAGCGCAACGATTTTAGCATCGTCTACGGTATCATGGTCATAGCCCACAAACTCCGTGGAGGGAATGTCCTTGCCGAACTCCACACCGGCCCAGCCCAGATCGCCCAGAGCTTTCCGGGCCTCACGGGCGCGGGTCTTCTGTTCCTGCATCTCCCGGTCGAAAGCGGCGCGGTCCAGCGTCATGCCCTCGTCCTCCACCATCTCCACCGTCAGGTCAATGGGGAAGCCGTAGGTATCGTACAGCTTGAAAGCGTCCGCGCCGGAGAAGGTGGTCTCCCCCTTTTCCTTGTGCTCAGCCAGCAGCTGATCGAAGATTCTCATGCCGCCGTCAATGGTCTTGGCGAAGTTCTCCTCCTCCACCCGGATGACCTTGGTGATATAGGCCTGACGCTCCCGCAGTTCGGGATAGTGGCCCTCGTTTTCGTGAACAACGGTGTCCACCACCTCATACAGGAAGGGCTTGTTGACGCCCAGCAGCTTGCCGTGGCGGGCGGCCCGGCGCAGCAGGCGGCGCAGCACGTAGCCCCGGCCCTCGTTGGAGGGCAGCACACCGTCGCAGATCATGAAGCTGGCGGAACGGATATGGTCGGTGATGACCCGGAGGGATACGTCCTTCTCCTGGCTCTGGCCGTAGCTGGCACCGGTGATCTCCGTAACCTTATTGGTAATGTTCATCACGGTGTCCACATCGAACAGAGAGTTCACATTCTGGCAGACAACAGCCAGACGCTCAAGGCCCATACCGGTATCGATGTTCTTCTGCTTCAGCACAGTGTAGTGGTCATGACCATCGTTGTCAAACTGAGAGAACACCAGATTCCAAACTTCCATATAGCGGTCGCAGTCGCAACCCACAGTGCAGCCGGGCTTGCCGCAGCCGTACTTCTCACCGCGGTCATAGTATATCTCAGAGCAGGGACCGCAGGGGCCGGAGCCATGCTCCCAGAAGTTGTCCTCCTTGCCGAATTTGAAGATACGGTCTTCGGGAATGCCAATATCCTCGTGCCAGATGCGGAAAGCCTCTTCATCAACAGGTGTTGTCTCATTACCTGCAAATACAGAGGGATACAGGCGATTGGGATCCAGTCCCACCCACTCGGGAGAGGTCAGAAATTCCCAAGCCCACCGAATGGCCTCTTTCTTAAAGTAATCTCCAAAGGAGAAGTTGCCCAGCATCTCAAAATAGGTGCCGTGGCGGGCCGTGTGGCCGATGTTTTCAATATCGCCGGTGCGGATGCACTTCTGGCAGGTAGTGACCCGGTGCCGGGGCGGCTCCTGCTCGCCGGTGAAATAGGGCTTCATAGGCGCCATACCGGAGTTGATGAGCAGCAGGCTGGCATCACTCTGGGGAATCAGGGAAAAGCTGGGCAGGCGCAGATGGCCCTTGGTCTCGAAAAAGTGCAGGAACATCTCCCGCAGTTCGTTGAGGCCATAGTACTTGGGTTCAGACATATTCATTTCCTCCATTTTTATGTAAATTTCTTGATTTTTGACTGTAAACCGGATTTCCGGCCGGAATGGAACCGTTGGCAACGTTCCACGGCGGCTTTCTTACCGAAAAATAAAATGCTCCGCCCCGGACATAGGGGCGAAGCATTGCTTCACGGTACCACCCTAATTATCCCCCATCCTTGGGGACATCTTAGCCACCGGTAACGGCGTGACCCGTCCCGCTCACCGCGGGCCGCTCCGAAGCGGCTGCTTCCCGGCGTAGGTAAGGGACTTGCACCAAATCTCCCTCTCGCTGATCCGGTTTCGGAAAGCTGACTTCATCCAAGCGTTTTTAAAGATTGAATACAGAAGTCATTATACCGTTTTTCCGACTGTTGTCAAGGTTTTTCCCCATGTCCTGTCCCGGATTTTGAAGGGGCGGCAGCCCATCCCCGGATTTTCAATCATCTTGAAGCATCCGGAGAAATCTGGTATCCTTTATTATACAGGATAGAATCAACAAAAATCGGAACTGACAGAGGTGTGATAACCATGACCCTATCCACTGTGACTGCGCTGGCAAAGCTGTTCGGGCAATACCTGCTCCAGCCGATCCCCTTCACGCTGACCTTCCTGCTCCCGCTCCTGTTCCGCTTGATCGCCCGCAAATACATCTGGCTCACTCTCCCGTTGATCGCACTGGCGGAGGTACTCCTGAATTGGGACAGCTTTTGCTATTACGAGGCCCGCAGCCTCGCCCTCCTATTCACACTGACGCAGCTTGCGGTCATGGCGGTTTTCGTGTGGATCTTACAGGCCGCCGCCAAAAGCTCCCGGTAAACGCCCCGTTTCTCACAGAGGATAGGGTGAGCCGGTCCACAACAGCCGCACGCCCACCCACGGCAGGAGCGTTTGCAGCGCCGACACACCGGGCATGGGAAATTCCTGCGGCTCCAGCACGCCGCCGCAGGCCAGCGGCAGCGCCCGCTGGACGCACAGCACCGGCTCCGTCAGGCTGGAAAGGGTAATGCTGTCCCGGGGCGAGAGGCCGTAGGTCACCACCGTCCCCGCCGAAAAGCCCGCAAGAGAACAGTCCCCCGGTGCCAGCAGCAATTCGGCCTCCACCCGCTCCCCCGCTAAAATGCGGCAGCCGGTGGGAGTCAGTCCCAGTAAGCGCCAGCGGTGGACGCAGACCGCCCCCATGTCCCGCAGATGCGCCACGCCCTCCGGCAACAGAAATTCCCACCCATCCGGGCAGGCGAAAATGCCTCCATCCATCATACCACCTCACGGATAGTTTGGACCGCGGGAAAAATTTCATGCAGGCACTCGTTTTTTCCGCCGGAATATGCTATCATAGTTCCATTCTGTTCCCGAGGTGAAGCGTGTGCATTTCTGGCAGCATTTGAAAACCGTTCAGCATCACCGGCGTCTGGTGCGGCAATACTGCTTTCGGCTGGGGCTGTACTGGCAGGGCCTGACCCATGACCTGTCCAAATTTTCCCCGGTGGAGTTCTGGGCCGGGGTCAAATATTTTCAGGGCGACCGCAGCCCCAATGACGCTCAGCGCCGGGACATCGGCTACAGTGCCTCGTGGCTGCACCACAAGGGCCGCAACCGCCACCACTTTGAATACTGGACGGATTACGGCATGAACGGCGAGGGAATCGTCGGCGTGGAAATGCCAAAAAAATACGTGGCGGAGATGTTCTGCGACCGGCTGGCCGCAAGCAAGGTCTACCGGGGCAAGGACTTCCGGCAGGGAGACCCCTATGACTTTTTCCTGTACGGCAAGCAGAAGCGGCTGCTTATGCACCCCGCCACCTCGGCGCTGCTGGAAAAAATTCTCCTTGTTCTCCGGGACGAGGGGGAGGACGCCGCCTTTGACTATGTGCGGCGGGAGGTCCTCGGGAAGTGGGTACATTTTTAGTTTCAAAGTTATGTAAATTCCATTGATGTGCGGCTCCGCATATTCCATTTTCATTGATACTACAAGTGAAATTAAAGGATGAAAAGCACCGGCGCTCCCTGCGGAGTGTCGGTGCTTTATGTAAATCGCTTTCGTTTTGCGCGGACATTTTCGGAAATACTGCCGCTCCGGGGCGGCCCGCGTCTGCTGAAAGCGCTGCGGCGCAAGGGCTGGGGCGCGTTTCCCGCAATTCGGCAGCTCTCACCGGCCCAGATAAAACAGATTCCCGTCGGAGATGAAATTTGCCGTGCTGTAAAGCACTGCGGCAGTTTTGATGCTGTGCTGCGCCATATATTCCGCCACAGAAGCGTGGTAGTACCGCAGGTCGATGAGGTGCACCTGCGCGAACCGCTGGGCCAGAAACGGCGCCAAGGAGTCGGAATAGGAATCCCGAATCAGCAAAATCTTGCTTCCATCCCGGATATCCGGGTTTTCAATGACACACAGGGGCTGGTTTCCGCCCAAAAACGAGCTGTATTGATCCTTGTGCTCTAAATAGCTGCGGTCATACAGCTCCCCCGGCTCCGCCCTGCCGGATTTCCATGTGGTGACATTCAGGTAATAGTCCGGCACCCAATATTCTATGGTATCCGGCATCAGCCAATGGATGCCGGAGGTGGAGTACAGCGTACCGTTGAAATCCGTGCTGGCAGTCTCCGGGCGAAAGCTGCTCTCCTCCAACGGGTCTCTCCCCAAGGCTTCCAGCAGGGCATTGGCCCCATAAAAGGCCCCCCGGGTGGTCCAGTGGTGGTCCGTGCGGTAATAGATAGGTTCCGCCGCGTGCTCCGACAGCGCCCCCAGCATATCCACCGTTGGAAGTCCCGTTTCCTCCGCCGCCCTTTGGAGCAGCACCGGCTGGTCAAGGCTGGGCGCGCCTGCCGGCAGCTTGTCCCGCCAAACCTCCGCCGCCGTGGGAATCAGTCCCAGCAGCACCTGACCGCCTGTCAATTCGGCGAATTTTTTTACCGCCGCCAGATTTTGCTCCACCTGCGCCGCCTCCGGCTCCTCCACCTTAGCGATGAGCGTATCGCCGCAGAGATAGACACCGTTAAATTCTCGCTTCCCCAGCAGCAGCTCACACCGGGCCTTCAGTCCCGTCCAGTCGTCCCGCAGGGGGAACTGGTCGGCAAAATACGTTTCCATATCCGCAGTGAAGCTGCCATTGAGCAGCGTTTCCCGGGAAAGGGACGGACGCTGCGCCAGCGTCCGGTTCTCCGTTTCGGACCGTGCCCGGTCCGGCAGGGCGATGTGCCATACCAGCAGTCCCGCTAAAAAGCCGCAGAACAGGACGGTCATGATCCGGCCCTTATGCGCCATGCCGCTTCCCTCCCCTTCAAAATCTGAAATATAAAAACGGATTGTAGCTGCCATCTACCAGATAGGCCGTGCAGAGCACCAGTCCCGCAAGCATCAGCACAGGGGCCAGCGCCTCCCGCGCCCGCTCCGGCAGGCGCTCCCACACGGCCTTTACCGTATTGGCAGAGCCTACCGTCAGCAGCACCAGCAAAACGGCATATGTTCTGAGATAGTAACCGTCGACGGCGCTCCACAGCGCCCCGCCGCCGAAGCACACGCGGAAATACCCGCCGCAGACGGACAGATCCTCCATGGCGAAGATTCCCCACCCGGCAAACACCACCAGCAGCGTATAGGCATGGCGCAGCCAGCGGGGCAGCCTTTGGAGAAAATCCTTCAGCAGATATTTTTCCAGCATGAGCCACAGGAAAAAGTGCAGCCCCCAGAGAATAAAGTTCCAGCTTGCCCCGTGCCAGAAGCCGGTGCACAGCCAGACGATGAAAATATTCCGCACCGTCCGGGCCGTTCCCCGCCGGCTGCCGCCCAGCGGAATATAGAGGTATTCCCGGAACCATGTAGTCAGGGAAATATGCCACCGCCGCCAAAATTCCGTTACGGAGGCGGCGGTATAGGGACGAGCAAAGTTTTCCGGGAAATGGAAGCCCAGCATCCGGCCCATGCCGATAGCCATATCGGAGTAGCCGGAAAAATCAAAGTAAATTTGAAATCCATAGGCCGCGATACCCAGCCAGCCGCCGAAAGCTGTCAGCATCCCGGCGGACTGCGCCGCCAGCTCCGCGTCCCACAGGGCACCGATGCTGTTGGCCAGCAGGACCTTTTTCGCAAGGCCTACCGTAAAGCGGCCCGCACCGGCGGCAAAGTCCGCCGTGGCGTTCACCCGCTCCTTCAGCTCCGCCGCCACCTCCCGATAGCGGACGATAGGCCCCGCCACCAGCTGAGGGAACATGGTGACGTAAGCCCCGAAGGCCACAATATCCCGCTGGGCCGGGGCGTCCCGGCGGTAAACGTCAATGGTGTAGCTCATAGTCTGGAACGTGAAAAAGGAAATGCCGATGGGCAGCGGCAGTCCCAGCGCCGGAAGCGTGATTCCCGGCAGACGTGAGAGGTTTTCCGCAAAGAAATCCCAGTATTTGAAAAAGCCCAGCAGGCCCAGATTCAAAATCACGCTCTCTGCCACGAACCACCGGGCCAGCTTATCCCGGCTGCGGTATCTCTCCACCAGCAGGCCATGGGTATAGTCGATGAGGATGGACAGCACCATGATGCCGAGATAGATCGGCTCCCCCCAGCCGTAAAATACCAGGCTGGTCAGCAGCAGGGCCAGATTCCGCCACCGGAGGGGAACGGCAAAGTAGATCGCCAGCGTGATGGGCAAAAAGCCGAATAAAAAGGGTAAGCTGCTGAAGCGCACGGGCTGTTCACCTCCTTTTCCCTATAAAGTGATTCTGCTTGAATAGCGTTGAAATATAACAGTTTTTCGTTTTTACATGGCAAACCAGCCGTGGTGTCACGGCTGGTCGTTCCGCGTCAGGCTGTTACGCGCCGAACTGGGCGTTCCAAGCGTCCTCGATCTCCGTCTGGTGCTCGCCGGAGGCGATCATTGCCACATAGGCGCCGTTTTGCAGCACCTTGGCAGCCTTCCACTGGTCAATGGTCTCAGGATAGAAGGCATCCCCGTCCGCCTGACTGTCGATCCGGGTCTGGAGGATCTTCGCCGCCTGCGCGGCGTCCTGCTCACTGTCGGCTTGCAGGAACACATACTCACTCACGGCGTAGGACATCACCGGAGCCTTGGCCAGAAGCTGCTTGGCCGCAATATCGCCCAAACCGGGATAGTACATCTCCAGCATTTCGCCGTCCAGGTCCATCATATCGTCGCCCCAGCCGTATTTTTCCGCCAGAGCGTTGTAAAATCCAGTCAGATCCACGTCATTGGCAGTCTCCGTTTTGCTGCCGCAGGCGGTCAGCAGGCCGCACAGGGTCAGGGCCACAGCCGCCAGCGCAAACAATTTCTTCATAGTACCTCCTTATAAACGTCCCTCAAGGGCGTTCATTTTCTTTCTATTGTGTTCTCTGCTTGCTAATATACACGATTTGCGTTATAATAGTCAAGAAACAAGCGGTAACAATCCGATTACAGAAAAGAGGTTTTTTTCATGTACAGCTTCCGCAACGATTACAGCGAGGGCGCACATCCCAGGGTCCTGCAGGCGCTGGTGGACACCAATCTCACCCAGACCTGCGGCTACGGCGTTGATCCCATCTGCGACGAAGCCCGGGCACTGATTCGCACCCTCTGCGCTGCCCCCGACGCCGCCGTTCATTTTCTGGTGGGCGGCACCCAGACCAACCTGACGGTCATCACCGCGCTGCTGGCCTCCTATGAGGCTGTGATCGCCGCCCACACCGGCCATGTCAACTGCCATGAGACCGGCGCCATCGAGGCCACCGGCCACAAGGTCTGCACCGCCTACTCCCCGGACGGAAAGGTGACGCCGGAAATGGTGGAGAGCGTGCTGGCCATCCATGCCGACGGCGAGGAGCACATGGTCGCGCCGAAGCTGGTCTACATTTCCGACACCACGGAGATCGGCACGGTCTACACCAAGGCCGAGCTGACTGCCCTGCGGCAGTGCTGCGACGCTCACGATCTGCTGCTGTTTCTGGACGGTGCGCGGCTTGGCTCCGCCCTCACCTCTCCGGAAAACGATTTGACGCTGTCCGACCTTGCCGCCCTGACGGACGTATTCACCATCGGCGGCACGAAAAACGGCGCGCTGTTCGGCGAGGCGGTCATCATGACCGTCCCCTGTGACCACTTCCGCTGGCACATCAAGCAGCGGGGCGGTATGCTGGCCAAGGGCCGCCTGCTGGGCGTCCAGTTCAAGGCGCTGCTGACGGATAATCTCTATTTCGACATCGCCCGCCACGCCAACGAAATGGCGCTCCGCCTGCGGGACGGTTTTCTCGCCCAGGGCTACGAGTTCCCGGTGCCCTCCCCTTCTAATCAGCAGTTCCCGGTCATGACAATCAAGGCCGCGGAAAAGCTGGCTGCCATGGGCTTTGAGTTCCAGATGGATCACCCGCTGGACGGTGAACGCTGCGTTTACCGCTTTGTGACGAGCTGGGCCACGCCGGAGCACGCCGTAGACGAGCTTTTAGCCGCTCTGGCACAGTGCAAGTAAAGTTTTTCCGCATTATAGTACTTCATCAAAAAAGAGCTGCCGCTCAAGCAGGAGCGGCAGCTCTTTTTTTAATTTTTTCCGCGTTTTCTCTTGACACGAACGTTTGTTCGATGTATTATAGCAGCATAAAGAACATTTGTTCGATTGGAGGAATTCATCATGACAGGCTGGACTCTCTTTTTCACGCTTTTCGGTGCCGCTGCTGTAACCGCACAGGTATTCCGGGTGGTGGACTATCTGGAGCGTCCGGCCCGTCGTCCCCGCCAGGCCGCTGCCCGGTAAGGCATGGATGTTTTAGAAAAGCTGGAGATTTTAACGGACGCCGCCAAGTATGATGCAGCCTGCACCTCCAGCGGCAGCCGCCGGGGCTTCCGGGCGGGCTATATCGGCAACACCTCGTCCTGTCCCACTGGCTGCTGCCATACCTTTTCCGCCGACGGGCGCTGCGTGACGCTGCTGAAGGTGCTGATGAGCAACCGCTGTGTCTATGACTGCGCCTATTGCGTCAATCGCCGGAGCAACGAGACCCGGCGGGCCTCCTTCACCCCGGAGGAGCTGGCGGACCTGACCATCAACTTTTTTCGACGGAATTATATTGAGGGGCTGTTCCTCTCCTCCGGCGTTCTGAGGAACCCGGACTACACCATGGAGCAAATGATTCGCGCCATTCGGATTCTGCGGGAAACGTACCGCTTCAACGGCTATATCCATGCCAAGGCCATTCCCGGCGCTGCGCCGGAGCTGGTGGAACAGCTGGGACTGCTGGCGGACCGGCTGAGCTGCAACATCGAGCTGCCCTCCGAGGCAGGATTGCGGACGCTGGCCCCCGAAAAAACGAAAACTGCCATTCTGGCCCCCATGCGGCAGATTCAGGTGCGGGCAGCCCAAAACCGGGAGGAGCTGGTCAAATACCGCCACACGCCGAGGTTCGCGCCGGCGGGCCAAAGCACCCAGATGATCGTGGGGGCCACGCCGGACAGCGACCTGCACATCCTGCGGCTGACTCAAGGACTCTATGACCGCTACCGCCTCAAGCGGGTCTTCTTTTCGGCGTATGTACCTGTGGTGGAAAGCGCGCTGCTGCCCTCCCGGGAGACAAAACCGCCCATTCTGCGGGAGCACCGGCTCTATCAGGCGGATTGGCTGCTGCGGTTTTACGGCTTTCGGGCAGAGGAGCTTTTGGACGAGCAAACGCCCTCCTTTGATGACCGGCTGGACCCCAAATGCTGCTGGGCGCTGCGGCACCCGGAGTTTTTCCCGGTAGAGGTAAACCATGCGGACTACGAGGCGCTGCTGCGGATTCCCGGCGTGGGTGTGGTCTCCGCCCGCCGTATCCTTGCCGCCCGTCGGGTGGGCCCGCTGCGAATCGAGCAGCTCCCGAAGCTGGGCGTGGTCATGAAGCGGGCGCAGTATTTCCTGACCGCCTCCGGCCGCCTGCCCGATGGGCTTCGGTTCACGCAGGACAGCCTGCTGCGAAGTCTCATTTCTCTGGAGCAATCCCGGCTCCCGGAGGCGGCACCGGAACAGCTCTCTTTATTTGACAACGCCGTTTCATAGGGAGGTCGCGCCGCTGTGAATGAGATGATCTATCTTTACGATGGCAGCTTTCACGGCTTTCTCTGCTGCATTTTTGAAAGCTACGCAAAAAAAGAAAGCCCCACCGCCATTGCCTGCGATGAGGCGCTTTCCTTTACGCTGTTTCCGACACGAAATATCGCAACGGATTCCGGCCACGCCCTGCGGGTACTGCGGAAGGTGCGGACGATCTCTCCCTACGCCGCCAAGCTTTTGCAGCGGGGCTTTCTCACCTGCCTTGCGGAAAAGGAGCTTTGCCTCTACCGCTTGACGGTCAAGCTGCTGCGGGAGGGCCCCGGTTTTTTGCGAAATTCTTCCGACGAAACGCTGCATCCGGTCTTTTCCGCCGTGCGGCACCTCAACGGTGAGGCCCATCTGCTGAAGGGCTTTGTCCGCTTTTCCGAGCTGGGCGGCGTTTTGGGCGGGGAAATCGAGCCGAAGAACCGGGTACTACCTCTGCTGCGGAGCCATTTCTGCGCCCGATACCAAAATGAAAAATTTTTCATCTATGACCGCACCCATCACGAGGCGCTTTTCTATGCTGCCGGCCGGGCGGTAATTCGCCCGCTGGCGGATTTTCAGATGGCGCCGCCCGATGAAACCGAGGCGCATTACCGTCTGCTGTGGAAGCGGTTTTATGATACCATTGCCATCCGGGAACGGGAGAATCCCCAGCTGCGGATGACCCACATGCCAAAGCGCTATTGGGGCACCATGACGGAATTTCAGCCGCCAGAGCACTTCAGGGCACAAAGCTCTTTCGCAGACGTTCCAGCCCCCGGCGTTCCAGACGGGACACCTGCACCTGCGACACCCCCAGCACCCGGGCTGTCCGCTCCTGTGTCAGCCCCTTGAAATAGCGGAGCAAAATCGTAAGGCGTTCCTTTTCCGGCAGGCGGTCAATGGTCTCCCGCAGGGCGATGCGCTCCACCAGCGCGTCTTCCGGGGCCTCGGTCCCCACAACGCCCTCCAGCGCAAGGCCCTCCGCCGTTTCCCGCTGGAGAGAGTCTGGCGGCTCCGTTGCAAGGTCGATAGCGGCGATCTCCTCCGGCGTCCAGCCCGTCTGCGCTGCCAGCTCAGATACCCCCGGCTCCCGGCCAAGCTCCTGCCGCAGCCGCTCCCGAACACTGTAAAGTGTCAACGCCTGCTCCCGGATGCTTCTGCCCACCTTCACAGCACCGTCATCCCGCAGAAAGCGTCGAATCTCCCCGGCGATTTTCGGCACAGCATACGTGGAAAAGCAAGTGCCGTATGCAAAGTCAAAGCCCTTGACAGCCTTTAAAAAGCCGAGGCAGCCCAACTGATAGAGGTCATCCGGCTCCACGCCCCGGCCATAGTAGCGCCGGACCACGCTCCAGATCAGGCCGTTGTTTTCCAACACCGCCTGTTCGCAGGCGTCCCGGTCCCCCTCCTGCGCGGCCCGCAGTACCTCCAGCGCGGCGCTCATCGCTTGGCGCGCGGTGCGATTTTCTTCTTCATGACCACCGTCGTCCCCCGACCGACAACGGAGCGTACCAGAACGCTGTCCATGAAACTCTCCATGATGGTGAAGCCCATGCCGCTGCGTTCCTCGCCGCCGGTGGTGTACATAGGCTGTCTGGCCCGCTCGATGTCCGGGATACCCCGGCCGTAATCCCGCACCGTGATCTCCAGCAGGTTCCCGGCGCACTGTCTGACCTTCACCACCACCCTACCGATGCTGTCGGGGTAGGCATGGACGATGGCGTTGGTCGCTGCCTCAGAAACGGCTGTTTTGATATCCTCCAGCTCGTTGAGCGTCGGGTCCATCTGGGCGGCAAAGCAGGCCACCACCGAACGGAGGAAGCCCTCGTTGCTGCTGCGGCTGGGAACCTGCAGTGTGACCTCATTTTCCGCTTTTGTTTTCATTATGTAAACCTCCCGTTTATTGAATGGATATGAGCCGCCCGATTCCCGCCGCATCCAGCACCCGCTTGGCCTGACGCGGCACATTACGGACGATGATGCTGCCCTCCAAAAGCTGCATCCGCTGCTGCGAGCGAATCAGCAGGGCGATGCCGGAGCTGTCCATGAACGTGACGCCGGAAAAATCCAGAATCAAGGTCTGCGGCAGCGCCGCGTCAATGGCCATTTCCACCTCCTTCAGCGCGTTTCTGGCACCGTGATGATCCATTTCACCGCTGAATTCCAGCAGCAGCTCCCGGTTGATATCCCTTGCCCGTATTTCCATAATATTCCCTCTTTTGTCGAATTTCAGTCCTTTTTCCAGTCATTCTTTCTTTTGAGTGTACTGTTACGGTGATGGTAACATATCCCATAGTCCGCAATCTGTCGAAGTCCGATGCCTTCTCCAGTTTTTTATGTAAAGTACGGTAAACCAAGCAGTGCGGCGCATTTTATTTGAAGTTTTCACCTCTATTCTCAAAAATTGACCGGGAGCGCTTGCAGGGCGGGCGCTTTTATTGTAGGATGGAAAAAATACGAAGTGGGAGCGATAACGCAGTGTATTTCAATTACGGTGAAACGGAAACTGCATATTTGAGCCGTGCGGATTCCCGGATGCAGGCGGTGATCGATCGGGTTGGTCATATCAACCGCCCTGTAGACACCGATCTTTTTTCCTCGGTCATCCACCACATCATTGGCCAGCAGATCTCCACAAAGGCGCAGGCCACCATCTGGCAGCGGATGCAGGAGCGGCTCGGGACGGTGGACCCGGATCATATTCTTGAAGCGGGGATTCCTGAGCTGCAGACGCTGGGGATGACATTCCGCAAGGCGGAGTACATCACCGATTTTGCGGAGCGGGTCCACAGCGGGACCTTTGACCCAGAGGCTATCCGGTACAGCTCCGATGCGGAGGCCATTGCGGCGCTGAGCGCCCTGAAGGGCATCGGCATCTGGACTGCGGAGATGATTTTGCTGTTTTGTATGCAGCGGCCTGACATTTTCAGCTATGACGATCTGGCGATTCAGCGGGGGCTGCGGATGGTCTACCGCCACCGGCGCATCGACCGCAAGCTGTTTGAAAAATATCGGCGGCGCTTCAGTCCCTATTGCAGCGTGGCCAGTCTGTACCTCTGGGCCGTGGCCGGCGGTGCGCTGCCGGAGCTGACCGATCCTGCACCGAAAAAGAAAAAAACAAGTCCGCCGCAGAAATGATTTTTCCGCGGCGGCGCAAAAAACAGGACGCTTTCTTTTGAAAGCGTCCTGTTAATTTCAACAATATCCGGCCCGTTTACTGTTTACAAAAAAGACAGCATCAGAAAAGGCCCGTGATGCGTCCGTTTTCGTCCACGTCGATTTTTTCCGCCGCCGGGGTCTTCGGCAGGCCCGGCATGGTCATGATGTCGCCGGTGAGCGCCACGATAAAGCCCGCCCCCGCGCTGACGCGCAAGCTCCGCACCGTAACCGTGAAGCCCTCCGGGGCGCCCAGCAGAGTGGGATCGTCAGACAGGGAATACTGCGTTTTTGCCATGCATACCGGCAGATCGCCGAAGCCCAAATCAAAGAGCTGCTTGGCCTGCTTCTGTGCGGCGGGGGTCAGGATGGCCTGTGCGCCGCCGTAGACCCGGTTCACAATGGCGTTGAGCTTATAGATGAGAGAGGTGTTGTCGGGATAGGCGAAGGTAAATTCCTCCGGGTTCGGCTGCTCCGGGCAGGGCTCCTCGCACAGGCGCACCACCTCCTCGGCCAGCGTGACACCGCCGGTGCCGCCTTTGGCCCAGACCTCCGACAAAACGGCGCGGACGCCCAGCTCCCGACACTTTTCCTCCACCAGCCGCAGCTCTGCGGCGGTGTCGGTGGGGAAGGCATTGATGGCCACCACACAGGGCAGATGGAACGTATTTTTGATGGTGTCCACATGGTGGAGCAGATTGGGCAGACCCCGCTCCAGCGCCGCCAGATTTTCCGTATCCAGCTCCGTCTTGGAAACGCCGCCGTGGAGTTTCAGCGCCCGCACAGTGGCCACCAGCACAACAGCGTTTGGCTTCAAACCCGCCAAGCGGCACTTGATGTCCAAGAACTTTTCCGCACCGAGGTCCGCGCCGAAGCCCGCCTCCGTCACAGCGTAGTCTCCCAGCCGCATAGCCATCCGGGTGGCGGTGACGGAATTGCAGCCATGGGCGATATTGGCGAAGGGGCCGCCGTGGACAAACACGGGCGTTCCCTCAAGGGTCTGCACCAGATTCGGCTTCAGGGCGTCCTTCAGCAGCGCCGCCATGGCGCCCTCGGCCTTGAGGTCATGGGCCGTGACCGGCGCGCCGTCATAGGTATAGGCCACTATCATCCGGCCAAGGCGCGCCTTCAGGTCGGGGATATCCCGGGCAAGGCACAGCACCGCCATGACCTCGCTGGCCACGGTGATGTCAAAGCCATCCTCCCGGGGAACGCCCTGCATCCGGCCGCCCAGACCGTCCACGATATTGCGGAGCTGGCGGTCATTCATATCCACGCAGCGCTTCCAGACGATGCGCTTGACATCGATTCCCAAGCGGTTGCCCTGCTGAATGTGGTTATCCAGCATGGCCGCCAGCAGATTGTTGGCCGCGCCGATGGCATGAAAATCGCCGGTAAAATGCAGATTGATGTCCTCCATGGGGACCACCTGCGCGTAGCCGCCGCCGGCCGCGCCGCCCTTGACGCCGAATACCGGTCCGAGGGAGGGCTCCCGCAGGGCGGCGATGGCGTTTTTCCCGATGCGCCGCAGAGCATCCGTCAAGCCGACAGTGGTAGTGGTCTTGCCCTCCCCCGCCGGGGTGGGATTGATGGCGGTGACAAGAATCAGCTTCCCTTCCGGGCGCTTGTTCTCCCGCAGAAGCGCATAATCCACCTTGGCTTTATAGTGGCCGTAGCACTCCAGATAGCGCTCCTCCACTCCGGCCAGCGCCGCGATCTCCGTAATGGGCCGCATCCGGCACTGCTGCGCGATCTCAATATCCGATAAATACGCCATGGGCAGTTACCCCCTGTTCAGATTTTTTTAAAGTACCGCACGGCAGAGTCAAAGAGCTTCATGTCATAGCGGTCAGGAATGTTGCGATAAAGATTTTTGCCGATGCGCTCGCTGTGGCCCATTTTGCCGAGGACCCGCCCATCCGGGGAGGTAATACCCTCCACCGCGCAGACGGAGCCGTTGGGCGCAAAGGCCGTGTCCATAGTGGGTACACCCGCAAGGTCCACATACTGCGTTGCGATCTGGCCGTTGTCCGCAAGGCGGCGCACCACGGCCTCGGAGGCAAGGAAGCGTCCCTCCCCGTGGGAGACCGGCACCGCGTAGACCTCGCCCACCTCCGTGCCCGCCAGCCACGGCGACTTGTTGGAGCACACCCGCGTCCGAACGATTTTGGACTGGTGGCGGCCGATGGTGTTGTAGGTCAGTGTGGGGCAGCTGGCGTCCGTGTCCACGATCCTGCCGAAGGGCACCAGCCCCAGCTTAATGAGCGCCTGAAATCCGTTGCAGATACCCAGCATCAATCCGTCCCGCCGCTCCAGCAGCTCCGTGACCTGCTCCCGCACCGCCGGGTTACGGAAGAATGCAGTGATGAATTTAGCGGAACCGTCCGGCTCGTCGCCGCCGGAGAAGCCGCCGGGCAGCGCGACGATCTGTGCCGCCTTCAGCCGCATTGCAAACTGCTCCACGCTCTCAGCCACATCGGCGGCAGTCAGATTGCGGAGCACAAAGGTCTCCGCCTCCGCGCCGGCCTCCAGAAACGCCCGCTGCGTGTCATACTCGCAGTTCGTACCGGGAAACACGGGAATCAGCACCCGGGGTCTGGCAACGGCCACCGCCGGAGCTTTCCGCTCCGTTGTCCGGTAGGTCAGTGTTTCCACAGGGCCGCTGTCAGCGGTCCGAGTGGGATAGACGCTTTCAAGAACGCCCTCGTTCAGCGCCAGCAGCTCGTCAATAGAAGCCGTATCCTCGCCCAGCGTCACCGCTCCGTCCGCCGTTGTAACGCCCAAGCGCAGGGCAGTTCCCTGCGGGAGCGGCTCCGACAGCTCCGCGATGATCGCGCCGGGCAGAGCATCGGAATACCAGATCTCCCCGGCTCCCTCGGACCGGAAGCCGATGCGGTTGCCAAAGGACATTTTCATGACGCCCTCTGCCATGCTGTTCTCTACAGCCCATGCGGCCCTGACCTTTCCCGCGCGGCACAGCGCATGGAAGCGCTCCCACACCGCACGCTGATCCGCCGCCGTACCGTCGCAGAGGAACAGGTACACCGGGTCTCCGGCGGACTTAAATTCCGGTGTCAGCACCTCTCCGCTCTGTACTGGAGCAATAGCAAAGGAGATCAGCGTCGGCGGAACATCCCAGTCCATGAAGGAGCCGGACATGGAGTCCTTGCCGCCGATGGCGGCGGCGCCCAAATCCATCTGCGCCTCCAGCGCTCCCAGCAGCGCGGCAAAGGGCTTTCCCCAGCGAAGGGGTTCGTCTCTTAGTTTCTCAAAAAATTCCTGAAATGTCAAATAGGCTTTTCGGTAATCCGCCCCAGCAGCCACCAGCTTGGCAGCGGAGACAATGACAGAATGATACGCCCCCACAAAGGGGTCTACTGTCATCTGGTCGGCGTCAAAGCCGTAGGCCATCACGCTGGCCTGCTCCGTTTTCTGTCCCGGCAGCACCGGCAGCAGCGCCGCCATGGACTGCGCCGGGGTAGTCTGCGTTCTGCCGCCGAAGGGGACGGTAACGCTCCCTGCTCCAACCGTGCTGTCAAAGCGCTCCACCAATCCCCGGCGGCTGGCGCTTTTCAGGCTGGCCGCCACCTCCCGGAGATTTTTCAGTCCGGTCTTTCCAAGTGCGGCGCGGTCTGCCGCCGCCACGAAAACCGCCGTGTGCTTCGCGGCGCCGTTGGTATCCAGAAACGCCCGGGAAATATCCGCAATGGTCTGCCCCTTCCAGCGCATGACCATCCGGGGACTTTCCGTAATGACCGCTACCCGGTACGCCTCTAAGTTTTCCTCACCGGCAGCGGCGATGAACCGCTCCGCGTCTTCCGGGGACACCACCACGGCCATCCGCTCCTGCGACTCAGAAATAGCAAGCTCTGTCCCGTCCAGCCCGTCATATTTCCGCCGCACCGCGTCAAGGTCAATACTGACACCCTCCGCCAGCTCGCCGATGGCTACGGAAACGCCGCCGGCACCAAAGTCATTGCAGCGCTTGATCATACGGGTCACATCGCCCCGCCGAAACAGCCGCTGCAGCTTCCGCTCCTCCGGGGCGTTGCCCTTTTGCACCTCGCTTGCCATGGCGGCAAGGGAGTTCAGGTCATGGCTCTTGGAGGAGCCGGTGGCGCCGCCGATTCCGTCCCGGCCGGTCCGTCCGCCCAGCAAAATCACCACATCGCCGGGCTGGGGCCGCTCCCGGACTACATTTTCCGTCAGGACCGCCGCCACCACCGCGCCGCATTCCAGCCGCTTGGCTACATAGCCCTCGTGGTAAATTTCCGCCACGTGTCCCGTGGCAAGGCCGATCTGGTTGCCGTAGGAGGAATAGCCCGCCGCCGCGGTCTGGGCCAGCTTGCGCTGGGGCAGCTTGCCAGCCAGCGTATCCACCAACGGCTTGCGGGGGTCCCCGCCGCCGGTGACCCGCATGGCCTGATGGACATACGCCCGCCCGGAAAGCGGGTCCCGGATGCAGCCGCCGATGCAGGTGGCCGCGCCGCCAAAGGGCTCGATCTCCGTGGGGTGGTTGTGGGTCTCGTTTTTGAACATCAACAGCCAGTCCTGCTCCTCACCGTCCACCACGGCGGGAACGTGGATGGAACAGGCGTTGATCTCCTCGCTCTCGTCCAGCTCCGGCAGCAAGCCCCGCTTCTTCAGGACCTTTGCCCCCAGCGTGGCAATATCCATCAAGGTCTGCGGGCGCTTTTTCGCCGCCTCCGGGCCGTAAACCTCCTCCCGGAGCGCCAGATAATGCTCGTAGGCGGCCTGCACGGCGTCATCCCGGATGTCCACGCGGTCAATATGGGTCGAAAAGGTGGTATGGCGGCAGTGGTCGGACCAATAGGTATCCACCACCCGCAGCTCCGTAATGGTGGGATCCCGGTGTTCTTCATCCCGGAAGTAGCTTTGCAACAGCTTCAGGTCCTCCAAATCCATGGCAAGTCCCAGCCGCTCCAGCAGCGCGGAAAGCCCGGCTTCCTCCAAAGCGATGAAGCCTGTTTCCGTTTCTACGGTATCCGGCTGCTCATGCCGGACTGTTAGTGTTTCCGGCAGCTCCAGGGACGCCTCCCGGCTTTCCACCCGGTTGATGACGTAGCGCTTGACCGCCTCCACATTTTCGACGCTCAACGTGCCATAGAGGACATAGACCTTGGCGGAGCGAATCAGGGGGCGCTCCCCCCGGCTGAGCATCTGGATGCACTGGGCCGCCGAATCCGCCCGCTGGTCAAACTGTCCCGGCAGCGGCTCCACGGCAAACACCGCCGCGGCACCGTCAAATGCCGGCCGGTCGGAGACCTCATCGAGCTGCGGCTCTGAGAACACCGTGCGCCGCGCATAGTCAAAAAGGGCGGCATCTATATTTTCCGCGTCATAGCGGTTCCAAATTCTGATGCGCTCCAGTCCCGTCAGACCCAGAAACGCGCGGCAGTCCGCCAGCAGCGAGGTCTCCTCCGGGGCAAGGCCCGGCTTCTTTGCAACATATACCCGATCAACCATTCAGCTCCTCCCCTCCAAGGCTGCCAACGCTTTTGCGCCGATATCCCGGCGGAAAAAGCGGTTTTCAAATTGAACACCATCCATCAGACGGTACGCCTCCTTTACGGCTTCCGGCAGTGTGTCCGCCACGGCGGTGACGCCTAAAACCCGCCCACCGGAGGTCACGAGTTGTCCCTCCTGCAGCCGCGCTCCCGCCACATAAGCGTGAGCGGCGCTTTCCGCAGTCATGGTGATGGGAAAGCCCTTTTCATAGGCTGCGGGGTAGCCCTGCGACGCGGCAATGACGCAGCAGGCCGCACCGTCGGCAAGCTCCACTGGCGTCTGCGCCAACGTACCATTTGTTGTTGCCTGCATGACTGTCAACAGGTCGCTTTTCAAAAGGGGCAGAACCACCTGCGTTTCCGGGTCGCCGAAACGGCAGTTATACTCAATGACCTTAGGCCCGTCCGCAGTCAGCATCAACCCGAAATAAAGACAGCCCTTGAACGGCCGCCCCTCCGCCGCCATGGCCCGAATCGTGGGCAGAAAAATGGTATCCATACAGACCTTGGCGATCTCCGGCGTGTAAAAGGGATTGGGCGCAACGGTTCCCATGCCGCCGGTATTCAGGCCGGTATCCCCCTCCCCCGCCCGCTTATGGTCCATAGAGGACACCATAGGCACAACGGTCTTTCCGTCAGTAAAGCTGAGGACTGAGACCTCCGGGCCGGTGAGAAACTCCTCGATCACAATGCGGCTGCCGGAGGCGCCGAACACCTTGTCCTCCATCATGGCGTGTACGGCTTCCTTTGCCTCCTGCCGGGTCTGCGCGATGATCACGCCCTTGCCAAGCGCCAGACCATCCGCTTTTACCACCACCGGGACCGGGTGGTCATCAAGGTAGGCACAGGCAGCAGCCGGGTCGGAAAAGACTGCGTAGCGCGCAGTCGGGATATTGTATTTGTGCATCAGCTCCTTGGAAAACGCCTTGCTGGCCTCAATGACCGCCGCCTTTGCGTCCGGGCCGAAGCAGGGCACGCCTGCGGCGGTCAGGGCGTCCACCGCCCCCAGCGCCAGCGGGTCATCCGGCGCCACTACGGCATAATCGATGCCATGGGCCTTTGCAAATGCCGCCTGCGCGGCGATGTCCTTCGCGCCGATCTCCGGCACGCAAACGGCATCGGCGGCTATGCCGCCGTTTCCCGGCAGGCAGTAGATCACCTCTACCGCTGGGTTCTCCCGGAGCTTTTTGACAATGGCGTGCTCACGCCCGCCGCCGCCAATAACCAAGAGCTTCATAGCAATTCTCCTCAAATGAAGTGATAGATGAATGAGAGCAGCAAGAGGCGGAGAAGCCTCTCCGCCTCTTGAACGCACCGTTAATGATGGAACAGCCGCATTCCGGTAAACGCCATGACCATGCCGTAACGGTCCGCTGCGGCGATCACATGGTCATCGCGAATGGAGCCGCCCGGCTCCGCGATATATGCTGCGCCGGACTTTCTGGCCCGCTCCACATTGTCCCCAAAGGGGAAAAACGCATCGGAGCCCACCGTAACGCCGGTCTGCGTGGCGATCCATGCCTTCTTTTCCTCCGCGGTCAGCGGCTCCGGGCAAACCTTGAAGGTATTCTGCCACACACCGTCCGCCAGAATGTCCTCGTATTCGTCAGAGGTATAGATGTCAATGGCGTTGTCCCGGTCCGGGCGGCGGATGCCATCAACAAATTGCAGCGCCAGCACCTTCGGGTGCTGCCGCAGATACCAGTTATCCGCCTTCTGCCCCGCAAGACGGGTGCAGTGGATGCGGCTCTGCTGACCGGCGCCGACGCCGATGGTCTGCCCGTCCTTCACGTAGCAGACGGAGTTGGACTGGGTGTATTTCAGGGTAATGAGCGCCACCAGCATATCGCGCTTGGCCTGCTCCGGCAGCGTCTTATTTTTCGTGACGATGTTGGTCAGCAGGCTCTCGTCAATTTTGAAATTGTTGCGGCCCTGCTCAAAGGTCACGCCGAAAACGTCCTTTTGCTCCACGGCAGCGGGAATATAGGCCGGGTCAATCTCAATGACGTTATAGTTTCCCTTTTTCTTGCTTTTCAAGATATCCAGCGCCTCCGCCGTATAGCCCGGGGCGATAATTCCGTCGGACACCTCGGCCTTCAGGTAGCGGGCGGTATCGGCATCGCACACCTCGGACAGCGCTGCCCAGTCGCCGTAGGAGCACAGACGGTCGGCGCCTCTGGCCCGGATGTACGCGCAGGCAATGGGGGAAAGCGCTTCGCTTTCCTCTGCAAAGTAAATGCGCCGCTCCAACTCATTCAGCGGCAGGCCCACCGCCGCCCCGGCAGGGGAAACGTGCTTGAAGCTGGCGGCAGAGGGCAGGCCGGTGGCCTCCTTCAACTCCTTGACCAGCTGCCATGAGTTAAAGGCATCCAGCAGATTGATGTAGCCGGGACGTCCGTTCAGGACATGAATGGGAAGCTCATCCCCCTGCTTCATGAAAATGCGCGCCGGCTTTTGATTAGGATTGCAGCCGTATTTGAGTTCCAGTTCCTTCATGCTTTAGTCCCCCAGATTTTTATTGAACAGTCTCACCTCTCCGCCCACGTTGGCGTACAGGGAAACCTTGTTTTCCATATTCAGCGCCGCCCAGAGCGCCTCCGGCTCCGGCAGCTCCACCTCCTTCGGCTCCCCGGCAAAGGTAGGCAGCGGGCTTCCGTCCCCCTGATAGGTGCTGATGAAGAAGCCCCTACCGGCGTCACAGCCTTCATAGCAGAAAAATTCCCGCAGGCAGCGGCCCTGACAACGCTTGAGAATGGACAGTTCCATAGCCCCGTCCCCATAGCGGATAGCAGAGATACGGGGCGTCCAGTTCGGCTCGTCCGGCTCATAGCTCCGGGTCATCAGACCCCTTCGGAAATCGCCGCAGCGGCAGATGGTGTCCGTCTGGTCGCCGTTGGTGATAACCAGCGCATCGCCCATGGTGCGGACTGGGTGGTAGATGATGAGGCTGGGGTCAGTCAGCTTGGCGGGGTCATGGGCCTCAGTGCGGATTCCATCCTCCGTGGGGACGAATACGCGGTTGCGGCTGTTCTCGCTGCGGCCCATGATGAAATAGTACGCCCGGTCGCTCCCTATCACAATGCCGCGCCCGGGATAGGAGGTCTCCTTCAAAAATGCCAGCAGGTCCATATCACTTCTCCCTTTCCTTGATGATCTGTGCCGCGACCATTTCGGCGGCTTGGGGCAAAAGCTGCCATTCCGCCTGCTCCATGACCCGGCGCTGGAGGGTCTGCGGCGTATCGTCCGGGCGAATTTCCACCGCTTTTTGCAGCAAAATTTCGCCGCCGTCCGGAATTTCATTGACAAAGTGTACCGTGGCTCCCGTGACCTTCACGCCTCTTGCCAGCGCCGCCTCGTGAACCCGCAGGCCGTACATTCCCTTTCCGCAGAAGGAGGGGATGAGGGACGGATGGACGTTCAGAATCCGGCGCGGCCACTGGGCGGTAAACGCCGCGCTGAGAATGCTCATAAAGCCCGCCAGGATAATAAGGTCAATGTCATACTGCGTTAGCAGCGCGGAAATACCGTCCTCAAAGGTCTGCTGAGAACCGCACTCCCGGCGGGAGACCACATAGCCGGGCACACCCGCCGCCTCTCCACGCCGGAGGGCGTATGCCTCCGCCCGGGAGGAGATGACCACGCAGATCTCACCGTGAGGCAGCGCCCCGGCCCGCTGTGCGTCCAGCAGCGCCTGCAGATTTGTGCCGCCGCCGGAGACCAGCACCGCGATTCGTGCCCGGTTCAGCATAGCGCCACCTTTTCGTCGCCCCGGACGATCTCACCCAGCACATAGGCCGCCGTACCGCTGTCCCGCAGCGTCTCCAGCGCCCGGTCCGCCGTGCCGCGGCTGACAACTATCGTCATGCCGACGCCCATATTGAACGTATTGAATAGATCGTGCTCACTGATGTTTCCCTCCGCTTGCAGCAAGCGGAAAATGGCAGGCGTCCGCACAGCGGCTTTTTCGATTTTCGCGCACAGTCCGTCCGGGACGGAACGGGGGATATTTTCAAAGAAACCGCCGCCGGTGATATGGCTGATACCCCGGATATCGGCAGCGTCCAGCGCCGCAAGCACCGGCTTGACGTAAATTTCCGTCGGCGTCAGCAGGGCGTCCCCCAGCGTCTGGCCCAGCTCCGGGACCGTCCGGCCAAGGTCGGTATGCTCCACATCGAATACCCTGCGGACCAGTGAATAGCCGTTGGAGTGCAGGCCGCTGGAGGGCAACGCCAGCAGAACATCCCCTGCCTCCATACGGCTGTGGTCAATGACCCGCTCTCTGTCCACGATGCCGACAGAGAAACCGGCAAGATCATAGTCCTCCGGCGCCATCGTGCCGGGATGCTCCGCCGTTTCGCCGCCGATCAGGGCGCAGCCTGCCCGGACGCAGCCCTCCGCCACGCCGGAGACCAGCGATGCCACCTTTTCCGGCTCGTTTTTTCCGATGGCAATATAATCAAGGAAAAACAGCGGCCGCGCGCCGCAGCAGATGATGTCATTGACGCACATGGCCACGCAGTCGATCCCCACGGTATCGTGGCGGTCCATGAGCTGCGCGATGCGCTGCTTCGTGCCGACACCGTCCGTACCGGAAACCAGCACCGGCTCCTTCATGCCGGAAAGATTCGGCGCAAACAGGCCGCCGAAGCCGCCAAGATCCGAGACCACGCCGGGAATCACCGTGCGCGCCACATGGTGCTGCATCAGCTTGACCCCTTTGTAGCCCGCTTCAATATCCACACCGGCTGCCCGGTAGCTCTCAGAAAAGCTACGCATGGTCCTCTCCCTCCTTTTCACTAATTCTGCACTCAAAGCGGTCCTTGCCGCCCTCCTGAGGAATGGCTGTGGGATAGCCGCCGCCGAAGCAGGCCGTGCAGAAGCCGCCTTTTGTATTATCCGCCAGCTTCACCACGTCCTCGATGCTGAGATAGCCCAGCGAATCCACGCCGATGATCTTTGCGATCTCCTCCACGGAATGATGATTGGCGATGAGCTTGTTTTTATCGTCGATGTCCGTGCCGTAATAGCATTCGGACACAAAGGGCGGCGCGCTGACCCGCATATGAATCTCCTTGGCGCCGGCCCGCCGCAGAAGGTCGATGGTCCGGCGGCAAGTCGTACCACGGACGATGGAATCGTCGATCAGCACCACCCGCTTGCCCTCCACCACGGAGCGGATGGGGTTCAGCTTGATATTCACCTCATTTTCCCGCATGGTCTGCGTGGGGGAAATGAAGGTGCGGCCAATGTACTTATTCTTGATAAAGCCCATGCCGTATGGAATCCCGGACTGCCGGGCATAGCCCATGGCGGCATCCAACCCCGAATCCGGGACGCCGATGACGATATCCGCCTGAACAGGGTGCTCCAGCGCCAAAAACGCACCCGCCCGCTGCCGGGCAATGTGAACACTGGACCCGTCAATAACGGAATCGGGCCGTGCAAAATAGATAAATTCAAACACGCACAGCCGCTTTTCCGCCTTTCCACAGTGCGTGGTGTCAGAGCGGATACCGTCCTGATCCGCCACCACGATCTCGCCGGGGCGGATGTCCCGCTCAAACGCGGCGCCAATGGCGTCCAGTGCGCAGGTCTCCGAGGCAAAGACCACGGCCCCGTCCTTCAGCCGCCCCATGCACAGTGGGCGGAAGCCATGGGGGTCCCGCACAGCGATGAGCTTTGTCGGCGAGGACAGCACCAGAGAATACGCGCCCTCGATGCGGTTCATGGCGGCGGAGACCGCCGCCTCGATAGAGCCGCATTTGAGCCGCTCCTGCACAATCAGGTAGGCGATGACCTCGCTGTCCGTTGTTGTCTGGAAAATAGAGCCGCGGCTCTCCAGCTCCCGCCGCAGCTCTTGGGAATTGGTAAGATTTCCGTTATGGGCCAGCGCCATGCGGCCCTTGAAATGGTTCACCAAAATTGGCTGGACGTTCCGCTTGTTGTCGCTGCCGGTGGTGCCGTAGCGCACATGGCCCACGGCGATGGTGCCGGTCCCCAGCTCCGTCAAGCGCTGCCGGGGAAACACCTCGTTCACCAATCCCACATCCCGGTAGGAGGTAAACACGCCATCGTCATTGACAACAATTCCGGCGCTCTCCTGTCCCCGGTGCTGCAGGGCGTACAGCGCGTAATAGGCATAGGACGCCACATCGGCGGTCTGCGGCGTTCGAATGCCGAACACGCCGCATTCTTCATGGATATGGCGCTCCCCGCGCCCGCCCTCAGTCCGCGTCATGGCTCAGCAGCCGCTTCATGATCTCGGCATAGGCGTCCTCGACGCCGCCCATATCCCGGCGGAAGCGGTCCTTGTCCAGCTTCTCGTGGGTCTTTGAGTCCCACAGGCGGCAGGTATCAGGGCTGATCTCGTCTGCCAGGACGATCTGACCCTCGACAGTTTTGCCGAATTCCAGCTTGAAGTCCACCAGCGTCACGCCGCACTCAGCCCAGAAGGACTTCAGCGCGTCATTCACGGCAAAGGCGTACTTTTTGATAAGCTCGATCTCCTCCCATGTGGCCAGCTTCAGCGCCACAGCATGATAGGCGTTCAGGAGGGGGTCATGCAGGTCATCATTCTTATAAGAAAACTCAATCGTGGGCTGGTCGAACACAATGCCCTCCTCCACGCCATAGCGGGAGGCAAAGTGACCGGCGGAAATATTGCGGACAATGACCTCCAGCGGCACGATGGAGACCTTTTTCACCAAAGTATCCCGCTCGGAAAGCTCCTTGACAAAATGCGTGGGGATTCCGGCCTTCTCCATTTTTGCCATCAGACGGTTCGTCATCCGGTTGTTGATAATGCCCTTGCCCACGATCGTTCCCTTTTTCAGTCCGTCCAGCGCGGTGGCGTCATCCTTATAGGATACGATCACCAGATTGGGGTCCTCGGTGGCATAAACCTTTTTTGCCTTGCCCTCGTACAGCTGCTCTTTCTTTTCCATGTTCCGTTTCTCCTATCATAAATAAATTTGTGTCAAAAATCAAGCGTCCGCGTGAAAACGCCGGCGCATATCTGCATCCGCCTGCAAAACAGCCTCGGTCTCCCGCCTGCGGCTCTCCGCCAGCTTGGCGGCCAGTGTCTCATCGGTCACGGCCAGAATCTCGATTGCCAGCAGGGCGGCATTCTTCGCGCCGTTCACCGCAACCGTCGCTACCGGGATGCCGCCCGGCATCTGCACCGTGGAGAGTAATGCGTCCATCCCGTCAAAATTGGCGCCGCTGCACGGAATGCCAATGACCGGCAGGGTTGTATTCGCCGCCAGCGCCCCGGCCAGATGCGCCGCCATTCCGGCGGCGGCAATCAAAACAGAAAATCCGCTCTCCCGCGCCGAAGCTGCAAATTCTCTTGCTTCATTCGGACACCGATGAGCGGACAGCACACGCACCTCAAAGGGCACCTGATACTCCTCTAAAATATGAATCGCCTTTTCCACCACCGGCAGATCGCTGGTGCTTCCCATTACAACGCCGATCTTGCTCACAATACCGCCTCCCCAAATACGGTCCATGGTTCATGGTCCCGCGCCTCAAATTGGTATTACCTTTTTGTCCTTATCAGTATAGCACAGAGGTCACAGGAAGAAAATACCGCAATACAGAGAAATGAGCGCGTTATTCAGTAATATAATTTACAACTATGACAATAACATTATTTTTACTAATGTCTTGTAGAACTCTTAATGGGTCTTCAGCGCAATACGCAGGGCCCTGTTTTCCTGCAACGGGACAAGAATATCTCTTTCCATCCTTTTGACCCGGCAGACATTCTCTATCCGCCCATTTTCGTCAAAAACTTGCCCGTTGCAGTCCGCGTAAAAATATGGTATACTGCAATATCAGAAACGAGGTGATCCCCACGGAGAAAAAGGGAATCAAAATTGCGGCCCAGAACCGCAAGGCCTACCACGATTACTTCGTGGAGGACAAGTATGAGGCGGGCATTGAGCTGTGCGGCACGGAGGTCAAGTCCATTCGCGGCGGCTCTATGAACCTGAAGGACTCCTACTGCACCGTAAAGGACGGTGAGCTGTTTGTCCACAGTATGCACATCTCCCCCTATGAAAAGGGCAATATTTTTAACCGGGACCCGGACCGGGACCGGCGGCTTTTGATGCACAAGCGGGAGATTCGCAAGCTCCACGCCCTCATCAAGCAGGATGGCTATACACTGGTGCCTCTGAGTGTTTATTTTAAAAACGCCAAGGTGAAGGTGGAGGTCGGTTTGTGTCGGGGCAAAAAGAACTATGACAAGCGGGATGCCATCGCCAAGCGGGACGCCGGCCGCGAAATGGACCGGGCCATGAAGGCCCGCAGATAACACTTTCAGAAAGGAACGAATGAATATGAGCAATCCTATTGTAACGATCACCATGGAGGATGGCCGCGTGATGCGGGGCGAGCTGTATCCCGAAAAGGCCCCTAACACCGTCAACAACTTTATCTCTCTGGCTAACAAGGGCTTCTATGACGGCCTGACCTTCCACCGGGTCATCCCCGGCTTTATGATCCAGGGCGGCTGCCCCAACGGAAACGGCATGGGCGGCCCCGGCTATGAGATCAACGGCGAGTTCGCCGCCAACGGCTTCCACCAGAACGATCTGCTCCATGAGACCGGCGTGCTGTCCATGGCCCGCACCATGGCCCCCAACTCCGCCGGCAGCCAGTTCTTTGTCATGGTGGCCCCCGCCCCCCATCTGGACGGTCAGTACGCTGCCTTCGGCAAAATCACCGAGGGGCAGGACGTTGCCATCGACATCTCCCGGGTCCAGCGGAACATGATGAACGATATGCCGAAAAAGCCGGTGGTCATGGCCTCTGTCCGGGTGGACACGCAGGGCGTTGATTACCCCGCCCCCGAGACCCACTAAACGGCTCCGAAAGGAGAAGCGCCTATGAAAACCGCAGTCGTTACCGGTGCATCCTCCGGGCTTGGGCTGGAATTTGCCCGCCAAGTCCATCAGGTGTTTCCGGAGATCGAGCGGGTCTGGCTCATTGCCCGCCGCGCCCAGCGGCTTGAGGAGTTGGCCGCGCAGCTTACAGACGAGGGGCTCAGCGTCCTGACGCTGCCTTTGGACCTGTGTGACACTATGAGCTTTACCGCCTATCACGAGCATCTGGTGGAGGAACAGCCTGAGATTTCCCTGCTCATCAACAACGCCGGGTGCGGCTATCTCGGCAAAATCGGCGAGGTAGACACCGTGTCCCAGACTCGGATGATCGACCTGAACCTCCGGGCTCTCACAGCCATCACCAATCTGTCCGTTCCCTATATGGAGGCCGGGAGCCGCATTCTGAATGTCAGCTCCATCGCCGCTTTCTGCCCCACCCCCCGGATGACGGTCTATTCCGCCACAAAGGCGTATGTCTCTGCCTATACCATCGGCGCGGCGGAGGAACTGAAGGCCAAGGGCATCACGGTCACAGCAGTCTGCCCCGGCCCCATGGCCACGGAATTTCTGGAGACCGGGCATATCCACAACTCCCCTGCCTTTGAGCTGCTGCCCTACTGCGATCAGGTGCGGGTAGCCGGCGGCGCCCTGCGGGCGGCAAAAGCGGGACAAACCATTTATACACCCCGGCTGTTCTATAAGTTTTACCGGCTGCTGGCCAAGCTCACCCCGGCCAAGCTGATGGTAAAGCTGACCAAAACCTAAAACTGTCACGGAATTGTAACACATTCCGATATGGGAATGTGTTACAATTCCAAATAGCAAATTCTGCTTTCCTATTTTACAAACCAGCAGAGCGTTTATGGAACGAAAGAGGAGGAGCAATGGAACGGATGAAGTTTTCGCCGGAAGGCGGAAACGGAATGAGTGACATTTGCTCAAAAGCGCAACTCACGTCCAACTCGTTTCACAAACCAGCAGAGCGTTTATGGAACGAAAGAGGAGCAATGGAACGGATGAAGTTTTTGCCGGAAGGCGGAAACGGAATGCGTGACATTTGCTCAAAAGCGCAACTCACGTCCAACTCGTTTCACAAACCAGCGAAGCGTTTGTGGAACGAAAGAGGAGGAGCAATGGAACGGATGAAGTTTTTGCCGGAAGGCGGAAACGGAATGAGTGACATTTGCTCCGACGACGGGGCCGTAAAGGTTTCGACGGGGATGGAGAAGCGGGACAAGCGGGCGGCGGCGCCTGACCGCCATAAAACGGGCAATTTTATAAATTAAATAACAACAATACTGTTGCTATTGCTGCTTAATTAAAGCAGCCGTCTGAACCGGAGAGGCCACAGGCCGGGGAAGGCGTCGTTGATGTGGCGTCCGTGAGGCGGGAAAGAGTTGACCTGCCCACGCATCATGACTCTACCAAACCGCAAAGTCTGTCAGGTGTCTTTGCGGGGCGGGAATTCTGAAACCTGACTGCGCCCGGAGAAAGTCCCGTGGAACTGTTTTCGGACAGGGGTTCGACTCCCCTCGGCTCCACCACAAAAGTACCGATTTTTATCCTTTTTGGTTAAAAGTCGGTACTTTTTGCATTTTTTGACACTGTTGTTCTAACAAAATTCTAACAAATGTCATTCTTGCCCGTCACCATTACAAGGATTAAGGAAAAGAGGCAAGTACTATGTATATTGATTTGTACGATTTTAATTCCCCGTGGTGTGAGTATCGGGAACAAGATAGCGGTATTTTAATATCACTCCGCAGGCAAATATAGTTGGACATTAAATATCTCGTGTCCAACCGTATTCCTTGGTTTCTTTCATAATTCTTTTTGTTGGTCCTCCAATCGCCAACAGCCTCGCGCACATTTTCAATCTTGCCGCTGATACCAAAGCCGTTTTTCTCTGCGTTATACGGCATCAAAATCGCATGAATTGTTTATCGTCATATACTCAAGATACTCACCATAGGTAATCTGCTTATTTATGTCCGTTCCGTTTAGAAGATACTCCGAACTGTCGGTCCAGCCGTAGCGATAGAACTTTGCAGCAAAGGCATACTCCCTTTGCCGCATACTGAAGCGGTTTTACAAATATTGTAGCCCAAGCCGCATTTTCTTTCCAAAAACGAATCATATTGATTGATATTCAACGTTATTTATAATAAAAGTATGAAGGACTGAGAACATTCCCCGCATAATAAACGTGAGCATTATGCCATGATTATAAAAGGACTCCCCACCGCCGAAGCACATTCGGTAATAGGGAGTTTTATTGATTATGCAGCCGCTTTAAACGGCTATTTTTTATAATCACGCAAGCACCAGCTTGATCCAGTTCCCGTCACTGATGGGAACGCCCCATGTGTTTGAAGCGCTGTTTTTCCAGATGGAAAGGCTCCCATCCGGGTTCTCGAGAATATCGCCGTAGTTGACGGTCACTGTCAGCTTTCCGTCTGTAATTTTATCCGATGAAATGACGGTGCCCGATAGCTTTACGCCAAGCCATTCATATCCGCTTTCGGTCGGGAGATGGGGAGGATAATATTTATTGTATGACTGGTCGGAGGCTGCAATGAATATCGTACCATCCGGCAGCTTGTATGCTTTCCCTGTTTTGATACTCCCCAAATTTTCCTCCGTCGGCCAAGTACCGGCCGACTGCTCCACTTTCCCGATAACCGTATCGCTTCCCGTTCCAGAATCACCGCCGGAGCCGTCGGTATTGCCTCCCGTGTTCCCGCCGGTGGAACTACCGCCCTCATAATGAAGAAGCGCGCATTCTCTTTGGGCGTCATATTCCACCCACGCAATGCCGCCCCGATTGGGGCCGTTCCCGACAATGCGGTCCGGACCAAACAGGCTGTTCAGATTATTCGCAAGCTCTGTGAGCTGCCAGCCGTTTTGGGTCTGCTTCAGCTCCACCGCCGCGTATTTTTCGTGGTTCGCGTTGACAGAACCTCCGCTTGTAATGCCGTCCGTCATTACCTCGGCATACTGTGACCTGATATTCGCGGCATCCGTTGCCTCTCTGCTCTTTTCCAAATGCTTCGCAAAGGTTGGAAGCGCAACTGCCACCAGTACCGCAATAATCGCCACAACAACCAAAAGCTCAGCAAGGGTAAAGCCTTTATTTCTTCTATTGCCATTCATACTTGTCAATTTCTGTTCTTCTCTATGATAAATCAGTGTTCTAATGGCCAAAATCCGATAAAATATGGGTCTTTCGTTTCCATCCTCCCGGAAAACCGGCTAACTGCCGCCCGACACCTAACCTTCCTCTTTTGAAAGCAAGACTACCGTCTCCACATGGCACGATACCTTCTGATTGATGTCAGGTTTTGTGCCCGTTCGCGGAAACATAGCACTCTCACATTGTCAAACTTTAGTCTTCCTGTCAATTGTATTCCACTAATTCATGAACCTCTGCTAATCAATTATATACATACCTTAAAATCGTTTTTATAACTTCATCAATCACAATCGGCTTTGACAAATGTGCGTTCATTCCTGCATCCAGTGATGCCTGAATATCTTCTGCAAATGAATTAGCTGTCATTGCTATAATAGGAATGTTTTTTCCATCCGGTCTGTCATTCATTGCCCTGATTGCTTTTGCCGCTTCATAACCATTCATTTCAGGCATCATGACATCCATCAGGATTACATCAAATGTGCCTTTCGGATGATTTCTGAAAATCTCAACAGCATTCTTTCCATCCACAGCTCTTTCTACATTCATCCCGAACTCTTCCAACTGCACGGCAGCAATCTCTGCATTCAGTTCATTATCCTCCGCAAGAAGGACCTTCACACCTGTAAGATTTACCTTTTCAGAAAAACCTGTGTCTGACTTATTACATTCCTGATCTGTAATTTCCAAAGGAATATCCACAGTAAATGTGGTTCCCTCATGCTTTTTACTCTGCACGGAAATGGTTCCGTCCATCATATCCACATACTTCTTTACGATAGCCATCCCCAGTCCAACTCCGTGGTACTGCGTTCTCACATCGGAATCTTCCTGTGCAAATTCCTCAAAAACTTCTTTTGTAAATTCCTCACTCATGCCAATACCAGTATCCGAAATGCGGTAACGCATATTTATATATCCATCCCCGCCCTTTTCCTGACACCGGGCTTCAAATGTAATCGTCCCTCCATCCGGAGTGTATTTTACGGCATTGCTCAGAATATTGACCAGCACATCGCGCAGGCGTGCAGGGTCCGCAAGTACATTTGGAATCTTTGCATCTTCACGCTGAATCTTAAAGTTGATATCCCTGTTCGTAAGAAAGCCTGTTATAATATCCAATGCAGAATCTGTAATGTTTTTCACATCCGCCGGTACCGGATTGTATTTCACTTTTCCACTTTCGATGTGGGTCAGATCTAATACATCATTGATCAGCGACAGTAAATACTCTGAGCTTTCGTCAATCTTTTCCAGACAATTTTTCACTTCGTCTGACGGATTGTTTTTCATTGCAATACCGGTAAATCCTATGATTGCATTCATCGGTGTCCTCATATCATGGGACATATGTGACAAAAATGCAGTTTTTGCCTTGTTTGCAGCCTGTGCATGCTCTGCCAGTTCCGCCATTTCCTCAGCTTTCTCCTGGGCCGCCTTCTGAGCTTTTCTTCTTGCACTGAGACGCACCATTATCACAGCCATAATAGTCAGCAGCCATCCAAAAATAAGAAGAACCCAAACAGTAACAACAGGATGCAGACGGATCCAGTCAACAAATGTCAGCTCTGTTGCTTTGTATGTGGTATACTGTGCTGCAATATCTTCAACAAGATTTTGAGGCATGGCATACATTGCTTTCGTCAGAATACCAGCCAGCGCATGGTTCTCAGTTGATGAAATTACCATGCGGTAGGTGAATGTAGGCTGCTCCAGCAGAGTATATGTCATGGTGCCCGTAGTGTCACTGTTCACAAACGCCTGTGCCATGTAATAGTAGACGAAGGCAGCATCTGCTTTACCCTTACGGACAGCTTCCATCATTTCCTGTCGGGTACTGCACATCAGTTTTTCTGCACCGGGTGCCATTGCATCTTCAATTGACTTTGATGCTGTCTGGTCAACAGTAGCAACAACATTAATGTTTCCATCAAAGTCACGCCGTGTCACCCTTGCCAACTGCATCGTAATGAAAGGTGCAGTAATCCCCCATTTTTTCGTTTCAGCATAGTTATCTGTTTCCAGGCGTGCATCGATGCTCATATCTGTGGTTTCCGTATTTTTCTGATAAGCAATATACTCATCTCTGGTGGCAGGTGTAAGAAACTCATAGGAAATCCCGGCATAGTCTGCAATTTTCCGGAAGTAATCCGGGATAATACACTTCATCTCACCATTTTCATTATAAGAATATGGATAACGGGTCGGATCACACAGAACATGAAGCGGGTTGTCCTTGGAATACTGTGAAATAATACTTTTTTCTTTCTCCGTATATTCCAGATTCTTAGTTTCGATGCTTTCATAATTTTTATTATAAAGTGTCGTTTTCCAGTCACTCTCAGCTGCATTCATCTGGTCGATTGCATAATTGATCTCATTCAGCAATTCTGTATTACCTTTTTTAACAATGACATAGAAATCGCTGCTGCCAAATTTATCCACGATTCGCTCATTGTTTGTTTTTCTCAGAGAGCTGGTAACAATCGCATCAACTTTTTCGCTCTGAAGGGCTTCCTTCATTTCTGCGGTCGTATCAAAATAAGATGGAACATATGTAAATCCTTTATTGTCTGCAAAATCCGCAAACTCTTCATTCCGGGTGTTTCCGTTCAAAAGCGCCACACGCATACCGTTGTAAGTGCTGTAATTGCCGTCCACAATCGTGCTGTTGTCACTGAGGACGGTCAGCATCCCATAATTGGTTCCGATGGGACGTGAAAAATCAAACTTTTCTTCTCTGTCCGGTGTTTTGCGGGCAGATGTTACCATGTCGATCTCGCCATCTTCAAGCATCTGCTGCATATCATCCCAGCTCTGATCATATCCGACATATTCGTAATCTACATCCCAATAACGGGCCATCAGACGAAGAAAATCATAGCCATAGCCGCTGCGGTTGCCTTCTTCATCCATCACATGATAACCATCCATGGCAAAGAAACCGACTTTGACAGTTTCATGCTGCGAACTGTCCTCGGCTGCATATGCAGTCTGGGGAGAAAATATCATACACACGCATACAAAAACCAGCAACACTGCCGCATATTTCTTTGCTCTCGAAATCATATTAAATCTCCTGCCTGTCCAATACATTTCTCTATACATCTCTTTATCAAACTTCTGGTTTAATAAAGTTGATTATTTAAATAATACTATACAATTTTACAATAATCCTGTCTATTATTAGTCTTTCCGCTGCGATAGCGTACAGTTATGCGAACTATGATTTACCGAATTTTCCCTTCACATCTATACCACTGCCTACAACCACCAAAAATGGTCGAGTTGCCTGATTGGTTGTCATCCTTTTCCGTTTTTCAAAAATCAGCCCGAAATTCCTGACATCTATTCCACTGTCTCAAATCGTGACATCTAATCCGAGGTCACAACCTGACACACATTTTGCCGTAGATATGTTTCCATATAGGAAAACCGAGCTTTTTCAGAAGTCTGGCTTCAAATCCAAACCTCCGAAAAAGCCCGGAAATACGCCGCTTTCTGGCACTTGATTTTATTTCCTTGACATCAAGACTACCGTCTCCACATGCGCGGTGCCGGGGAACATATCCACGGCGGCGGCGCGGACAGCCCGGTAGCCAAGCTGTCCGAAAATTTTCACATCCCGGCCCAGCGTGGCGGGATCACAGGATACATAGACCACCTTTTCCGGTCCCATGGCCGCTACGGAGGCGATGACCTCCGGGGCAAGGCCCTTCCGGGGCGGATCCACCGTCACCACATCCGGCCGCAGGCCGTCGCTCTCCAGCTTGGCGGCGATGTCCGCCGCGTCGCCGCAGAAAAACTCCGCGTTTTCGATGTGGTTGCGGAGAGCGTTTTCCTTGGCGTCCCGGATGGCGGGGGGCACGATTTCCGCGCCGATGACCCGCTTCGCCGCCTTTGCAAGACACAGCGTAATGGTGCCGATGCCGCAGTAGAGGTCCAGCACCGTTTCCTCACCGCTGAGCCCGGCAAACTCCAGTGCCTTATGGTACAGCACCTCCGCCTGATCCCGATTCACCTGATAGAACGAGGGCATGGACAGCCGGAACTCCAGTCCGCAGAGGGTGTCCATCAGATAATTCTGCCCGTAGAGCGTCCGATACTTTTCCCCTAAGATCACATTGCCCCGGCGGGTATTGCTGTTCAGCAGAACGCCCACCGTGCGGGGCACAGCCCGGGTGACATAGGCCGCCAGCTCCGGCTCCCGTGGCAGCTTGCTGCTGTTGACCACCACGCAGCAAAGGCTCTCGCCCTTTTGGTTCACCCGAACGCAGACATGGCGCACCAGCCCCTTGCCCGTGGTCTCATCATAGGCCGGGACCTGATAACGGCGCATCCACTCCCCCACGGCCTGTGCCGTGCGGTCGGCAGCCTCTGTTTGAATCAGGCACCGGCGGATCGGGACAACCTTGTGAGTCCGGGCCTGAAAAAAGCCGATGGAACCGTCGGCCCCCACGGGGTACTGGCTTTTGTTGCGATAATGCTCCGGGTCCTTCGCCCCCAGGATTTCCTCGACCTGAATATCCAGCCCGCCGATTCGGGTCAGAGCGTCCTGCACCCGCTGGCGCTTGGCCCACAGCTCCTCCGGGTAGGTCAAATGCTGATAGGCGCAGCCGCCGCACCGACCGGCATAGGGGCATTCCGGCTCCATGCGGTTCGGCGAGGGTGTACGGAGCTTCACGATCTCCCCGGCACAGGAGGTCTTCATCACCCGCGTGATGCGGAGGTCCGCAGTCTCTCCCCGCACGGCGTCCGGCACAAACACCACCGCGCCGTTCACCCGGGCAATTCCCAGTCCCTCGCTGGAATAGCCTTCGATCTCCGCTGTATAAATCTTCCCTTTTTCCAATGCTTCCATGGCTCTCGATTCCCTTCAAAACAGGTTCGGATACACTTGCAGGGAGCGCCGCATTGACAGCGCTCCCTGCGGATTTATATATTTTACTACGATTCTTCCCACTTGTCCAGCAGTTGACGGAGCTGGTCGGCCCAGCGGCCCAGCGTCCTGTTGTCCCGGCCCTTGGAGCGGCGGATGACATCCAACAACCGCTGACCCAGCGCCACCAGACGCTCGTAGGCGGTGTTGACTCTCTGGCCGCCAACGGCCTTGGCCTTCCGCTCCGGCAGATAACCGTTCTCCACGCTCTTGTCCGTCAGCAGGTCATAGACCTCGGTATACTGGGGGGCATGAGCGGTAAAGCCCAGCTTTTCCACACTCTCGGCAAAGTAGGGCGCCACCTCCCGGTCGCCGTGAACAATAAATACGTGCTGCGGCTTTGGTGCCTTGATATCCGCGATCCACGCAAGCAGATGGTCTCGGTCCGCATGGGAGGAAAGCCCTTGGAAATTCACGATCTTGGCGTGAACGGCGATCTCCTCGCCAAAGAGCTTTACGGTCTTCGCGCCCTCCAGCAGCGAGCGGCCCAGCGTCCCCTCGCCCTGATAGCCCACAAACACCACCGTGCACTCCGGCCGCCAGAGGTTATGCTTCAGGTGGTGGCGGATACGTCCGGCATCGCACATACCGGAGGCAGAAATGATGACTTTCGGCACACCGTCCTCATTCAGTGCCTTGGATTCCTCCACGGTCTCCGTCATATGGAGATTGGTGAAGTTGAACATATGGGTCCCGTCCTGCACCAGCGCCAGGGCATCGGCGTCCAAATACCCATCCAGATCACCGGTAAAAATGGTGGTAGCCCGGCGGGCCAGCGGAGAGTCGATGTACACAGGGAAATCCGGGTTGGACTTTACCAGCCCCTTATCCTTGATTTCCCGGATGAAATACAACAGCTCCTGTGTGCGGCCCACGGCAAAGGCGGGAATGACCACATTGCCGCCCTTGGCCATGGTCTCGTCAATGATCTGAGCCAGATCATCCGTGTAGCTCCAGACCTCCGTATGGTTGCGGTTGCCGTAGGTGGACTCCATAATGACATAATCCGCTCCGGCAAAATGGCTGGGGTCACGGATGATAGGCTGATCCACATTGCCAAGGTCGCCGGAGAAGATGATTTTCTTCGTTTCGCCGTTTTCCGTAGCGGTGACGGTGATGCACGCGCTCCCCAGCAGGTGCCCGGCATCGGCAAAGCGGACGCTGACGCCCTCGCACAGCTCCACATCCTGTCCGTACTCACAGGTGGTGACATACTGCTTCACGTTTTCCGCGTCCGCTACAGTATAGAGCGGCTCCACCTTCGGCGCGCCGGAGCGCTCCGCCTTGCGGTTTTTCCATTCGGCGTCGGATTCCTGAATATGGGCGGAGTCCAGCAGCATGATGTCCATGAGGTTTGCTGTCAGGCGGGTCGTCAGGATGCGGCCCTGAAAGCCCTGCTTCACCAGCATGGGGATGCGGCCGGTGTGGTCGATATGAGCGTGGGTCACCAGCACATAATCAATGCTGCCGGAATGGAAGGGCAGTGCGCCGTTATCCACCTCGTCTCTGCCCTGCTGTAAACCGCAGTCGACAAGAATTTTCTTTCCGTTGACCTCCAGACAGTGACAGCTGCCGGTGACGCACTGGTCGGCGCCGTAAAAGCTCAGCTTCATAAGGGGCCTCCTTTGTTTGATCTGTATACGCCATGGGCGCGTATTGGCTTGTATCTTGATGACATTTTAACACAGGACTACGAAAAGTACAATGTCGGTTTTGTGAACTTCTCCAGTCATTTTGATAAGTCTGTCCGAATACGCGGGAGCCGTTTCCTGTTTGCTTATGATTCGGATAGTGCACAGACGCAAACGATTATCCTTTCCGCTATGGGAATATTTTGTAAACTTTTTTGCAACTTTTCCATTTTTCTTTGCAATCCGGGGGAGAATATGCTATAGTATGTTTGTTTTATTGTGGGTGGCTATGTGCTTCCCTATTTACATGGTATATTCTCTTTCCGTCCGAAGGGGGACGGAAGCGTGAAAGGATGTTTCAAACCTATGGGACTTTTTAAATCCATTTTCGGCGATTACAGCTCCCGGGAGCTGAAGTCCATCTATCCCATTGTGGACAAGATCGAGGCGCTGAGCGACGAATACAAGGCGCTGACCGACGCGGAGCTTCAGGCCAAGACGCCGGAATTCAAGGATCGCCTTGCAAACGGCGAGACTCTGGATGACATTCTGCCGGAGGCTTTTGCCACCGTGCGGGAGGCCGCGGACCGCGTGCTGGGTATGCGCCCCTACCGGGTGCAGTTGGTGGGCGGCATCGTGTTGCATCAGGGCCGCATCGCTGAGATGAAGACCGGCGAGGGCAAGACGCTGGTGGCAACGCTGCCCTCCTACCTCAACGCGCTGACCGGCAAGGGCGTCCATGTGGTCACAGTCAACGATTACCTTGCCAAGCGCGACTCCGAATGGATGGGCAAGGTCCACCGCTTCCTTGGTCTGAAGGTGGGTCTGATCATCCACGGCCTTACTCCCGCGCAGCGCAAGGAGGCTTATGCCGCCGACATCACTTACGGCACCAATAACGAGATGGGCTTCGACTACCTCCGTGATAATATGTGCATCTACGCCAACGAGCTGGTGCAGCGGGGTCACAGCTTCGCCATCGTGGACGAGGTGGACTCCATCCTCATCGATGAGGCCCGTACCCCCCTCATTATCTCCGGTCAGGGTGAAAAGTCCACCCAGATGTACGATATGGCGGAGATGTTCGTCTCCCGCCTGAAGAAAAAGGTTGTTGTGCAGGTGGATGACAAGGAGGAAGAGGACGCCAACATCGATGCAGACTACGTTGTGGACGAAAAGGCCAAAACCGCAACGCTGACCGCCTCCGGCATCGCCAAGGCCGAGGAGTTCTTCCATGTAGAGAACCTGTCCGACCCCTCCAACGCCACGCTGAACCACCACATCAATCAGGCTTTGAAGGCCCACGGCACCATGAAGCGGGACATCGACTACGTGGTGAAGGACGGTGAGGTCATCATCGTGGACGAGTTCACCGGCCGTTTGATGTTCGGCCGCCGGTACTCCAACGGTCTGCATCAGGCCATTGAGGCCAAGGAGCACGTCAACGTCAACAGCGAGAACAAGACGCTGGCCACCATCACGTTCCAGAACTATTTCCGCCTGTATGACAAGCTCTCCGGCATGACCGGTACCGCCATGACGGAATCCGAGGAATTCGGCACCATTTACAATCTGGATATTGTGGAGATTCCCACCAACCGTCCCAATCAGCGTGTGGATCACCACGATGTTGTTTACAAGACCGAGGCCGGTAAGTTCCGGGCGGTCATCCAGCAGGTGAAGGAGTGCCACGAGAAGGGCCAGCCCGTTCTGGTGGGCACCGTTTCCATTGAAAAGAACGAGCTTTTGAGCAAGCTCCTCCAGCGCGAGGGCATCCAGCACAACCTGCTCAACGCCAAGAACCACGAAAAGGAAGCTGAGATCGTGGCGCAGGCCGGTAAGCTGGGTGCCGTCACCGTGGCTACCAATATGGCAGGCCGTGGTACCGATATTATGCTGGGCGGCAACGCCGAGTATCTGTCCCGAGCGGATCTGGTGAAGGCCGGTTACTCCGAGGAGGTCATCGTGGATGCCACCGGCTATGCCGAGACGGACAACGAGGAAATTCTGGCCGCCCGGAAGCTGTTTGCCGAGCGGATGGCCTATCACAAGGCCATCATCAGCGAGGAGGCCGAAAAGGTCCGCGCGGCCGGCGGTCTGTTCATCATCGGCACCGAGCGCCACGAATCCCGCCGGATCGACAATCAGCTCCGTGGCCGTGCCGGTCGTCAGGGCGACCCCGGCGAGACCCGGTTCTACATCTCTCTGGAGGATGACCTCATGCGCCTGTTCGGCGGAGACCGCATCCAGAACATGATGGAGAAATTCGATTTGGATGAGGATACCCCCATCGAAAACAAGATGCTGACCCGTGCCATCGAAAACGCCCAGACCACTGTGGAGAGCCGGAACTTCCAGTCTCGTAAGAGCGTGTTGGAATACGATGACGTCATGAACAAACAGCGTGAGATCATCTATGCTCAGCGCCGTCAGGTACTGGACGGTCTGGACATCAAGGAGACCGTGCTGAACATGATGCACACCTCCGTCAGCAACCATGTGGCCCTTGCCTTTGGTGAAAACGCGCACCTGGACGCCGCGCAGTACCACGAAATGCTCAAGGGTATGGAGGGCATCTATTTTGCCAAGGGTGCCGTGTCCTTCAGCGATGACGAGATTTCCTCCAAGACGCAGGAGGATTTCGACGAGGCGTTTATCGCCGCCGCCGAAAAGACCTACGAGGCCAAGGAGCAGGAGGTCACCACGCCCATCATGCGGGAACTGGAGCGGGTCATCATGCTCCGCGTGGTGGATGAATACTGGATGGATCACATTGACGCCATGGACGATCTGAAGCAGGGCGTCCGGCTTCAGGGCTACGGCAACAACAACCCTGTGGACGTTTACAAGCGGGAATCCCTTGATATGTTCGAGGAAATGGTCTCCGCCATTCAGGACGAGACCGTCCGCCGCCTGTACTCCGTCCGTCTGAGAAAGGACGAGGAGGTCAAGCGGGAGCGTGTAGCCAAGGCCACTGTGGAAAATGTCGGCGGCGACGGTACCGCGCCCAAAAAGCAGCCGGTGAAGAACACCATCAAGATCGGCCGCAACGATCCCTGCCCCTGCGGCAGCGGGCTGAAGTGGAAGAAGTGCACCTGCAAGGAGTATCACCCCGACCTGTAAAGTTTTCCGTATATGCTGCTATGCGGCACAGGAATAGCACGGCTTTACCGTGCGAAATATCCCCCCATTTTCTTTTCCTCTTGCGGAAAAGAAAATGGGGGGGGACACTTCCCGTAACATCGCCGCACATTCTTCGCCCTCTGGCTTTCCAGAGGGCATTTTTTGAAAGGAGTATTCGCCATGACCGAACAGGATTCTGCGCTCGCTCTGCTCCATGACATTAAGGAGCTTTTATGGGCTGTTTTCACGCTGATCGGCGGCTGTGCGCTGTTCTTTTTGGGGCTGCTGATACACGGTGTACTGCTCCCAAAGCTCCTACTGCTCCTTGGCGTTGTTCAGATCGTCAGCGCGATCATTCTGGCAAAGGGCGCCTACCGGCGCCATGCGGACACCCGGCAGACAGAAGATTCTTCCGACCAGAAGGAGTGAGGCAGCTATGTCCTTTCAAAAGCACGAACAAAACGGGCTGGTGTGGTTCACCGCCGATGCCCTGAACGCAGTTCCCCATGGCTTTTCCACCCGGCGGGGCGGCGTGTCCCCCGCGCCGTGGGATAGTCTGAATCTCCGCCCCAGTCAGGGGGATGGCCCAGAGGCGCTGTGGGAAAATTATCACCGCTTCTTTGCCGCGCTGGGACTAAATGAGAGCCGGGCGGTACTGAGCCAGCAGACCCACACCGCCAATATCCGCCGCGTCACCGCCGCAGATGCTGGAAAGGGCCTGCTTCGCCCCAGAGACTACACGGATGTGGACGCGCTCATCACCGATGAACCCGGTCTGTCTTTGACTGTTTTTTCCGCCGACTGCGGCACGGTGCTGCTGTACGATCCCGTAAGACAGGCCATCGGCGCCGTTCATGCCGGGTGGCGGGGCTGTGCCGCGGGAATCGTCCAGAAAACCGTGGCCGCCATGTGTGACGCTTACGGCTGCCGGGCAGAAAATCTGATGGCGGCCTTAGGCCCCTGTATCGGCCCCTGCTGCTTTGAAACGGACAGCGATGTGCCGGAGGCCATGCGCGCCGAGCTGATGGCTGACGCCGAGCCCTTCATCACCTTTAACGGCACCAAATTCCATGTAGATCTGGCTGGGCTAAACCGGCAGTGGCTTCTGCGCTCCGGCGTTTTGCCGGAGCATATTGAGTGTGCCGAGCTCTGCACCGCCTGTCACCCCGAGCTTTTCTGGTCCTATCGGAAAATGGGTGACAGCCGGGGCGTTCAGGCGGCGGTCATCGCCTTGGAGGGCCGCGCATGAAACGTCTTTTTGCTCTGCTGACCGCACTGCTGCTTCTGACCGGCTGCTCACAGTTAGAGACTCCGCCGGAGGATGAGGATATTCTCTTTCCCCTTGAGGAACAGGCGGACACTACGGAGGCCACCGCGCTCCCCGAGGTATTCTCCCTCCCCTATCTCAGCACACAGCCCCTCAATCCCCTGGCCTGCCCGGACGGAATGCAGCAGACCGTGGCATCTCTTTTGTATGAGGGGCTGTTCCATCTGGACACTGCCCTCGCGCCGCAGCCGGTGCTGTGCGCCTCCTATACCTACGATGCCGAGGCCCTGACCTACACCTTAACTCTGCGTCCCAACGCGGTATTTTCCGATGGTTCTCCCCTGACCGCCGCCGATGTGAAGACCACTCTGACCGCCGCCAAAGCGTCCCCCCGCTACAGTGAGCGTCTGACAGACCTGAAAAGCGTGTCCGGCAGCGGCAGTACCGTGACGCTGACCCTGAATCGGGCCAATAGTGCACTCCCCGCCCTGCTGGATATTCCCATTTTAAAATCCGGTACGGAAAAGCAGGACATTCCCATCGGCACCGGCCCCTACCTCTACGATGGGAGCAGCGGCGCCTGCCTGCTGGCCAGCCAGAACTGGTGGCAGCACACGGCCCAGCCCGTCGAGCGCATCATGCTGACGGAAACGGCGGATCAGGAGGCTTCTGTCTACCGTTTTTCCTCCCATGAGGTGCAGTTGATGGTATCCGATCTCACTGGGACGGATTCCATTCCCGTTTCCGGCAGTGCCGGCTGCATCGACGCCGACACTACGGTTCTTCAGTATATCGGCATCAACACCTCGGTAAAGGGACTGGATGACGCCGCCTTCCGCCGCTGCCTCTCCTTGGGGCTGAACCGGCAGAGCCTGATCAGCGGTCTGCTGTCCGGCCATGCCAAGGCTGCGCAGTTCCCTATCTCTCCCGTCTCCGGCCTTTATCCCGCGGAGCTGCACACCACCTACTCCGCCACCGCCTTTTCCGAGGCATTGGCCGCCTGTGAAAGCCGCCCTACCCGCACGCTGCGCCTGCTGGTGAACGAGGAGAACAGCTTTAAGCTCTCCGTTGCCCGGGAGATCGCCGCCTCCTTCTCTGCTGCCGGAATCGATATGACTGTAACGGCCCTCCCATGGGCGGACTATACCGCCGCCCTTGCCGCTGGCAGCTTTGACCTCTATTACGGCGAGGTGCGCCTGACAGCAGATTGGAACCTCGCGCCTCTGCTGGCTACCGGAGGTCGCCTGAATTACGGCGGCTGGAGCGATGCGCGCTGCGACCAGCTTTTGGAGGCCGCCCGCAGCGCACTGGACCAGAAGGCTGCGCTGAGTACCCTGTGCCGCTATCTGCAGCTTCAGACGCCGATTCTGCCGGTCTGCTTCAAAAGTGTCTCTGTACTCTATGCGGCAAATACCGTCTCCGGCCTTTCCCCCACTGCCGCTGAACCGTTTTACGAACTTCAGGACATCACAATTCAGCTTCGGAACGGCTGATGTAAAAGACTCCTTGCGTGACATTTCCGCCTGTTTCTGCTATGCTGTAGCCGAGGTGAGGCATGATGCGTGACATTGGGAAAAATATCAGAGAGCTGCGGCTCCGGGCAGGGTTCAGTCAGGACGAATTGGCGGAGCGGCTGTTTGTGACGCGGCAAACGGTCTCCAACTACGAAAACGGCCGCACCCGCCCGGATGTGGAGCAAATTCTGCATTTGGCGGAAATCTTCGGTGCGGATGCCAACGCCGTGCTCTACGGTCCGCCGGTGCCGGAAAGCCGGAGGCGTGCTGTCAGCCGCGCTGTTGTTGGCGGCGGTATGACCGCAATGCTGTGGACTGGCTTTCTTCTGCTCCGCCGATGGGTCACGGCGCTTGTAACATACAATTATCAAATTCTCCCCGGCGTTATTCTCTCCGTCTGCTGGAAGCCCTTGATGTGGGGCGTGACCGGCTGGACTCTATCGCAGCTTTTATCGCTGGTCATCTCTATCAAACCGCCGAAAACGGTAGGGGCACACCGGGCGCGGCTCATTTTAATCATCATTGCTTTTGGCGGCATTCTGCTTTCCGTCATAGACTGCGTTCTGGTTTTCAGCACTGCTTACCGTGTGCTCCCTCTCCTCCTGCAAAAGCTTTTCAGCCTTGTGCTGTACTTCAGCCTTAAATCTTCTTTCATCTATCCGTTTCTCGGCATTGCCCTGCGGCTGCTGGGCTTTCCGTCGGAGCGGGACGCCTCCCCTGATACGTAAATAAATCCATCCTTCAAATAAAAACCGTGCCGGGAAGTCATTCCCGGCACGGTTTTTTTCAGTTCATCCTTCCCGGATTTACTTTTCCGGTGATCTGCTCCACGGTGATGCGCCAGACCGCCGTTTTTCCCCGGCACTCCGAAAAATCGCCATGGCTTCTGGGGTGCTCTGGCGCCAGTCTCATGCACAGCAGCCGCAGCGCCTTTACCTTGTCCGCCTCATCCGTCAGCTCCTCCGCTCTGCCCAGCATGACTGCGGAGGCGTAGCGCGTGGTCAGGGCCGGCTGGTCCACCCATGCGCCGCCCTCCACACAGGTGACGCACACCTGCGGCTGGTGGTGCAGGCAGTCCGTCTTTTCACCGGCCTGCGCGCAGTGAATATACAGGCAGTTCCCCTCCCGTGCAAAATTCACCGGCACGGCATAGGGCGTTCCGTCCGGCTTTGTCATAGCCAGTACGCCATAGGAGCAGCGCTCCACGATTTCCCACGCCTTCTCAGCGCTGACCTCACGGTCTTTTCTTCTCATGACTTTCACATTTTCCCTTCTTTCATATCCGCTGTCATAACCTGTTCCGTCGGCAGGCCATCATCGGTCACAGGAATGCGGACGGTGTAGAAAATATCGTCATAGGCCTGCTGCTCTTCCCGCTTCGTGGCATAGTGACTGTACACCACCTCCACATCTGTTATATCCGCCTGAGCCGTCTCTGGCAGTGCGGCCCAATAACTTGCCAACGCTTCTACCATTTTCTCCCGGAGGACCGTCTCTGATTCCGGGAATGGAACGGTCTCCGGCTCTCTGATCTGCACCTTCAATACAAATACCGGCTGCTCCGGCATATCATGTCTCCACTGGCAGCTTACATTGCCGTAGCTTCCCTGTTCCAGCCGATTGAGTGCCCACATTACTTTTGAGATATGATTGTTCTGCATCCAGCGTTCCGCCCGGAGCGGATCGCCGATCAGTCCGTCATAGCCGCACCCCAGTTCCACCTCCTGCCCGGAATCTCCGGTATAAGTGGTTTCATAGGGCCCACCGCACGGATTGAAATATACCTTTCCCTGCCGAAATCCGGGATACTGCTCCTTGGCGTACTGCTCCAAGCGGTAAGCGGCGATCCACTTACCGGTAAATGGCAGGTATTCCGCATAATAAGCCCAGGACGCCACCAGTGCGGACAGCAGCACACCCCAAATAAAGCGTCTTCGCAGGCTCATACTCCTTCTCCCTTTTCAATCAATTTCAGCTTCTGCGCCCGGGGCAGCTTTTTGATAGCCGCCTCCCGGCGCTGGGCGGCAGAGCGGTCCGTTGCCGCCTCGGTATAGACCAGTGTCACCGGCGGCCGGGCGCGGGTATACCGTGCCCCTGTGCCGCTCCGGTGTTCCTGAAAACGCCGCTGTACATCGGTGGTAGAGCCGGTATACAGGCTGTCATCCCCGCAGCGGAGCATATAGACATACCACGGCACAGCTTCGCCCCCTTTTTTGTCATCTTAACATATCCCCGCCGCCGATGCAAGACATAGGGACGTCCCTTTGCTTCATAAAGGTGAACAGGAGGTGGTACGCATGATCTCTGCCGCGCTGATGCTCTTTGCCAACACGCTGCTCTTTACGCTCCGGCTGGACCGGGGCAGTTCCTTTCCCCGTCCTTTGTCCGCCGCCGAGGAGCGGTCATGGCTGGAGCGGCTCTCCCATGGCGATTCCGAGGCGCGAAGCGTCCTCATTGAGCACAATTTACGTCTGGTGGCCCATATTGTGAAGAAATATTACTCGCAAAATTCCGAACAGGATGACCTTATTTCCATCGGCACCATCGGGCTTATCAAGGCGATTTCCAGCTTTGACCCTGCCAAGGGTGCCCGCCTTGCCACGTATTCTGCAAGGTGCATTGAAAATGAAATCCTTATGTATTTCCGCGCGCAGAAAAAGCTGCAAGGGGAAATATCCCTGTCCGAATCCATTGAATCTGACCGTGAGGGCAACGCTTTGCAGCTCATTGACGTCATCGGTGTGGACGATACCATGCTGGAGGACCTCTATGACCGCGACAGCGCTCTGCGGCTGCGGCGGCTGGTGCGGGAATGTCTGACCCAGCGGGAGGCGGAAATCATTCGCCTGCGCTACGGACTTGGCGGCACTGTTCCTCTGACCCAGCGAGAAATTGCCTCCACCTTCGGCATTTCCCGCAGCTATGTATCCCGCCGGAACTAATGTAAGTGATGCCCGGAAATCCTTGAAAATCAAGGGCTTTCCGGGCATCGGGCATGTTAGGGTAGCGCCGCCGTTATTGTAAGCGGTGGCAAAAAATTAAGGTAAGCGGCCGTTCATCAAGTAAAATAGTTATATTAAATAAGATTCATCGGCGAGTACTTCAAGAATTTCTGCTCGATCTTCACCATTGAGGGAATCTGGGAAAATTTCATATAACACAGTTTTTCCGTAAATACTTGAAAAATCCAGTTTTTCATTATCTCTTTCGTGGAAAAACACATCTTCAGGACTATGTTGGATAAAACCATAGTTATAACCATTTCGATCACGTCTCGCTTTTACTATACGCCCTCTGAGCACCAAAGGTTGAGGATTATCGTATTCAATTTTGTCTAAATTGCCTCCTCGAATAAATGTCAATAAGAATTTTGTAAAGGCGGGGTTATCTTTTATACCGTGTCGATATTGCTGTCCACGTTTCCTTACCCATTCTGCAATTGCTTTTTGCAATTTGGAAGAGCTTTCTTGAATGGCCGCTGTGTATGTAGTGTCGTCAGAAACGATTTCTAATATTTTGTTACAGTAAGCATCTATCTTTTTACTATCGTTAATACTTGGACAAACTCCAGCAATCAATTCACTGACGATAAGAAGTAAGTGGTGCTTATGGTTATCCAAAGCTCGAACAATTTTTTCGTCGCGTTTTAGCTTTTCAAAATTTAAACACATTAGTGCAGCGGTATAATATGGATACAAAGATTGACCATCCACATAGATACTGTTCTTATACTTTTTGAGGAGAATTGCTTCGTGAGAAGTGCCAAAATGAGGAGATTGCATAAACACACTAACAAAGCTTTGAGTAAGGGTTTTTAAGCCAATAATTCGAGTGGAGGGAATTTTGTTGTCTCGAGCATATTGTCGAGAACGTCGCTCATAATAAATTCTATTAGGCGTACCATCAGTTTGAATAACTGTGAAAAACTCCTCAAGATTTTTATGGAAGTCTCGTGTTGTTTCAAACGCTTCGTTATAAACAACATTTTGGCTATTTGTGCCTCTAATAATTGCGCTTGTAACTTCATCTTTTTCGGTAGCAATTATTTTTGCCAGAAGAGTTACTTTAGAAAGATCCAAGCCTTGCATATATGCGTCAAACAAGACATTACATGTTTGACATCCGTTTACAATTTGTGGATTTGATAGGGTGATTTTTCGATTGCCAGTACGCACACTGGTACATACAATTGTGATACCATTATTTAAAAGGGCGAAGTTGCTGGGCGAGTTTTGGATGGTATTCATTATGTCTGCGTTAATATCTGTGTTTCCCTGATAGTCGCGCACATTGTCTGTGAATAAAGATTGTCTAAGCATCTGCTCATCTGTGGTAACCATTTTGATAAGTTCTGGAGCAGCTAACAGAACAACCAGAGAGTTATTTACACCAGAAACTTCAGTGAGACTAAAGTCATCAATAACCGTCATAACGGCGGAGAATGAATTTTCATTTTCCCCGCACATCTTTTTTAGTTCTGTGTTGTCAATAAATTTGAAAAAAGCATCACTATAACTTTGGAGAGCGATAATATCTTGTTTAAGTTTATTGGTCTTGGCTTCGAAGTGCTTATTGTCTCGCCATTGTCCAAAAATAATATAATATATTCTAACAATTGGATTTCTTTTCCAACGCAGGATTATATCATCAGAAAAGAGGTAGTCTTTTAACTGTAAAATGGCTTCGATTTTTTCGTTGTGAGGTTCGTGATGTTCATCAGCTAAAAAATCAATAATACCATCAGCAAATTTTCCGTACTCACCAGAGTCGAGTTTATCTTTGTTTTTCGACTGGATAAATAAGAATTCAATAGAGATTTGCTTATTCAATTCAACCAGTTCGTCTATATCTTGCTTAGTAGATACAAATATCCCATTTACTTTAATTGCAAGACCATCAATACCCATATCATCGGCGCCGCCTACAGAGCATTCGTCTAAAATTACTTCCTCAGAGATTCCAACATCAGGCTGATGACTACGCAGAACGACATCGTTGACAAAAAGCTCAAACAGCTTGTCTTCAGGGATATTCGACAAAGCGTGATGGGTCTTAAATGAATTAATCCGAGCCTTTATCATAGGTTCAAATTGCATTGAAATATCCTCCTTTTCTTTAATTTATATAGGTTAGCTTGTATACCCAATGACCACACTCATAGCGTTTAACAAGTTTGCCATCTGCTACTATGCTTGCCAGAATCCGATTCGCCGTAGCAGCAGACACACCACATAGTGCCCGCACATCCGCATTCATAATAAACTCATGCGTCTCCAAAAACTTCTCCATCTGTTTCCAGCGCATGGTTGCCTTATCCATCGGCTCATCGCTCACTTCATCGCTCGTGTTAATTGCGTCGATGAGCGACGCTTTGATGGTAGAGAGCATGAACTCGATAAATACCGTGGACTCTCCGGCGTCGTTGGAGGCATTAATCGCTGCATAATATTTCGGTTGGCGGGCATGGATCATGGACTCCACCGGCAACCAGGCAAAGGCAGGATTCCACTTGGAGAGCAACAGCGTGTGCCACAGACGTCCGATACGACCATTACCGTCAGCGAAGGGATGGATCAGTTCCAGCTCGTAGTGGAACACGCAACTGCGGATCAACATGTGTATATCGCTGTTCTTAGCCCAGTCCAGCAGCTCCATTACCAAATCCGGCACATACTGTGGAAGTGTACCGAAATGTAGGACATGCCCTGCCTGATCAACTACCCCAACTGGGCGGGAACGGAATACACCGGATTCCTCAACCAAGCCTCGCATCATAATGCCATGTGCAGTCAGCAGATCATCCACAGAATAGGGGTCAAGCTCGTCCAACCGTTCGTAGATTTCATAGGCATTCTTGACTTCGGCAATATCCTTGGGCGGGGCCAGCACCTGCTTGCCGTTCAGAACTGCGGTGACCTGTTCTAAACTCAAAGTGTTCTGTTCAATGGCCAGAGAGCCGTGGATCGTCCGGATACGGTTTGTCCGCCGTAAAGTTGGGTTCGCAGACAGCTGATTGGTGGAAGTCAGCTTGCCCACCAGTTCGGCGATTTCCGCAATCTCATGGATCATCGTATTTGTAATTTCAAAAGGAGGTTTCTTATTCCTCATAGAAACACCTCATGCAAAAGATTCATTCGACCGTATTATACCACACATCGCTCATTTCATCAATCATTTTTGGTGACATGATTGAGTGATGGAGCGTATTGCTTATATAAAAATGAGCCCTGAGAGGCAACTCTCCGGGCCGTTTCAATTTAGATGGTTATTCTTCAATTCGAACCCATGCACAGATATCCCAAACTGATTTCGAGTCAAGCCGTTCATGCCCACTCGCATAAATCTGTAGAAAATAGATTTGCTGTGGCTCAAACGAGAATTGCAGGCCTCCTTTATGTAAAATGAAAGCAAAAACGGGAGGCGCTGATATGGTCGCAGGGCACATGACAAAGAAAAATGGGTATTGGTACTTGATTCTTATGGTGAGGGATGAGACGGGCCGGTTAAAGCAGAAGTGGATTTCAACCCACCTTCGGGTGGAGGGAAATAAAAAGAAAGCAGAAGCAATGCTCCTTGCCGCTCGACGGGAATATACGGATTTCGCCGAAATACAAAAGCGCAGCAGCGATGTTCTCGTCAGCCACTACCTCACGACCTGGGTCAAGAGTTGTCGTGGAAAAGTTTCATTTGGCACCTACGAAGAATACCAGAACTGCATTAATAACAGAATTGCCCCTTACTTCAAAGAACGGAATATTTTGCTTTTAGATCTGAAACCGGCAGATATTCTGGATTACTACAATTCGCTATATGCCAAAGGCCTTACGGGAAATACAGTCTTGCACTATCATGTGCTTCTCCGCAAGGCCTTGAAGGAGGCAAGCATGCGGGGTTTCATTCAGAATGACCCGACAGACTTTATTCCACGACCTAAAAAGGAGCAGTCTGCTGCGGATTGCTATTCTCCGGAGGAATGCAGAAAATTACTCAATGCGCTTCATGATGATCCACTTGAACTTCCCATTACGTTGGCCGTTCTGTATGGACTGCGGCGCAGCGAAGTTTTGGGGCTGCGATGGGGTGCTATTGATTATGAGCGAGCCACAATTACCATTTCACATTCCGTAACATCGACCGCAGTTAATGGGAAGCGGCAGCTGATCGCGAAGGACAAATTAAAGCGCAAGTCCAGCTTTCGAACATTGCCGCTTATGCCACAGGTTGCAGCTATGCTCCAGAATGCCGCGATCCAGCGTTATGGGACACAGCCTCCGCCTAATGAGGAATACATCTGTGTGAATGGGACGGGGCAGTTGTTTACACCCGACTATCTATCTGAGCATTTCAAAACAATTCTCGCAAAGAACAACTTGCGCAGGATTCGATTTCATGATTTGCGGCATAGCTGTGCCAATTTGCTGATCTCTGCCCGTGTGCCGCTGATAGAGGTACAGCAGTGGTTGGGGCACAGCAGCCTGTCAACTACGGCGGATTTATATTCGCATCTGGAGTATGCCGCCAAGGAGCAAAATGCTCGCGTCATCTCGCAGATGTTACTTTGACAAAAGAAAGGAGAACACCATGGCGTTTGATATCATGAATCTTTTCGAAGAAACGGAAAACGTAATTACAGAATTGGACGAAGGGAACGAGCTGGCTGCGGTGGATTTTGCCAACCGTATTTCATCTATGTCGCCCTCGTGTTCGGCAACCAAAAGCTATGCAGTCTACCAGGACGATGCCGTCATAAGATACGCCCAATGGTTTATAGCCTGTAACAAGGAACTCGGGATTGACCGTTGCATAGACGGCCTGCACCAATATGCCAGTAGATTCTGGTATGCGGATACACCGATACTCACGGAAGAAGGCGTGGCAACGGCGGTTCAGATGGTGGACGCCCTGTTTTCCTATTCTCAAAAAGTACTGGACAAGCATCCGGTCGACATTTTACTGATTGATGCCCAACACGAGTGCTTGAATGGCGAAACCTTTGCTATGTTTACAGCGGGAGGAATGCAGAGTTGTATCTGTATGTACCGAATGCAAAGTGAAGAGGTAAACCCTATCCATGTACTGCTGCACGAATTGGGTCATTTGCTCCACATCAAGGCGACCGGGACACTGACTGATGTTCCTGACTCTTTCAAGGAACATTTGCTGGGACTGGGCATAGATTGCAGGAAGCTGACCACAGCGCAGCTTCGAGAACTGTTTGCAGATACATTTATGCTGGCTGTTGTTTGCAGACAGCCTGAATTAGGAATGCCGAAACCGGGATTTTCAGAAAGAGTACTTATGGCTTGTTATACATACATTCGCTCACTTTTGACAGCATAAAATAATTCGACAAACTGCGCTCTACAATAGCAATAGAATAATGCGGAAAGGAGTATTGCGTATGGAATTGATTGCTTCACTCTTCTGTCATGTTTCCGAAAGTATACCTGAAGCGGAGATACAGCGGGAACTGCAAAGACAACATGATATACTTGCTCAGAATGCAGCGAGCTCCGGTCGGACAATTGAGCATTGCTTTTTCCATGTGGGCGAGTTCAACTTGGAAGATCCGGATCAGGTCTTGCTTCGTTTTTTGCAACGCGCGCAGGCCGATGATCTTGGGCTTGTTCTTGTAGAAAGCAAGGATTTATTTCCCTTGTCGCAGCAAGCACATATACCATGCATGGAGGTGTGCTTTGTACGGGAGGGTGTGCAAGAAATCCTTGGAAATAAAGATGTCCAAGTGGCTGAAGAAGACCTCCGGCCAAAGAATGCATATATGTACTGGGGCTTTTAGTTGAAATTTGTCGGAAACTATGCCACAATAGGAATACCTTTCCAGAGAGGATGTGTATGTTGTGGACGCAGTTTCCCATTATCTGAATAGTATCCTCGCACCCAGGCTGCGCGGCTATGGTGTTTCGGAACACTTTCTGCTACGTACCATTGGTATCATTCATACACAGATGACCTCTCTTCTGCGCCATTGGGATGATCGGGTTTTCAAAAATACCGTTTTACTGCTTGGCCTGGAAGAAGGCAGCTTTTATGAACCTCGGGCAAAAATCGATATTCGCTGTTTTGTGGTCGTCGCCATTCGAAACAGTCCCATTGAAACGATCCAGAGTGACGCCTATGGAGAGGCCGGACTGAGTAAATCGCTACCCAGCAAAGATGTGAAGGAAATTACATCGGAGGCCATTCGCTATTTCAGTAAGCAGGATTTTGCTGAAATGTGCAGACAGGCAAAGCTTAGCGCAAGACAGGATTTGTATCAGGAACTCGCAAATGAGTACCCTGTCGCATGGGCTGCGCTGAAGCACCTTGCCGCAACGAACAGCAAGACCGTTGATTATCCGAAAGTATCCGTTTCCGAACCTTATTTTCTGGAAGGCGTAGATAAAGAGACAGAGATTACTGCAACGTCTGGTGAGATGAAAACAGGAATTTACGATGGCTATTCTCCCGAAATAGAGCCGCCGCTTATGGCTTTTCTAAAAATGCTTTCCGCCGACTCCAATGGCGCGTTGATCGTTGATTCGTTGAAGTCCGTTACGAGAAACATTACCAAGTTACTCAGTATCCTTGAGTTTCTTCTTACGCGAGACCTTATATTTGCATCAACAAACTACTACATGGAGAACGGACATGTCGAACGTCGTATGAAACCTTTGCGTGCAGGCCATAGTACGAATGACATGCTGCGCAACGTCTCTAATACGAGTGGTCTGGGCTATAAGCACAAGGCAGCATTAAGCCAGTATGCCAAGCAAGCTAAATCAACTGAATAAATGTTGTGAACCCGTACCTAACCCGGTACGGGTTCTTTTTTGTTCGGCAGCCGCAAGTTGGCTGCCGTTTCTTCATAGTATCAATACAGGAGGTGTCTCATGAAAAATAAGCAAATAATCGTTCGTTGTACGTATTCCGATACGGACCAGATGCTGGCAGAACTCATCCAAGAGTCCTTTCGGTTCTTTCTTCAAAAAGAGCTTTTTGCCCTGGCTATTCGCCAGCCGATGTAGTATTGTTGTGACGATGAATGGTCGCTTATTTCGGGAGGACAGTTTATGTACTTAGAGATAAGCAACCCCATGGATTACCATGTGGCATTATACATCAGACTATCAAAGGAGGACGAAAACGAAGGGCCGTCAGAAAGCGTCAACAATCAGAAATCCCTCTTGGATGATTTTGTGAAGAAGCATCGGCTGTCGGTCTACGACACTTACATCGATGATGGTTGGTCTGGAACTAACTTTGACCGCCCGGATTTTCAACGGATGATCGGCGACATCGAAGCCAAGAAGGTCAACATGGTCATCACCAAAGACTTGTCCCGTCTGGGCCGTGACTATATCATGACCGGCCACTACATGGAGCGGTACTTCCCGGAAAAGCGGGTGCGGTACATCTCACTACTGGACGGTATCGACACTGGTGTGGAATCCAGTGCCAACGACATCACCCCGTTCCGTGCCATCATGAATGACATGTACGCCAAGGACATTTCCAAGAAGATCAAATCTGTCAAGCGGGATAAGCAGCGTAAGGGACAATTTATCGGCGGCAAACCGGTCTATGGTTATAAGATGCATCCCACAGAGAAGAACAAAATCGTCATTGACGAGGAAGTAGCGCCCATAGTGCGGCGCATCTTCCACATGGCGTTGGAAGGTATGAGCTGCAGGCAAATCGCCACACAGTTAAACGAAGAGGGTGTACCCACTCCGGCAACCTATGCAGGACTGCCTGTGGCAAACCCAGGTCCCTACACCGGTCTGTGGAGCAGTGAACGCATCTCAGATATGCTTCAAAATGAGACTTACATCGGAAACATGGTTCAAGGACGAACGGTGAAGATCAGCTACAAGTCCAAGAAGTGCCTGAAGCAGGACCGTGAAAACTGGGTCGTGGTGGAAGGAACGCACGAGCCGTTGATTGATCGGGAAACCTTCCAAAAAGTACGCATGTTGGTCAACAGCCGCAAGCACACCAGAAGCCGAACCTATGACTTTCTGCTCAAAGGCATGATCTTCTGCCATGAGTGTGGTTACCCGCTGGCGGTGCTCAATCGCAAAAATGCTGCCGGAGAGGATGTGCTGTACTTTGTCTGCCGGACTTATCAGCGCTTCACCAAAGCCGGTGTCTGTTCATGCCACAGCATCAAGGAAAAGACTGTGACGGACGCCGTTGTCGCCAAGATACAGGAGGTCTGCGAGGCCTATTTGGATCCGAGTCTGCTGCAGCCAATTGCCATTACTGCTGTGGAAGAGGTGCGCAAAGCAGAGAGCCACGATAGCGAGATTCAATCCCTGCACAGCAAGATCGACGGCCTGACTGCCAATCTGGATAAGATGTACATGGATCGGCTGACTGGCCTCCTTGCTGAGTCGGATTTTGAACGGATTTATCAGCGCATCAAGATGGAGCGCAACTCACTTGAGGAAAAGCTGAAGGACTTGGAAGCGCAAAAAGAAAGCCCGGTCAGCACCGAAGACCGAGCCAGAGAGTTGGTGCAAAGGTTCATCACATCGGCTTATGCCAGTCGGGAACTGCTGGTGAGCCTGATTGAGCGAGTGGAATTAACGGAAGACAAGCAAATCATCGTCAAATTCCGCTTCCGTGAACTGGAAGCAATTTCTTAGGGCAAATCGTTTACAATAGGCGAGTCGCTATGTCTCCCGAATCGAAAAGCGAGCGCTGGAAAAGCTGCGGGCGGAGTTGGAAAAGCCGGTAAGCGGCCCCCATTCCGCAGCAGCGCAAAAATAATCAAGCGCACGGCTGCTGCCCGCAGTATAATAGTGGCAGAACAGTGAACGGAGGAACACCAGATGTACGAATGGCAGCAGTTGATTCAGCGCACAGTGGACCAAATTGATGCAAGTCTGCGCGCCCATGATGACGAGGCCGTTGCACTACGGCGCTTATCGGAGACACTTGGCTACTCGGAATACTACATGACCCGCAAGTTTCGTGAAATTTCCGGGATGCGGCTGCGGGATTATCTGCGCCGCCGCAGGCTGGCCTTCGCCTTGAAAGAGGTGCGGGACAGCAGCCGTCCCCTTCTGGACATTGCGCTGGACTACGGCTTTTCCTCACATGAAGCCTTTACCCGCGCCTTTGAGCAGATTTACGGCATGACACCCAGCGATTACCGCCGCCACCCCCGTCCCGTCATTCTGCGGACGAAGATCAATCCCTTTGACCGCTACCTGTTCGGTCTCGGTGAAATCGGCATGGTCAAATCCTCTGAAAATGTAAAGGCCTATTTTGTCACCATCCCGGCCCACAAATTTCTGCACATTGAGAATCGAGAGAGCAACGGCTACTGGGACTTCTGGCAGAAGCAATCCCAAATCCCCGGTCAGGATCATGAAACCGTCTGCGGTCTGCTGGACAGCATTCCCAATAAGCTGGACGATGCCGGGGGCAACGAAAGCAACTGCACCGCCGGTCAGATCATGGCGTATTTCAATGACCCCACCGGCCGCCTGTGCGACTGGGGCTTTTTGCGAACGGAGTGCTATGGTGTCCGTCTCCCGGCGGATTACGCCGGTCCGGCGCCGACACCGCTGCTTCTCACGGACATCCCGCAGGGAGAGTATGTGGTTTTTGAGCACGGCCCCTTTGACTATGAACAGGAATGCCGCACCGTGGAGGAGAAAATAGAAGCGGCCATGCGCTCCTTTGATTATGCCGCCAACGGCTGTGCGCTGGATACAACGCCGGGGCGCATCATGTACCTCTACTTCGACCCGGGGCAGTATTTCAAATATATCCGCCCAATTCGAGCGTTGTAAGCGCCTGAGCGCAAAAAACGGCTGTGTCAGATAACTGACACAGCCGTTTTCTTATTTGATACGCGGGATATTTCCAGATCAGTCCTCAGCCAGCTTCTTGTACTTGAGATAACGGGCCTTGACGTCCTCGACCTCCTTGGCGTACAGAGCATCCGCCTTGTCGGGGAAGTTGTTCTTCAGAGAAGCAAAGCGGTTCTCGCCCATCAGGAAGTCCATCACCTTGGAGGTATCCGGCTCCTTGGAGTCCAACTGGAACGGGTTCTTGCCTTCGGCGATCCGGCGGGGATCATAGCGGTACAAATGCCAATAGCCGCACTCAACAGCCTTCTTCATCTCGTCCTGAGAGGTCCCCATACCGGCCTTGATGTGCTGCTCCAGGCAGGGGCAGTAGCAGATGACGATAGAGGGACCGTCATAGGACTCCGCCTCGCGCAGCGCCTTCAGGGTCTGTGCCTGATCGGCGCCCATGGCCACCTGTGCAACATACACATAGCCGTACTGCATCATCATAGCGCCAAGGTCCTTCTTAGCAACCTTTTTGCCGCTGGCAGCAAACTTGGCGGTAGCAGAGGTGGGCGTGGACTTGGAGGACTGTCCGCCGGTGTTGGAGTACACCTCTGTGTCCAGAACCAGCAGGTTCACGTTCTGGTTTTGCGCCATGACATGATCGATGCCGCCGTAGCCGATATCATAAGCCCAGCCATCGCCGCCGATGGCCCAAACGGACTTTTTGGCGAGGAATTCGCGGTTTGCAAGGACATACTTCACATCCTTAGTCTGCTCCGCCTTTTCCAAGGCAGACAGCAGCGCGTCCGTGACCGCGCGGGACTTGCTGCTGTCCTTCCAGCCGTTTTCGTAGGCCTCCACGGCCTCCACGGCAATACCGGCGGCCTTGATGGCGCCCAGACGAATCAGCAGCTCCTTGCGGATGGCATCCTGTGCGTGGAAGAAGCCATAGGCAAACTCGGCGTTGTCCTCAAACAGAGAGTGCTCCCACGCGGGGCCGTGGCCCTGACAATCCTTGCAATAGGGCAGGATGGGCGCGCCGCCGGAAATAGCGGAGGAGCAGCCTGCGGCGTTGCCGACATACAGCCGGTCGCCGAACAACTGGCTCACCAACTTGATATAGGTGGTCTCAGCGCAGCCGGCGCAGGCAGCGGAGAACTGGAAGTAAGGCTTTGCGAACTGGGCGTTCTTTACGCTCTTATCGTTGATGACGTCCTTCTTGAGATACGCCTCGTTCATGGCCACATCATCGAACAGCTCCTGCTCGGACTTCATGCTCTCAAAGCTGGTCATGGTCAGAGCACCCTCGGCGGGACAGGCGGTCAGGCACACGCCGCAGCCAAGACAGTCATAGGGAGAGACCTGCATCCGGAAGGAATACGCAGGAGCGTCCTTGCCAAGACCCTTTGCGGGCACGGTCTCAAACCCGGCAGGCACGCCCTTCTTCTCCTCCTCCGTCAGCAGCACAGGACGGATGGCGGCATGGGGGCAGCACATAGAGCAGCGGTTGCACTGGATGCACTTGCTGCCATCCCACTTGGGGACCTTGGTGGCCACGCCGCGCTTGGAGAACACAGAGGTACCGTTTTCCCACGTACCATCCAGCACGCCGTACTTCTGGAACACAGACACAGGGAGCTGATCGCCCTTCTGGCGGTCCATGGGCATGACGATGTCCCGGACGAAGGGCGTCACGCCCTTGGGCTCGGACACCGGGGTATCCTGTGCATCCGCCCACGCGGCGGGAATTTCCACCTTCACAGCGGCGCTGACGCCCAGATCCACGGCCTGATCGTTCAGGTCCACGATCTTTTGTCCTGCCTTCTTGAAGTAGGAGTTGTAGTTGTTCTTCTTCATATCCTCAATGGCCAGATCCATGGGGATGACCTTGGTCAGGGCGAAGAAGGCGCCCTGGAGAATGTTATTGGTACGCTTGCCCAGGCCGATCTCCTGTGCCAGCTTGGCAGCGTCAATGATGTAGAAGTTGGCGTGCTTGCGGGCAAGGTCACGCTTCATCTTACCGGGGAGCTGAGCGTCCAGCTCGTCCACGGACCACGCGCAGTTCAGCAGGAACGTGCCGCCATCCTTCAAATCCTCGGTGGTATCATACTTCTTGACATAGGTGGGCGCGTGAACGGCCACGAAATCGGCAGAGGAGACCAGATAGGTGCTGCGGATGGGCTCATCGCCGAAGCGCAGATGGCTCTGGGTCAAGCCGCCGGACTTCATCGTGTCATAGGAGAAATATGCCTGTGCGTACTTGTTGCCCACAAAGCCGATAGTGGAGATGGCATTCTTGTTGGCGCCCACAGTACCGTCGCCGCCCAAGCCCCACAGCTTGCAACTGATCTCACCGGGATGGGGCAGCTCAATCTCCGTATAATCCAGAGAGGTGTGGGTCACATCATCGTTGATGCCGATAGTGAAGTTGTTCTTGGGCTGGGCTTGCTTGAGGTTATCGTACACGGCCACGATCTGACCGGGTGTGGTATCCTTGGAGCTGAGGCCGTACCGGCCGCCCACCACGCGGATGTCGCCGCGGCCGGCCTGATTCAGCGCGGTCACCACGTCCAAGTACACAGGCTCGCCCACACTGCCGGTCTCCTTGGAGCGGTCCAGCACGGCGATGCGCTTGCAGGTGGCGGGGATAGCGGCGGCAAAGTGCTTCACCGAGAAGGGACGGAACAGGTGGATCTGTACCATGCCGACCTTGCGGCCCTGTGCGTTCAGATAGTCCACAGTCTCCTTCACGGTCTCACTGGCGGAGCACATCACTACGATGACTTCCTCCGCGTCGGGCGCGCCATAGTAATTGAACAGCTTGTAGTCACGGCCGGTGAGCTTGTTGATCTCATCCATATAGTGCTGAACGGTATCGGGCAGGGCGTTGGCCTTGACGTTAGCTCCCTCCTTGCACTGGAAGTAGACATCCGGGTTGACGTTGTTGCCGCGGTTGGTAGGGTGCTCCGGGTTCAGGGACGCACGGCGGAACGCCTGCAGAGACTCCTGATCCACAAGGCCACGCAGGTCCTCATAATCCAGTGCCTCGATGCGCTGCATCTCGTGAGAGGTACGGAAACCGTCAAAGCAGTGCATGAAGGCGTACCGGCCGCTGATGGCAGACAGATGGGCCACGGCAGCCAGGTCCATCGCCTCCTGCGGACAGGAGGACATCAGCATGGCATAGCCGGTGGTGCGGCAGGTCATAAAGTCGGTATGATCGCCGAAGATGGAGTGGTGGTTGGAGGTCACCACACGGGACGCAATGTGCATGACGCTTGGCAGGAACTGGCCGCCCATGGCATACATGGCGGGAATCATCAGCATCAGGCCCTGAGAGGAGGTGAAGGTGGTGGTCAGGGCGCCTGCCTGCAAGGAACCGTGGCAGGTGCCGGCAGCGCCGGCCTCAGACTGCATCTGGATCACGTCCACCGTGGAGCCGAACAGGTTCTTCTTGCCCTTGGCAGACCACTCGTCCACCTTTTCCGCCATGGGGGAGGACGGGGTGATGGGGTAGATCGCCGCTACCTCTGTAAAGGCATAGGCGCTGTACGCCGCCGCCGTGTTGCCATCCATGACAACATAGTTTTTCTTTCCCATTTTGTTCTTTCCTTCCGTTTTCTGTATTGCGTATTTGAAAATGCCGTAATTACCTTTTAATCCACGCCGCCGGCCTTGCGGACAGCATCGCACACGCGGGCGGTCCGCAGAGACTCCTCCTCAGAGATGGTCAGGGGCGTGCCGTTAAGAACCGCATCGGCAAACTGATGAATTTCCATCTGGTAGTTATCGTCCACCCAGATGTTATAGTCCGTGGTGACCTCGTCCACATATTCGGCGCCCTGCGGCCGGGCATTTTTCGCCACGCGGATGTGGCAGACGCCCCGGCTGTTGAACTTATGGTCCACATCAATGCGACCGGTATCGCCGAGAATGGAGAAGCAGCCCCGGGGATAGGCGTCCAGTCCGGCATACAGCATGGCGCTGACTCCCTCCTCATACCGCATCAGCACGGCATCGGAGGTGTCCACACCGGTCTCCTTGTCAAAGCCGCAGTAAACGTGCATATCAGTGGGGTCCTTCCCCAAAAGATAGGACGCGAGGCTGATATTGTAGCAGGTCACATCATAAACCGCGCCGCCGCCGTTGCCCTTCTGGTAGCGGATGCCGGAGCGGTTGGTGTCATAGGTGGAATGTTTGGATTCAATATACCGGATGCGGCCGATGGCGCCGCTGTCCACGATCTCCTTCACCTTCTGGGCAAGCTGAGCGTGGCGGTAGGCATACGCCTCCTCCAGCAGCACGCCGTGAGCCTTGGCCGCGGCAAACATCTCGCGCACATCGGCCTCCGTCAGCGACATGGGCTTTTCACAAAGGATGTGCTTACCGGCCGCGGCAGCCTTCAGCACCCATTCCTTGTGCACACCGTTGGGCAGCGGCAGATAAACCGCGTCCACATTTTCATCGTCCAACAAAGCCTGATAGTCCGTATAGGTCTTCTGCGGCTTGAAGGGCGCGGCATATGCCTTCAGCTTTTCCGCATTCCGTCCGGCGATGGCGTACAGCTCGGAATTGTCACACGCCAGCATACCGGGAATCGTGCGGGCCTTGCCGATGCCGGAGCACCCCAGTACACCCCAACGAACAACTTTCTTTTCCATGTTCAAACGTCCTTTCTGATACCGTGAACGCAGCTTTCAAAGTAACATTTCTATTTTAAACGTAATTACAAATTCTGGCAATAGCAGTTTCTACAAAACCGAGGGCTTCTGCCTTGGTCTGCTTACCGCAGGCTGTCTCAATCACCATCTTGAGAAGGTCCTCACCCAGCTCCTCCACGGTCTTTTCACCGTAGATCAGCGGCGCGGCACTGAAGTCGATATTGTCCTCCATAGCGGCGAAGGTCAGCTTGTTGCCGGTGATCTTCACCACGGGAACAATGGGATGGCCCACCGGTGAACCCCGGCCGCTGGAAAATACCACCACCTGCGCGCCGCCGGCCACCATAGCCGCTACAGAGGCGGGGTCATTGCCCGGGGTATCCATGATGACCAGGCCCTGCTTGGACTTTACCTGCTTTGCATAGTCATACACGGCGTTGATGGTACTGTGGCCGCCCTTGTGGATGCAGCCGAGAGACTTTTCCTCCAGCGTGGTAATACCGCCGGCTTTGTTGCCGGGAGAGGGATTGCCCGCCCGGACATCCTCACCCACCGCGTGGAAGTGGTTTTCAAAGCGGGTGGTGATCTCGTAAATACGGTCATGGACCTCCTTATTGGCGGCGCGGCGGGCCAGAATATGCTCAGCACCGATGAACTCGGAGGTCTCGGAGAGAATGCTGGTACCGCCGGCCTTTACTACAAGATCGCTCATGGCACCGATGGCGGGGTTGGCCGCAAGGCCGCTGGTGGGGTCGCTGCCGCCGCACTCCGTACCTACGATCAGCTCGGAGAGGGGAAACTCCTCCTTTTGCAGCAGAGCGGCCTCCGCCACCATCTGCTTTGCGTAGCGAACGGCGATCTCCACAGCCTTCAACGTACCGCCGGCCTCCTGAATAATGACCTGCTCCATCGGCTTGTTGGTGCGCTCCCGGATGGCGGCAGTCACCAAGTCCATCTGGCAGTTCTCACAGCCCAGAGATACCACCACCGTGCCGTAAATATTGGGGTTGGCCGCATAACCGGCCATCACGTCCATGGTGAACTGCTGGTCAGGCCCCACCTGAGAGCAGCCCTGCTGGTTATTGAAGCTGATAGCGCCCTCTACCTGCTGGGCGATGATGCGGGCCGTATCCGAGGCGCATACGCTGGCAGGCAAAATCAGCACCCGGTTCCGCACACCCACGCGCCCGTCCGGGCGGCGATATCCGTAAAATGTCATCTCTTGGTCCTCCCTTATTCCATGTCCCGGCGGTTTTCCTTCATGCTCACAACATTGTGCACATGAACATGAGCGCCCTTCGGAATCAGCTCCGTGGCGACGCCGATGTGCTCACCGTACTTCACCACAGGCTCGCCCTTCTGAATGTCGCGGGTGGCGATCTTGTGGTAAATGGTGATGTCCTCTGCCGCCTTCAGGGATACCGGCTTACCGTCCCGCAGATACGTCACCGTATCCCCTGCGGCGATAGGCTCGATGGCCACCGCCACATTGTCCTTGGAATCAATAATCATTGCGTTCATTTTATTTCCTCCTGCCTCTGCGTTTACCGCTTTTCGGTCTCCGGCCGCAGCCGGGTCAGCAGCGCGGTCAGCTCCGGGGAAGCATCAGCCACTGTCTGGGGCAGCACCACTGCCGGAAAATTATTCCACGCAATGACGCTGTAAGGGCCGATTTTTTCGCAAAGGTTGATTTTATGTATTGGAATCTCCACACTTGCGTGCTCGGAGCTGAAAATCAGCGTTTCCTCCGCAGGCACAAGGTTAAATTCATGACTGTCTTTCCAGTTCCCTACCTCCCGCCGAATCCGCAGGCGGCAGACAAAGGGAATCATGGAGATATTTTCTAAGTTCGCCAGAAGCAGAATAAGCACAGAGACACCGATATTCACCGGCGTGCGGTTGCTCATCAGATTGATCATGGCCGCCACGCTGACAGCCAGACGGATAAAGGTCGCTTTCCGTAAAAAGCGATAACGGTAATAGAGCGTACGGTAGGCCAGATATTGACCCTCCTCAAAGTCACGTTCCTCCATGCGCCACGCAAACCCGTCCGTGCGCTTTTGCGCTTTGCCAGGGGCCGTGGGGGCCTCCGCGCGGGCCGCCTTTTCCCGCAGGGACGCGGCAAAGGCTGCCATATCCCCCTCGCTCTTGAAGGCGGATTTGGGTACGATGTCGAAAATCGTGCCGCCGCAGTAGAGATACAGCGCGTCTCCCCGCTGCTCCACCGGCCCCACCGCGTTCAGCGGACAGCTTAGCCGCGCCTCGCCGTAGCTCAGCCGCAGCTCCCGCTCTGCCACAGTCAGGCGGTGCTTTTTCCAGTAGTCCTCCGGGAGCTGTCCGGAATATTCCAAACGGGTCAAGGTGCCCTTGGCCCGTTGACGGGCCGTACACCGCCGCAGGACGGTGATACCCGCCACCAGCACCGACCAGACAAGGACAAATATCCTCTGGCTCCCCTCCAGCTTGAAGATGCAAAGCAAAATCACGGCTGTCATCTGACCCACGGTCAGTAACAGCGCTGTCAGCATTTTCAGGGGGCGGCGGTCATTTTTCCGAATCATGCTCTCCAGCAGATTCACATAGGCGTCTCTTGGGACTTGGTAGGTAAGCTCCATGGTCATCTCCGTTAAAAAAGCAGGCAGCGGAGTCATGACTGCAAAGACCTTGTGCTTTGCGGCGCCATTGCCTCAGCTGCCTGCCTATGTTTGCCAGCAGCTCTTGAGAGCTTTACTGTGCTTTTTTAGTTGCTTTTGTAGATTTGCGAATCATGGGGACCACCACAAACAGCACCGCGATGATGACAAAGAACACAGCCACGGGACGGGCCATGATATCACCCCAGTTGCCGTTGGCGGAAATCAGGGCCATACGCATATACTTCTCGATCAGGGGCCCCAGAATAAAGCCCAGAATCACAGGCGCCATATCAATGCCAAGGCAGATCAGCAGATAGCCGACGAAGCCGAAGGTGATCATCACCCACACATCGAACATACGGTTATTCAGGGTGTAAACGCCCAGAACGCAGCAGGCCACGATGGCAGGGAACAGATAGGACAGCTTCACGTTGACCATCCGGACAAATGCCTTCATCAAGCCCAGCTCCATAACGTACATGACAACGTTTGCCATGAAGTAGGCCGCCATAATGCCGCCCACCAGCTCAGGATGCTGGCTGTAGAGCAGAGGGCCGGGCTGGAGGCCGTGAATCATCAGGCCGCCGATGAGGGCAGAGGTGGTCAGGTCGCCAGGAATGCCGAGGCACACCAGAGGAATCAGCGCACCGCCGTTGGTGGCGTTGTTGGAAGTCTCAGAGGCGCAGATGCCCTCGGGGCAGCCGTGGCCAAACTCCTCCGGGGTCTTGGATACCGTGCGGGAGAGGTTGTAGGAGATCAGTGTCGAAGCATTCTGGCCGATACCGGGCAGAATGCCGATGCCGGTGCCGACCACGCAGCCGATGCCGATGGCCTTCCAGCAGCTCTTCATCTCGGAGAGCGGCGGAATTAGGGTGGTCTTCTTGAACTCGATCTTGGGCCGGGGCTTGTCCAGCTCAAGAGACTGGTTGAAAACCTCGGTGATGGCGAACAGGCCCATCATCAGAGCGGTGGAAGAAATACCGCCCTGAAGCTGCCAGAAGCCGAAGGTCAGACGGGAAACACCGCTGATGGAGTCAATGCCCACCGTGCCGATCAGCAGGCCGAACACGGCGCCGATCAAGCCCTTGATAAGAGAGTCGGAGCACATGGCAACCACCACGGACAGGCCCATCAGAGCGATGGCAAAATACTCCCAGCTGCCGAAGCTCAGGGACACCTTAGCCAACTGAGGGGCAATGCCCATCAGAGCGATTGCAGAGAAGGAGCCGCCGATGAGGGAGCAGAACACGCCGATGGCCAGAGCCTCGGCAGGCTTGCCCTTCTTCGTCATGGGATAGCCGTCAAAGCAGGTGTAGATAGAGGACGGCGTGCCGGGGATGTTGATGAGGGTCGCGGTGATGAGGCCGCCGCTGATGCCGCCTACATAGACGGCGATCAGCAGCGTAAGGCCCTGCACAGCGGCCAGCGTATACGTAAAGGGAATAAAGAGGGTAACGCCGAGGGTCGCGGTCAGTCCGGGGATGCTGCCGAAAATAATGCCGACAAACACGCCCAGAGCCAACATCAGAAGACACATCGGGTCACTGAAGATGTACTGGAAACCAAGAATGATCGTTGACAACCGTCATCCCTACCTTTCTGCTGGTTTGAAGCGATAAGCCAAGGGCGAATTAACCGCCGATATTGGCCATCTCCTCAAAAACAGGGGTCAGGCTCTCAGCCCAGGAAACAGCGCGCTCCTTGGCAGCAGGGCCATCCACATAGGCCACGGTGAAGCCCAGATTGGCCATAGCCTCCTGGAACTCGGGCATCTCGCAGACCTCAGCCATCTTCTCGGAGATGTAGCTCAGGACAGCAGCGTCGGTGCCGGCAGGAGCAAAGAAGCCGCGGGGCTTGCCATAGGTCACATTGAAGCCGTTCTCAACAGTGGTGGGCAGATCGGGATATGCATCGATACGGGAGTCATTGCAGATCATCAGGGGCACGTTGGTGCCGGCAGCGATATAGGAAGAAGTGTCGGCCAGAGAGTTGACCTCCAGCTGGATGTGGCCGCCCTGCAGGGCAGTCTCGCTGGCGGCGCCGCCATCATAAGGCACGATGGTGACCTTGTCATAGATGCCCATGGCCTTCAACAGCTCCATGGTAGTGCCGTAGTTGACGTTGTTGGAACCGGTGCAGCCCACGGTCACAGTGCCGGGGTTGGCGTTGACGTAGTCAATGACCTCCTGAGCGGTGGTCCAGCCGGTGTCGGGGCTGGTGCACAGCAGGTTATAGTCGGTCACAACGTCGCAGATGTACTCCAGATTCTCATACAGGGGCTCGGTAGCCTGACCGCTCATGGAGTAGGAGATCAGGTCCATCTCGTTGTGGGTCATGATGGTGTAACCATCGTTCTTGCTGTTGTAGCCCTGCAGAGCGCCGATGTAGCCGGAAGCACCATCCACGTTGATGGCAACGGTGGTAGCGCCCAGATCCAGATACTGCATCATGCCGCGGACGAGGTTATCGGAGCCGCCGCCGGGAGCGTAGGGGATGATGATCTGGATATCCTTCTTGGGATAGTCCAACTGCGTGGTCTCAGCCGCGTTGCTGTCGGTATTGGTGTTGTTGGCGTCGGAGCTGTTGGAATTGGAGCTGCCGCAGCCGGTCAGGGTGCCCATCAGCATCAGAGCTGCAAGAGCAAGGGACATAGCCTTTTTCATGTACATTTTCTCCTTTTTATAATATTGAGTTTACGATCTATTGTTCCAAATCCCAATCAGGGAAGGACACACTTCAGAACCTGCGTGAACAGCAGCCACAGGCAGACGGTCAGTGCCACGGAGTAGATCACGATGCTGAGGACCTGCTTTTTCGGCAGCTTGCCCTTGAGCTCCTCGTTGCCCTGATTTTCCTTCAAAGCGAACGTGCCGCACAGGACGATGTTCAGAACCAGCGTGCAGGGGAAAAATGTCAGAACCGGCAGCAGCAGGGCGTACAGTACCAGTGCCACGGCGGTAATAACAATCTCCTTGGAAATGGGAATGTGCAGCCCGGTATGCTCACCAACACCCTTGAAGTTGATAGCATAGATCAGCTGAAGGACGGAAAGGCCCAGCAGGATACCGGCCAGCAGGGTGATGTAGGAGCTTGCCTGCGCCCAGAAGCCGCCCAGTCCGTTCTCCACACCCGTGATGATCTTGTCACTGCTGAGCAGGAAGATGGACACACCGGCCATCAAAATTGCCAGAAGCAGATCATTGGTGCTGCGGATTACTTTTTTCATAAATTCTTTTTTCTCCTTTCAACTGCATTCGTCATGCGTAGGTCTCAAAAGCAATTTTATTCAATTCGCACCGCGCCCGCGGGCGGATCTTACCGGAAAGTCTCAGCAATTATAGGGGCACCTTATCAAAATACCGGTATCATACAGCTCCATTTCCACCGGCTTATCCTGAAAGACCGCGTCCGTCAATAGCTGAACAGAGCGATAACCCTGTGCATATGGCCCCTGATCGATTAAAAACTGAACGGTCCCCTTTTCCAAAAACCTCGTGTTGGACTCCGTCAGGTCATAGCCCACAACCTTGACCTTCCCAGTCAGGTCCGTGTCCTCTACCGCCTGCGCGGCGCCGCTGAGTCCCGCACCGCTGACGAATACTCCCGTCAGGTCTGGAAGCTCCCGGAGCTTGTCCCGTGTCAGCCGGTAGGCCAGCTCATGGCTGCCCTTGCCGTACATCACATCGGAGACCTCCATGCAATCGCGGAGCCGGTCCGCAAACCCCCGGATACGGTCCTCGCTGGAGTAATGCAGCCAATCCACGCCCACGATGAGGATTCTGCCTCCGGCCGGTGCGATTTGCCGCATGAGATAAGCGGCGCAGGCGCCGCTGCGGTAGGAGTCCTGCCCCACAAAGCAGCTTCGCAGATTCTTTGGAACATCCTGATTGTAGGCTACAATGGGGATATGGTTTTCCGGCAGGGACCGCAGAATATCATAAGCTGCCTCGGAGCCGTTTCCCCGGAGGGCAAGGCCCTGTATGTCGCTGCTCAGCAGTCGCTCCAGCGCCGCAAGGTAGCCTCGGTCATCATCCGGCGGCGCGATCTCCGTCACGATCTCAATTCCGTGCTGCCGTGCGTAGACAATGCCGTCCTCAATGCCCGATGCGATCTGCTGCTGGAAGTCCGGCTCACGGAACGCCACCAGAATGCCGATCTTGTTTTTCCTGCGGGAGAGGTAAAAGGCCCGTCCCAGCGCATTCGGCTGGAAGTCCATCTCCTCCATCACCGCCCGGACCCGCTCTGCGGTTTCCGGCTTCACCTGTCCGCGGTCATGCAGGACACGGTCCACCGTTCCCCGGGATACGCCGGCCTTTTTCGCTATGATCTCGATCGTTGTCACACGGCATCCTCCCGGTCTTTCTATTTACGCAGCATTCTGCAAGAGGTGCCGTCAAACTGCGGATTTTCATTTTCGTGCACGAGCACGAAATAATAGAAAAGAAAAAAGCGAACATAACGCTTCGTCGGTAGGATACGCAAACAAGCGGGGTGCTCAGCTTTTTTACAGGTTGATTATAGTTATTTTTTTAGCAAATTGCAATTATAAATTCTGACAGAAAAGCACTGCGGCATTTGTCGATTTTCCCCAAAGAACAGACTATTTTCAGTGATATAGTCACATATCGGAATTTATTCGCCGAAATATTCCCTTTTTTCGGCCCGATTGCCTTTTTAAGGAAGGTCGGCTAAACGTACCTGCTGGTCACTACGGTGCCTTTTCGCCCTTCTGACAAAAACCGGGAGGACAGGCGTACCGCCTGCCCTCCCGGCAAAGCTCATAAAACGATGTACTTACTTGCTGTAATCGTAGAAGCCCTTGCCGGACTTTTTGCCCAGCAGGCCTCCGCGAACCATCTTCTTCAGCAGCAGAGCGGCGCGGTACTTGGGATCGCCGGTCTCGGTATAGAGGGTGTCCATGATGGCAAGGCACACATCCAGACCGATGAAATCGCCCAGAGCCAAGGGGCCCATGGGATGGTTGGCGCCCAACTGCATAGCCTTATCGATGTCCTCCACAGAAGCAACACCGGTCTCCACCAGACCAATAGCCTCATTGATCATGGGGATGAGAATCTTGTTGACAACAAAACCGGGAGCCTCAGCAACCTCAACGGGGTCCTTGCCGATCTCCTGAGACAGCTTATAGACAAAGTCGAAGGTCTCCTGCGTGGTATTGGCGCCGCGGATGATCTCCACCAGCTTCATGCTGGGAACGGGATTGAAGAAATGCATACCGATGACGGGGTGGCTCAGGCCGTGGCCCATCTCGGTGATGGACAGAGAGGAGGTGTTGGAGGCGAAAACAGTCTCGGGCTTGCAGAGCGTATCCAGCTCGTTCAGCAGTTCCTTCTTAGTCGCCATATCCTCCTTCACGCACTCGATCACGAGGTCGGCGTCAGCGCAGGCGGACTTCTCCTCAATCAGAATGTTGGCCAGCAGAGCGTCCACAGCCTCCTGAGTCATCTTGCCCTTGGCAACGCGCTTGGCAAGAGAGGCGGCCAGCTTATCCTTATGCTTCTGGGCGGAAGCCACAGAGCTTGCATACATCAAAGCGGTATGGCCCTTCGCAGCGAAAACCTGAGCAATGCCGCTGCCCATGGTACCGGCGCCGAAAATCGCAACTTTCATTTTAGGTTCCTCCTGTAATTTCAAAATTAAATGGAACGGGTCACCGGGCCGAACGCCCCGGCGGATGTCACTTCATCTGACTGCTATTATATGGTCAAACCTGTGATTTCGCAAGGGTTCTTTTGCATATTTCACAATTTTCTGCACTTCACACAAAGGCATCGTTAATTTTTTTACAAATCCGTTAAATAATTAACGTTAATTCATTAACATTCTGCTCCCGTTTACAGCTTTCGGTTTTTATGCTATAATTCTTTCACTGAAAATTTGACTGCCGGAGGCCCTTTGATATGAGAATGCGAAAGAAAAAAAACCTGATTCCCCGCATGGAGCGCTGTGCCGCCCAGTTGATTCGGGACCCCTATGACCGCCGGGGCCATTGGCGGGAGCTGATGCCCCAAGCCCGGGAGCTGCGGCTGGAGCTGGGCTGCGGCAAGGGCCGCTTCACGCTGGGGACCGCGCAGGCAGAGCCGGATGTGCTGTTCATCGCTGTGGAGCTGGTGCCGGACGCCATGGTGGTGGCCATGGAGCGGTGCGTCAACGCCGGACTGACCAACGTGTTTTTTGTGGACGCCAACGCCGATCAGCTTCCCCAGTTCTTCGCTCCCGGCGAGGTAGACCGCATCTATTTGAACTTCTCCGACCCGTGGCCCAGCAATCGCCACGCCAAGCGCCGCCTGACCCACGGCAACTTCCTGAAGTTGTACCGTCAGGTATTGAAAATGGGCGGGCAAATCCACTTCAAAACCGACAACCAGCCCTTATTTGAGTTTTCCGTGGAGGAATTGCCAAAATTCGGCTTCGAGCTTTCCGAGGTCACCCGAAATCTCCATGAAAACGGCCCGGTGGGAGTCATGACGGACTACGAGGCCAAATTCTACGAGCAGGGCCAGCCCATCAACCGCTGTGTCGGCACTATGGTAGACTGGGAAGAACTAGAAGTTCCGGAAGAAGCAGAACCCGCCGAGGAAGCATCTGCGGAATAAGAATGGAAGGACGCGCCGATGGGCGCGTCCTTTCAGCGTGTCGAAAAAGTCTTTTCTCCCCGCTGAACAAGTTTTCAGAACTTCATAAAAGTTCTGAAAACTAAGGATTTCAATGGCGCAGGACACCCTTCTTGGGTTTCCCGCGCACACCCTTCCTTACCGTTGCAGAGGATTTACCACTTTATCGACAGTCTCGAAGGACGCGCCGATGGGCGCGTCCTTTTACTGTTTTCTGTAAAGACAGCCCTCTCCTCTATTTTTCAACACGCAAAAAACCTCTTCGATTTCCCGAAGAGGTTTTTGTTTGAAGAACTGTGTAATTAAGCCTTCTTGGCGATCTCGATCAGCTGAGTGAATGCAGCGGGGTTGGAGATAGCCATCTCAGAGAGCATCTTACGGTTGATCTCGATACCGGCAACCTTCAGGCCGTGCATGAAGCTGGAGTAGTTCATGCCGTTCATCTTGCAGGCAGCGGAAATACGGGTGATCCACAGGCTGCGGAAGTCACGCTTCTTCAGCTTACGGCCGGTGTAAGCATAGGTCAGGGACTTCATAACAGCCTGATTGGCCATCTTGAAGTGCTTGGACTTGGAACCCCAATAGCCCTTCGCCAGCTTCAGAACTTTATTTCTTCTTTTGCGCGTCATCATCGCGCCCTTAACTCTTGCCATCTGTTGTAGCCTCCTATTTCAAACGTCTCGTTACTTACTTGTAAGGAATCATCTTGCGGACTGCGTCCATATTGGTCGCATCGGCATAACCGCCGGCCCGCAGGCGACGAGTGCGCTTGGTGTCCTTCTTCGTGAGGATGTGGCTCTTGAAAGCCTTGGCGCGCTTGACCTTGCCGGTCTTGGTGAGATTGAAGCGCTTCTTGGCGCCACTGTGAGTTTTCAGCTTCGGCATTGTGGTTGCTCCTTCCGTGTATTGAATATTACGATTTACTTGCCAGTCTTGGGGGAAAGGAAAATGGACATCATGCGGCCCTCCAGCTTGGGGGTCTTATCCAGAACGGCCACCTCGGCGCACTGCTCAGCAAACTGGTTCAGCAGATCCCGGCCGATGTCCGTGTGTGCCATCTCACGGCCGCGGAAGCGGACAGAGACCTTCACGCGGTTTCCATCGGCAATGAACTTCTGGGCGTTCTTGAGCTTCGTGTTGAAGTCTCCCACATCAATGCCCGGGGACATCCGAATCTCCTTGATCTCCACCACGTGCTGATTTTTGCGGGCTTCCTTTTCCTTCTTGCTCTGCTCAAAGCGGAACTTGCCGTAATTCATGAGCTTGCAGACAGGGGGCACAGCCTGCGGAGAGATTTTCACAAGGTCCAATCCCTGCTCATCCGCGATCTTCAGAGCCTCCTGAGAGCTCATGATGCCCAGCTGCTGGCCCTCGGCGCCGATGAGGCGGATCTCCTTGTCGAGAATGTCCTCATTCAGTTCATGCACTTGCTTAGCTATGGTCGAAGCACCTCCTTCTAAAATCACAAAACGCGGACACCGCTTCGGCATCCGCGTGACAGCAAACTGCCCCTTGGCAGTCTGATAACAACACTGTTGACCTCTTTGCGCTTTTGCTGGAGGTGAGGCGGATGCATTCAGCCTTCTTTGTTTTGCGTAGATAGTATACCAGAGCCGCACGGCAGTGTCAATAGAAAATTTAAGATTTTTTGTGTCCGCTGCACATATTTTCCGTTCCGGCGGCAACACTATCCCTGTACGCAGACCGGGAAAGGAGGTACCTTCCATGCAGGAGAAAAACCGTGAGAGCAATCAGAAGAATGCTCAGAAGGAGCCTAGTGAGCAGAAGAACCAAAAAAACGACCGCAAGTGACCGCAGCGCCGGCCCGGAATACTCCGGGCCGGCGTTTCTATGTGGCTTCCCCGGTGTGCGTATACCGCAAAATCATCTCTATGATATCGTCCACCGGCTCCCGGCAGTCCTGCTCCAGCCACAGCTCTACAATGGCCAAAATTCCGTGCAGATAAAACTGTATCATGTAGGGCCGCTCCCGCTCCGGGATGCCAAGCCGCGCCATATACGGCGAAAACACCTCCTGAAACAGAAAGCGGAACTGCTCCTCGGAGCACAGCACGGCGGACTGCCGCAGGGCGGTCCGAAACAGCCGCCGGTGCTCCTTTACATAGGTCAGGTACGGCTCCAGATAAGCGGGTGAAAGGAAATGCACCTTCACCGCATCCTCATGCTTCGGCGGAAAGCACTCGTAAAACTGCCGGTTCATATAGGCGATGCTTTCCTCCAGCAGCTCCGTTATATTTTGATAATGGAGATAAAAGGTGGAACGGTTGACCCCCGCCGCCGCACACAGCTCCCGAATCGTGATATAGGCAAACTCCTTCTTTTCCAGCAGAGCCAGCAGCGCCTCGTCCATACGGACCGCCGTATCTATTTAATCTTCATCCGAGGGCGCTGGTGCTTCATCCTGTTCCAGCAGCAGCTCCTCTGCTTTTTGCTGCGCTTGAATCAGACTCAGCATAATTTTAGCCGTTCCCTGCTGTAAGATTTCCAATCCTCGAATCGCCTGCTCCGATGCCCGCATCATTGTTAAATACGCTTCCTTATAATCCAAATCGTTTCTCATTTAGTTCACCCCCTTATCATTATAGGTCTATTTTACCCTATTTTAAATAGGTCAGCAGGGCATAATTTTCGCAGGGTGATAAAAAATGACACAAATGAAACAGCTCCGCAAAGAGAAGGGATATTCTCAGGTCAAAATGCAAATGCTGACCGGCATTGACCAGAGCGACTACTCCAAAATCGAAACCGGCAAACGAAACATGACCTTTGAACAGTGCCGCCGCATTGCGGACGCGCTGGAAACAAGCATGGATTATCTGGCCGGGCGAACCGCCGATCCCCGCCCCTATCCCCCTATCAAGCAGAAACCACTCAAATAAAAGCAGTTTCAGTAAACCTCCACAGCCTCTGCTGTTGCCTTTTGGCGGAAAATCAGGTATACTGTCCTCAATCTATTTTCAAAAAGGCGGTACGGCCATGAACCTTTGCGATGAAGCTACAATCCGTGCGCTGCTGGAGCGTCACGGCTTCCATTTTTCAAAATCCATGGGGCAGAATTTCCTGATCGACCCGCAGATCCCCTATGACATTGCCGCAGCCTCACAGGCGGATATTGCCTGCGGTGTGCTGGAGATCGGTCCCGGCATCGGTCCGCTGACCTCGGAGCTGGCAAAGCGGGCCGGGAGGGTGGTCTCTGTGGAGCTGGACCGCTCTTTACTGCCGATTTTGGCGGAGACGCTGGCGGAATATCCCAATGTGGAGATTGTCCCCGGCGATGTGATGAAACTGGACCTGAACGTACTGATTGCCGAGAGGTTCCAAGGACTGCATCCCATTGTCTGCGCCAATCTCCCCTATAACATCACCACGCCGGTGCTGACAAAATTTATTGAGACCCCTGCCATTGAGAGCGTCACCGTCCTGATTCAAAAGGAGGTCGCCCAACGGCTGGCGGCGCCCCAAGGCAGCGCCGATGGCGGCGCCTTCTCCCTGTTTCTGCAATATTACATGGACGTCAGCTATCTTTTTGATGTTCCCCGGGAAAAATTTCTCCCCTCCCCCAAGGTGACCTCCGCCGTACTGCGGTGCGTCCGCCGGGAAAGCCCTGCCGTGACGGTGCGAGACGAGGCGTTTTTCTTCAAGGTCATCAAGGGTGCCTTCCTGCTGCGACGGAAAACGCTGTCCAACTCGCTGGCAGCAGCGCTGCCCGGAAGCGAAAAAAGCGCCATTGCCGAGGCTATCGCCGCCTGCGGCCTGCCCCCCGCCGTTCGGGGCGAGGCACTGACGCTGACGGACTTTGCCGCTCTGGCCGATGCCCTTTCCAATTTATAAAACGTAAAAAACCGCGTCCCGCTTTTTCAGCGAGACGCGGTTTTTATTTTCGATTTTCAGCTATTCTCCAACAGATAAACTGTGGCGGAGCGGCGTCCGAACTGGATACACTGCTGATAGCTCTCCAGATATAGGTCGATCTTCTGGCCCTTCATGCCGGTATCCTCCGCTTTTGTCAGGCCGTATTCCATACCCTTTGCCATAACGTACAGATCAGAGCCGAGAGGGAACACCCGCTTATCCACAGCGGCTACGCCCTTGTGCACAAATGTGCCGGTGGCCGTGGTGTGGTCCACACCGTCATAGCCCGCCGTATAGGCCGTGGCCGTGACCTGCACCGCCTTGCTGAACTTCATGGTGCCGCCGGAGGCAAAGGTCAGATAGCCGGAACCGTCGGCATTCGTGGTAACGTTGACCACCTTATCATCCGCGTCCACGGAGGTAACAGCGGTACCCTGCTCCACGATTTCATCCACGCTGGTAGAGGTGATCTCCTCCACATACTGGCTGGTGACCAGCTGGCCGCTGACCCACGTTTGCTCGTAGATGGCGGCATGCTGTCCGTCCACGCCCTTTCGGGCCACCCGCTCCTGTCCCTTGGGAAGATCCGGCGTAGAGCGGTACACCGTTCCGTGCTCCGCCTGCTCCGTGACCCGCTCGTAAACCGTCAGGTGGTCGGAGATGGTCAGCGCCACACTGCCCTCCATTAACTCGATACCCACCATTTCCAGCGGACCGGGGATGATGTCCATACGGGACAAGAACTGCTCCACAGTCTCTGCCTGCGCGGTAGCGGTGATGGTCTCGCCGCCCCGGCGCACTGTTACCAGCGTTCCGGCGGTCAGCATGGCGTTCTCGCCGCTCTTGCCGGTTTCCAGATTCAAAAGCACGGAATTGATGCCCGGATGACTCTCATCCAGCGCCGCAGCCGAGGCATTGCTGTCACTGTAGAGATACAGTGCCCGCGCCCAGCCGGTGCCGCCCGCCAATACCGCAGACAAGAGCAGCATCCATGTCAGGCAGCGGCCCAGCCATGCCGCCCTATGGGTGTGTAAATGTCTCAAATCAATAACCTCCCGAACCGGCGCCGAAGCGCCGTTTCTAAATTGTTACTTTTGTAATCTATCCAAAAACAAGTCATAGTATACCTCAACGCCCCACTTTTGTCAAGTTTTGCGGTTCCTGTCGATTTTCAACACCCACATTTCTGAAAAATCCGCAGATTTTATTTTCCATATTTTTCCAATTTCATTTTCAAAAATTACAGATTGTAACCGTTTTTACATGAAAAAGCCCCGGCGTCCTGTTGGACACCGGGGCTGTCTCCTATTTACGCCTTACGCCTGAACCTCCGGGGTGAAGCCCAAGTCCTCCAGCTCGCTGACTGCGGTCTTGACGCAGTTCTCACACCCGTCAATGGTCACATTCTTGTCCGCGAGGCTCACCTGAAACTTCAGCTCTGCGGCGGTCAGCGCATTGGTGATACGCTTGACGCAGTTTTCGCACATCATGTCGGGTACCTTAATCGTTGTCATCTTCATTTCCTCCTAAAAATATGGTTTTATTTCATCAGCTTCTGGATGGTGGCCACCAGATCATCCACCACCGTCAGATCGCCCTTTTCAATATCTGTCACCACGCAGGTGCGGATATGCCGTGCCAGCAGCTCACGGTTGAAGGCGTTGAGAGCCGATTGGATGGCGGAGACCTGGGTCAGAATGTCCGTGCAGTAGGCGGAATTTTCCACCATACCGCGCACGCCCCGCACCTGCCCTTCAATGCGGCTGAGCCGCTGCAAAAGGGCCTCCTCCTCTGTCCGTTCCCGAACCTTCCGCCTGCCGGAGCAGCAGCAAGCCTTTTTTTCCTCTGCCATGTCCATTCCTCCTTACAGCTTCGCCGTACCCAGCCGCAGGGCGTTACCCACCACGCACACGGAGCTCAGGGACATAGCGGCTCCCGCGAACATAGGGGAGAGCAGCGGCCCGCCCAGAGCATACAGCAGTCCGGCGGCGATGGGGATACCGATGGTATTGTAGCAGAATGCCCAGAACAGATTCTGCTTGATGTCCCGCAGCGTCAGGGCGGACAGCCGCAGTGCCCGGGGCACATCCTCCAAATCGGAACGCATCAGCACAATATCGGCGGACTCAATGGCAATATCACTGCCGCTGCCGATGGCGCAGCCCACCGTGGCGGCGGTCAGCGCCGGGGCATCGTTGATACCGTCGCCCACCATCATGACCTTGCGGCCCTGCTCCTCCAGCTTTTGCACATGAATGGCCTTTTCCTCCGGCAGCACCTCCGGGATGACCTCATCCACGCCCACCAGCGCACCGATATGCTCTGCGGCGGCGCGGCTGTCGCCGGTGAGCATCACTACCCGGATTCCCTGCTGCTTCATCCGGGCAATGGCGGCGGCGCTGGTCTCCTTCACGGGGTCCGCAACGGAAATCAGGCCCAGCAACGCACCGTCCGCCGCGAAGTACATGGGCGTTTCGCCCTGTCCCGCCAGTGTCTCGGCCTTATCTGTCAGTGCAGAGATTTCAATTCCGTTCTCCTCCATGAGCCGGCGGTTGCCTGCCAGCACCGTCTGCCCGGACAGCACCGCCCGAATACCCCGGCCGGACAGATTTTCAAACGTTTCCGGCTTGTGGTCGGTATCCAGCCCCTTGTCGGCGGCAGCCTTGACGATAGCGGTTGCCAGCGGGTGCTGAGACACAGACTCCACCGCCGCCGCGATGGTCAGCAGTCCCTCCTCCGTGCCGCCCACGGGGCAAAGCTCCGTTACGGCAGGCTCACCCTTTGTCACGGTGCCGGTCTTATCCAGCACCACGGTATCAACGGAGTGCGTGACCTCCAATATCTCGCCGGAGCGAATCAGAATACCGTGCTTCGCGCCAAGGCCGGTTCCCACCATGATAGCGGTAGGAGTCGCCAGTCCCAGCGCACAGGGGCAGGCAATGACCAGCACGGAGGTGAATACCCGCAGAACAAAGGCGAAATCCTTACCGGCAATGGCCCAGCCGATAGCCGCCAACGCCGCAAGACAAATCACCGTGGGAACGAAAATGCCCGCGACCTTGTCAGCCGTTCGGGAAATGGGGGCCTTTTTGCCCTGCGCGTCCTCCACAAAGCGGATGATTCGAGAAAGCGTGGTGTCCGCGCCCACCCGGGTGACCTTTACATACAGCACGCCGTTTTCATTTACGCTGCCGCCGATGACCTCGCTGCCCTCCGTCTTTTCCACAGGCAGGCTCTCACCGGTGAGCATGGCCTCGTTGACGCTGCTCTCCCCCTTCGTCACCACACCGTCCAGCGGAATTCGGGCACCGGGCTTTACCAGCAGCACATCCCCGGCCTTCACAGACGCGGTGGGGACCTCCTTGCCGCTGTCCGCCAGAAGGGCGGTGTCCGGTGCCAGCCGCATGAGAGCCGTGATAGCGCTCTTGGTTTTCCGCATATTGCGGCTTTCCATGAACTTGCCCAGTGACACCAGCGTCAGCACCACGGCGGAGGATTCATAATAGAGATTGTGGACATGGCCGTGAACATCATCAGTGATAAGGAACGTCATGACCACGCTGTAAATGAACGAGCAGGCGGAGCCGATGGCCACCAGCGAGTCCATGTTGGGATTGCCGTGGAACAGCGCCTTGAAGCCGTTGATAAAGAAATTCCGTCCGCAGTACAGCACCGGGATAGCCAGCAGCAGCTGTAAAACCGCAAAGTTCATGGGGTGCGTGTGCATGGAAAACAAATCCGGCAGCGGCAGGCTGGGCAGACCGAAGGGGAGCATCTGTCCCATGGACACATACAGCAGCAGCGCCGAGAAAATGGCGGAGACGATCAGCTCCCGCTTTTTCCGCCGCAGCTCCAGCTCCTCCGGGTCCTCGCCGGTCTGGACCGGAGCCGCTTCCTGCTTTTCCTGATGGAGCTTGGCCCCGAAGCCCGCCTTTTCCACCTTGGCAATGATCTGCTCCGGCATCACCTGATTTTCGTCATAAACAATGGTCATCCGCTCTGCTACCAGATTCACATCGCTGCGCTCTACGCCCGGCAGCTTCCGGGTGACCCGCTCCACGGATGCGCTACACGCCGCGCAGTGCATCCCGGAGATATCATAAACTTCTTCCCGCATAGGGGGCCTCCTTTTTTGTCTGTTGCTTTTAGGTTTTCCAAATTTCCTGTTCCTATTTCGGTTGCTACTATATACCCCCATAGGGTATTTGTCAAGAGAGAATTTACAAAAAAAATAGTGCGGACAGGAATATCCCATCCGCAAAAACCGACACGCCCTATATTTACTTACTCCCATACGTCCAAATGAAGGTCATCTAAAGAAAATTCACCGTCCCGGAAGGTGATGTGGCCCCGGACATTTCCTACATAGCAGGCCAAAACCGGAAGCAACTCCCCCGCCATCCAGACGCCGGCCTCTACTTCAATGCCTGTATCCGACCACGCCGATGCGGCAAAACGAACCCAATCTCCGCATCCCAGCCTTTCCAGCACATTGTCCTCCTCCAGCTTTTCCGTAATAAAGGATAGGTCCACCAGCTCCTGTCCAAGCACAGCATAAAGCCGCCCGTCATTTTCCACCAGCTTCAGCGCGGAGGCAAGGGAGGTCCAGAGCTCCTGCGGCACCGCATAGGCGCTCAGATTCCCATTTTCTGTCTTTTTTACCACATGAAGCTCCTCGTAGTTGACGCCGGTACCGCCGCCTATCTGGCAGCTTACCACCAGTTCTTTCGTTCTGTCTCCATCCATGTCCCGCAGCCACAGTTTCAGCTCAGCGCGGTAATTTGTAGCATACCGCCACGGGAATTTTACCAGTGTATCGTCCCAGCGCAACAGCACGCCGCCATCCAGATTTTCCCCCGGCAGTGCACAGAGGGCGGCGGAGCCGTCCTCTGTTTCCGTCAGCAAAGCGGTCTTTTCTTCATTCCATACAGAAAACTGGACCTTTTCGGTGGGCGGCGCACTTTTTGACACCTCCGGTGCCTGGCCCAATTCATCAATGCCCGGAGCTGAAATTACCTCCAAGCGCTCCGTCGCCCCCAGCTTTTCAGGCTTTGCCGCCTCTGCCTGCCGCGTCACGGCGGATTCTGCGGCACTGCCGGTCATCTCCGGCGCAGGCCCTCACCTCAGAATCGTCAGCACCGCCGGCACCAGCAGCAAAATCATCACCGCACCGGTGCCCCAAAGAATATTATAGCTTACAGAGTCCTTGTCCTTTTCCCGGCAGTCCACGGCGGAGAAAAAGGTGTATGCCGCCTCGATACCAAAGCCAATAGCCACGATCAGCGCCGCCGTTCTCCACTCCAGCGCGGACAGCACAAGGTAAAGCGCAAATCCGATGCCCCCCACGATAGCGCCGCTGTTGAGCTGCTTTCCCGGCTTCAGCCAAATGCTTTTTTTCATAGTCTCTCTGTTTCCTTTCCGTATTCTCTTAATATCCGTTCACAATGATGCCCAGCACCTTGCCCGCCACCGTTCCGGCCACGGCATTTCCGCCGCCGCCGTTTTCCACCAGCACCACAAAGGCATAAGGGTGCTCCTCGTCCTGCAAAAAACCGGCAAACCACGCATGGGGCTTTTTGTCTCCCCCCACCTCCGCCGTGCCGGATTTGGCGCAGAGCTGCATATTGGGAAAGCGCTTTGTGCCGTAGGTGACCTCCACATTGTTGGCCATCAACTCTGCCACCGTCTCCGCTGTTTTTTTGCTGATCAGCCGCCCTGTATGGCGGGTCATACGGGGCAGGGAGAGGATTCCCAGCGCGGATTCTGTTTTCTGAATAAGATACGGCTGCGCCGCCTTGCCGCCGTTGGCGATGGCGCCCATCCACACCATCAGCGCACAGGGATTCACCTGATCGCGGTACTGGCCCACACCGGCCCAGCCCAGCTCTCCGTCGGTCAGATTCTCCCATTCGAAGGTGCTCTTGGCCGTTGGCAGACCGTCCACGGAGTAAGAGTCCGTCAGCCCCGCCTGCTCCGTATATTTTTTCAGCGTATCCGCGCCCAGCTCCTCCGCGATCTGCGCGAAGGCCACATTGCAGGAATGGGCGAACGCCTCCTCCAATGTCTGCTCTCCGTGCACGCCGGAGCAGGTGATGGTCTCCTCGCCTATCTGGACGCTGCCGGTGCAGGTCCATGTCCGGCTCATGGCGCCCGGGAGCTGTTCCAGCGCTGCGGTCAGCGTCACGGTCTTGAATACAGAGCCCGGCACAATGGCCGAGGACAAAAAGCGGTTGACATACGCGCCCTGATAGCGGTCATTCGTCTCAAGGTCACTTGGAATATTCAGGGGATCATAGCTGGGGGCCGATACCATGCACAGAATCTCACCGGTCTTATAGTCATAGACCGCCACCGTTCCGGCATGGCCGTTCAGCGCCTGATACGCCTCATAATTATAGCGCCCGTCAATGGTCAGGTACAGGTCGCTCCCCTGCTCCGCGCCGAAGGCTCCGTTGATAAGGTCAAAGCCTGTCAGCTTGTCCGCAAAGGCGTTCAGAGCCCCGGTGCCGATCTTGCCGTACAGGTCCCCCACCGCGTGCAGCGTTGCCTTGCGGACCGTTACGTTATCATAGTAGGTGCGCTTGCCGCCCTCCACATCGCTGAGTACATCCCCATCCCGGTCCAGCACTCTGCCGGAAATCAGGATTCCATTGGAATCGTAGAGGTGACGGTTAAAGGCAGAGGAGGCCCACTTTCCGCCCTCGGCAAAATATTTGATAAGGAACACCGCCATTCCCGCCGCCAGCAAAATAGCCAACGCCATGCAGATCACGGTCCGCTTTTCAATTTTCCGCATGACCATCCTCCTTTGTAAAGTCCTCCGCTGGCGCCAGCCGGACCGCCGTTTCCTCCCGGAGCCGCCGCTCCGCGCTGCGGTCAATGGCAAAGCTGGCATTGGGCCGGGTGTCCATGGCCTTCAGATAAGCCAAAAGCCCCCATGCCGACAGCATGGCGGAGCCGCCGTTGGACACAAACGGGAACGTCACGCCGGTCAGCGGCAGAATATCTACCGAGCCGAACACGTTCAGGCAGGTCTGGAACACCAGCAGCGAGCCTGCCGCGCAGGCCGCAATGCAGTAAAAGCTGGAGCGTCCCACCCGCGACGCTCGCACCGCGAACCACGCCAGCGTCAGGATGCAACCCACAGCCAGTAACGCAATAATCAGCCCCCATTCCTCACAGAGCATTCCGAACACAAGGTCTGTATCCCCGGCAGGGATGCGGTGGAGCCATCCCTCACCCGCACCCATCCCCAGCAATCCGCCGGAGGCCACCGCCGACATGGTACGGGTCTGCTGATAGCCGCTGGTTGACGCCGCTTCCCACGCATGGCCCCATACCGCGAAGCGGCTGAGAATGTAAGGCTTGAACTTCACAATGATTCCCGCGCCAAACGCCGCACCGCCGCAGATCAGCGCCAGCGTGGCGGCGTCCCCGGAGCGGAGGTAGGCGATGACCAGAAACGTCACAAAGAAGATGGCCGCCGTGCCGAAATCGCTCATCAGCCCCAAAAGACCGATGCACACGCCGGTCAGCACTATGAACAGTGCCAGATTTCTGCGGCGGAACAGCCGCTCCAGCGTGGCGGAGCCGGCAAAAATGTAGCAGAGCTTGGCGAGCTCCGAGGGCTGAAAGGACGCTCCTCCCAGCGAGATCCAGTTGGTCGCGCCGAATTTGGCGTGACCGAGAACCAGTGTGATGCCCAGCAGGCCCACAGCCCCTGCGCCCATAAGCCAGCGGAGCTTTTTCACCCGCTCCAAATTACGCAGCACCAGCCCCAGCGCTAAAAACAGGCACACGCCCAGCAAAATGGCCAGCAGCTGCTTCGGCAGGCTTCCCGGCGCGCTGGAGGCCGTTACAGCCAATGACAACGTGGAGAGATAGAACGCGATGGTCTCCAGCTCAAAGCCCACGCAATGCCCCAGCCGCAGTGCCGCCGCGTAAAGCCACATCACGGCGCACAGCGCCAGAAAGCTCAGCGGCAGAAGCACGGTAGCATTTTCTTCCGCCGCCAGCGTCACCTGAACGGCGGTTAATACCTGAAAGACCGTCAGCCACACAAAGGATGGCCAGATAGCGGCGGGCCTCTCTGCCTGCCGCTGCTTTTCCAGCGCCTCCTGCTCCCCTACCGTCTGCGGCAGGAAGACCAGCGGCACACCGCCGAAGGTGATGGTGTCTCCCAGCTTCACCGGTGCCTTGTCCGTAACAGGCGTGCCGTTTACCGCTGTGCCGCCCTTGGAGCCAAGGTCATACAGCGTCCACGCCCCGTCATCCCCCCGGCACAGAGTTGCGTGCTGCCGGGAGATGCTGGGATAGTTCAGCACCACATCCGCCGCACGACTCCGGCCAATGATGTTCTCCCAATGGGTCAGCGGCACGCCGCTGCCGTTCGGCAGGCTCAGCTGCGCCCACACCTCCGGCGTGTGGGGCACTCGCAGCAGAGAGCGGATGGCACGGGCCAAAATCAGGACCGACAATATCGGAAACAGCAGCCGCGCAATAGCCGTATACCAGCCGGTAAACATGGGATTTGCCGCCAGCCATTGTATTCCGGTGGAAAATAGCTCCTGCAACCTTCATTCTCCTTTCCGATAGGTAAATCGTCTATTTCGAGATATTATAGCATTTTCGGTGAAAGCTGTATAGTCTGCCTTGAGGTCTGCGGCCCCGGTTTTGAAAAATTCACAGAATGGTCACAGAATAAAGGCGGGAGCATCCAGACGCTCCCGCCTTTTGCTATATTAACCATAGACGGAGTAATATATCTCCTTCCACGTCGGCATTGTAAGTTCAAGATACAATACAATAAAAATGATAATTATACATATTATTGGAAGAATTACATTCTGTACGATAGGCCACAGCTTTTGAAGTTTGCTGTCGCTTAACGGGGTGCTGCAAACAATAGCCAGTAGGTTGGCGATTCCCTGTGCAATCGTGAAAAATCCGAACTCGACCATAGACGCAAATCCCGCCCCCGCCGAAAGGCATCCATATCCTGGAAACAATTTGTTGGTCAGCCGGACATCAAAATTCGTTGCGGCGAGGACAAACCAGAAAATCAAAGTAAACGGAATTGAACAGCCCCATTTTTTCAATGCAGTTTTTGTGCTGTCGCTAAATAGGACACAAAAGCAAAGTAATGCGCTGACAATAGCCTGAACATATATATTTGCAAATGGACACACCGCTCCCATAAAATCGAACAGAGAAAGAAACGGAACATATAATATGGAAAGTTGAACTGCGCTTTTCAGTATAGAAAGTCTGTTTCGGCGCATATTTGCCTCCTTTGTTACGGAATACATCCTAATCATCTTGTATGGTAAGTATAAACTGCTTTGAATAAAAAGACAAGGGTAGGACTTCTCCTACCCTCGCATTTATAAAACATTTTCAATAGAAATGATAAATCCGAACACACTACCCACTTGGATCATGTAGTTCGGATTATCATTATTTGGTCCGAGTGGCGGGAGTCGAACCCACGGCCTCATGGACCCGAACCATGCGCGCTACCAACTGCGCTACACCCGGATAGCTAATATAGTATAAAGTATCTTTTGCCAAATGTCAAGGTGCGTTTCCATTTAATTTTCATAAAGGCCGCCTGTCCGGTGTCCTGAGCAATCAGGACTGCGGCCGCATAAAAATGCAGCACAACTCCGTAAACGAAAGCTGTGCTACATTGATGCTTATTCTTTTCAGCCGTTGTGCTTACTCGGCAACGTAGACGGAAGCCTGCTTCCGATCCTTGCCCAGCCGCTCAAAGCGCAGAGTACCGTCCACCTTGGCAAACAGGGTATCGTCCGTGCCGATGCCCACGTTGGTGCCGGGATGGATCTTGGTGCCGCGCTGACGGACCAGAATATTGCCGGCCTTGACGAACTGGCCATCTGCACGCTTGGCGCCCAGACGCTTGGAGTTGGAGTCACGACCGTTCTTGGTGGAGCCGCCGCCCTTCTTATGGGCGAAGAACTGCAAACCGATCATCATCATGATAAAGGACCATCCTTTCTTTAAGATTTCCGGGAGGACTTATTCATCCTCCAGAACTTCAATGTTTTCAGGATACTCGTCATGGAGCTGTGCGAAATAAACCATCATTCCCGCCAAAAGCGCCTGACAGGTGGACTCCGCCGTTTGACCGAGGCTTCCCGGCAGACGGAGAGAAATGGCCGCATCGCTTTCCAAAACCTTTATACTTGCCGCCAAACCCAAAACGTCATTGACTGTGGTCTCCACCAGACGCACTGCGCTGGTAATGGCCGCGCAGACAATGTCCGCTCCGGCATCGGCATAGCCGCTGTGACCCTGGACATCAAATCCGATCACCCGGCTGCCCTGACTGCGGAAGGTTACGGTGGTCATGCTCAGACAGAGATCTTGCCGATCTCAACCTTGGTATAAGGCTGACGATGGCCCTGACGCTTGCGATAACCCTTCTTGGGATTGTACTTGAAGATACGAACCTTCTTGCCCTTGCCGTTCTTCACGATCTTGGCCTCCACGGAAGCGCCCTCCACAACGGGGGTGCCGAACGTGGCCTTCTCGCCATCAATGATGGCCAGAACCTGCTCGAACTTCACGGTGTCGCCAGCCTCGTTGTCCAGCTTCTCGATATAGATCACATCGCCCTCGGACACCTTGTACTGCTTACCGCCAGTTACGATAATTGCGTTCATTTGTTTCAACTCCTTCATTTACGGGCTCGCTGTCGGGGGCGGCGCGCAAAGCGCACTTACAGACCCATTCAAAGCGGCTTTATTATTATATCGGTGCGGCTTGCTTTTGTCAACTGCTTTCTGTGCAAAAATCCGCGTTTTTTCGTTTATTACTGAAATAAATGGCGGAGCTGTTCGCTTCGCCATTTAAATTTCCTTATTCCTCCGTATCGAAGGGCGGAGTCTCCTCAGTGCCCGCAGGGGCACCGCCCAGACGCATTTCGTCCCACTGTGCCCGGGTAATAAGGAGCTGCCGGGGCTTGGAGCCCTCAAAGGGGCCGACGATGCCCCGGTCCTCCATCTGGTCTACCAGACGGGCGGCCCGGGAATAGCCCAGCTTTAGCCGCCGCTGCAGCATGGAGACCGACGCCTGTCCCGTTTCCAGCACCACATCCACTGCGGCGGGCAGCAGTTCGTCCTCGTCGCTGTCCTCCGCATCAGCGGCGCTGCCGGCACCCTTGGTTCCTTTATTGTCCTTTTCCTGCACGGACTGCTCGATCTGGGCGATGACCTCCTGCGAATAGTTGGCCTCACCGCTTTCCTTCACATAGGCCACCACCGCCTCGATCTCCTCCGGGGAGATGAAGCAGCCCTGTACGCGGGTGGGCTTTCCCTCGCCCAAGGGTGCGTAGAGCATATCGCCCTTACCCACCAGCTTTTCCGCGCCGGTGGTATCCAGAATGATACGGGACTCCAGTGAAGACGCCACCGCAAAGGCAATTCGGCTGGGGATATTGGCCTTCATCAAACCGGTGATCACGTCCGCAGAGGGACGCTGGGTGGCAATGACCAGATGCACACCGGCGGCACGGCCCATCTGCGCCACACGGCAGATGGACTCTTCAACCTCCTTGGCCGCCACCAGCATCAAATCCGCCAGCTCATCAATGACCACCACTACGCTGGGCAGCTTCTCCAAATCGTCCCGGGTAGCGGCGACCTTGTTGTATTCCTCCAGCTTCTTCACGCCGTTTTCCGAAAACGTCTTGTAACGCTTCATCATTTCAAACACAGCCCACTGCAAGGCGCCCGCCGCTTTTTTCGGGTCTGTCACCACCGGGATGAGCAGATGCGGGATTCCGTTGTACGGCGCAAGCTCCACCATTTTCGGGTCCACCATAATAAAGCGCACCTCGTCTGGAGTGGATTTATACAGCAGGCTGATAATCAGGGAGTTGGTGCACACGGATTTACCGGAGCCCGTGGTACCGGCAATGAGCACATGGGGCAGCTTTTCGATGTTGCCGATGATATTCCGTCCGCCGATGTCCCGGCCCAGCGCAAAGGCCGTTTTGGAGGGGTGCTCCATGAAGTCCCGGGACTCAATAACATCCCGAATCAGCACCGGCGTCACGGTCCTGTTGGGGACCTCGATGCCAACAACGGAAATCTTATTCGGCACAGCGGCGATACGCACGCCGCTGGCTCCCAGCGCCAGCGCGATATCGTCCTGCAAGTTTGTGATTTTGGAGAGCTTCACACCCTGATCCAGCGTGAACTCATACCGCGTGACCGAGGGGCCGTGAATCACATCGCCCGCCTTGGCGTCCACGCCGAAGCTGGACAAAGTCTCCGCCAGCCGGCGGGAATTGTTCCGCAGTTCCGCTCCTGCCGCAATGTGGTTTTCTCCTTGATTTTCCCGCAGCAGGCTCACCGGCGGATAGCGGTACTCCGTTTCGCTCCCGGTCATATTCTCCGCAATCTCCGCGGTCACGGCGGCAGTCTCCGCTGCTACGGCCTGTGCCGCCGCCTTTTTGGACAGCGGCTCCTGTACCGCCGCAGCCGGAGCGCTGACGGAAGCTGAAGCTGCAGGCGATGCAGTCATCGGCTGTGCAGCCGCCGCAGGCTCCTCCGGCTGGGAGAGCACCACCGGCTCCATAGTGGGAATGGCGGGTCGCGGTGCCGGTTCCTCCCTGGCCTGAATGGGCTTCGGCGGCATCACCGGCGCTGCCGGTGCTTTCACGGCAAAGGGGTCGCCATCCTCATAGGGCTCCGACTCCTCTGCGGCAGCCTTTTGCGCCGCCACAATCTGCGCCGGTGTCTTCTGCTGTTCAGACCTGTGCCGGAAAAAGCCGGTAAAACCCGTCTTCTCCGGTTTGGGTGCCGGAGCGTCCACCGGGTCATCCACAGGAATATCGATTCTGGCACGGCTGCTTTCTGCCGGAATAGCCGGTTCCGGCTTTCGTGTACGCTTGCCCGTCTGGATAGGCTCCTCCGGCTCCACCTCATAGCGCGGACGCTCTCGGTGCTTTTCAATCAGCGCTCCCACGGTGAGCCGCAGAGCCACCATGGTCAGCACCACCAGCAGGACTGTGAAAATAATGATCGAGGCGATTTTAGAAAATACCGCTACAAATCCCTGCGCCAGTACGCCGGACAGAACGCCGCCGCATTGCAGGGCAATTCCGTCCTTCCAGAGTGCCGGGATAATCCCGATAGACGAGGCATAGGCCTCTTTCACCCGCAGCATATGAACGAGGCTGCCCAGCAGCACCGGCAGCAGCATGGCACTGATGACCCGCAGCGTCACCGGCCGGCCATGATGGAAAAGGAGTATAAACGCCGTCAAGACCAAGGCCGGGCCAAGGACCCAATATCCATAGCCGATCAGACCTTTAGCCAGCATAGCCAAAGCGTCAATAAAAATGGCACTGATGCCAAAATAGCTAACGAACACACACAGCGCCAGTATCAGGCACACCACGCCGCCCACCTCCCGGCGGATAGGCCGGGGCTGCGGCTTGCGGGCGGCAGTCCGGCTTCCAGACGTACCGCTCTTTTTTCCTGTTGTTTTCTTTTGTGATGTGGAAGCCACAATCAAACCCTCCGTAAAAATATTTCGATAATCAGTGCTTTACCGCTGTCAGAATGATGGTCAGAATACCAACCACCCAGCAATAGTAGGCGAACGCTCCGAATTTTCCCTTGTCAGCAATCATTTTCAAAAGCCGGATACAGGCATAGCCCACCACGGCTGCCACTAAAACGCCGACAATGTAGGCCGGTACATCCCCCCAGACAATTTCACCGCCCAGAGCATCCTTCAGGCTCAAAATATTTGCGCCCAAGACTGCTGGAATCGACAGGATAAACGAATAGCGCACCGCAAATTTGCGGTCAAATCCCAGAAAACATCCGGCAGCAATGGTTGTACCGGAGCGGGACAGCCCCGGGCAGGTAGCCAACGCCTGCGCGGCGCCGACGATCAATGCATCGGACAACCGTGCGCTCCGCTCATTTTTACGCCCCTTGCGAACCCGGTCAGATATAAACAACAGACAGCCCGTAATCAACAGCGCGGCCCCCACAACATAGAGATTGCTGCTCAGGCCCTCGATCCAGTCCTTGACCGGCAAAATCACAAACAACGGTAATGTACCTAAGATCACCAGCAGAATCATGCGTCTGGCCGGCGGTACCGGCGTAGGTGTTGTTCCATGAGCCAAATCATCGATTCCACGGAAAAATTCCACGATCATGTCCCTGATCTCCGGCCAATAGGCGACAAACACCGCCGCCAAGGTGCCAAGATGCAGCAGCACATCAAAAAAGCCCGGAAATTCCGAAGCGCCTTCCACGCCTAACAACTGCTCCGCGATTGCCAGATGGCCGGAGCTGGAAATCGGAAGAAATTCTGCCACGCCCTGAATCAAGCCCAGCAGTACTGCGTGTAGAAATGACATCCGCAATAGCCTCCTTTTGGATTTTATAGATGCTCTATGATGATAGCATATTCTGCTTGAAATTTCCAGACCATTTTACAAGTTTACATAAAATATAAATTTGCTTCAAATGTCATACTACTTTTCTCGCACTACTTGTCCACAGTCTGCAAAGGAGTAAACTATCGCTGTGACACAAACATTCCTATTTGACATCAAACAGCTGCTTTATAATTGTATTCGTAACTTTCTTATCAAGTAATCTAATGTCAAAGCACTCCCAACCATCCCAAATTTAAGTCCCCCACATGCGTGGGTCTGAGGCAAAAACTACCGTAAAATATATGGACGAGAAGGTTGCTCACTATGAAACCATCCTCGCCGGCCTTGCTCCCGACGATACCAACCCGAGAAACTGGACCGAAGAAAATCGGCCAAAGCACGAAAAGAGAAAATGAGTCCCGAGCGGCAGCAAGTGACAGACACGCCGTGTTATTGCGCTAAAACGTCGGGCGGAACTGTGAATAGCCGGAAATAAAAAAACTCCCCGCAGAGCGAAAACTCTGCGGGGAAATGTGTTGGCACTATCTATCTTTCCGGGCCGTTGCCAGCCAAGTATTGTCGACAGAAATGAGCTTAACTACCGTGTTCGGAATGGGAACGGGTGGACCCTCATCCTAATCAGCACCAACTCTATGTCATCGGGCACTGCCCGAAAACAAACTATATTATATTGTCCTTCGCGCCTTTTGTCAAGAGCTTTTTAACTCTCGTAACTCCGCCGAGAAACCATCGTCAGCGTTTCGAGACAGAAAAGGAAGCGTTCTCCCGTCCTGCTCGCGCTGCTAACCAGCGCAGCATTTGCAGTGCGATAGGCGAAAAACAGGCTCGTCCGGCATCTCATCACGCTCGCAGAGCGGGATGTGTGCCTAAGAGGCTATTTTGAACTGGTGACCCGTACCGGATTCGAACCGATGTTAACGGCGTGAGAGGCCGCTGTCTTAACCACTTGACCAACGGGCCATGGTGCGCCTTCACGGACTCGAACCGGGGACCCACTGATTAAGAGTCAGTTGCTCTACCAACTGAGCTAAAGGCGCGCACTTTCTTTTGGAAAAAATACGCAAAGAAAACTTTAAATCAGCCTTCTCCTGCCGCTTTCTTTCCAAAAGCACTGAGATTACATAAACCGCTCGCGATTATATGTACCCTCAAAACCGAACAATGCAACTTCTTCCATGTTTCAGGCCTTGCCTGCTTCATTCGTAGGTCAAGCCCTCGGGCTATTAGTACAAGTCAGCTCCACACATTACTGCGCTTCCACACCTTG
>NZ_JARFXX010000005.1:0-203855 GCF_029218125.1 Neopoerus faecalis | reverse complement strand
CGTGCTTCCAGAATTTTTTCCTTTAGTTCCGGAGTAGCCTTATCTGCATCTAAATATGCAAATTCGCTCGCGCTCTCCAAAATCTCTTCCTGCACTTCTGCTTCCGAGTTCGAATCTGATTCTTTGTTAACGGCAAACGCAGGAACAGCAAGGGCCATCAACATAATAAGCGTCATGGTCATGGATAAAAACTTTTTTATGAAAATACGCTCCTTTCACTGCATGCATAATTCAGTTGGTTAAAATGGAATGTATCATCTTGAGTGATAAATCCAAAGTCAAGATTGGCTGTTCTTGGTGAATATGTGCAATTTATTGTAACAATCTCGTCTGCCTCCAAAGAGTATGCTGTATCTGCTTTCATAACCGTATCAGGAGAAATGTTCCACTCGATTCGACTGGTTGCTCGAGTCATGCTCGGAATGGACATAGAGTCAACTACTTCCACAGAAAGTTCTTCAAAGGACATTACTTTCGTTCCGATATCAGTTGTTAATAGTAGCTTCCAGAAATAGTAAGCAATCTCAAAGTAGAAAAACAGTTTTCTTTTTGCATCGTTAGAATTACGGTAATATGTGCTTATTTTGATTACTCATTTGTCAGCAAGGACAATACTTCTTGTAGGTTTTCTTCTGACAGAACCGCACTAACACTGCTGATGCCAAAAATCTGTCCCGATTGCGAGTTCATATAGGTTCTGGCTCTCTACTTTCAAGACGCAGGTGACAGGGGCTTTCTTACACGTTTTTGCAGATTTCTTTATTTTTCCGTTTTTACCAAAGAAACGCTTTCAGCTATGTGCAAAATGTCATCCTGGTCAACGTTTGCATTGAGAGAAAACTGGATATTGGTTTGCGGGTCAAACCACGTAATGGTATTTCGTGAGTTTTCCCAGTCATCAGTCAAAAACATTTCTCCCTCCAAGCCATTCACTGTAACTGCAATGTTTTCAGCATCCTCAGTCACATAGGTCCACGCGGTTCCCTGTTGCATATAGGCATAATCAAAATATATCGATCTATCACTTTCTTCGTTGTAATAGACCTTACACACAAAATCGTCTTCACTAATATTTTGCTCCGAATCTTCGACATACCCATCCGGCAGATCGGTAATCTCATACTGCGGCATTTCGCCAGTGATTTGTTCTCCCGAATACCTATAAACAATATGTGTCTCATACCATTCCGTAACCCAGCGTACCACTGCGGCCCGGACCGTGGGGCTGACTGCCATGAGGCTCCCCAGGCTGAGCGAAAACACCAGCAGGATCACAGCGGCCTTTTGCGCTACATTCTTCCACAGTGGCCGTGCCCGCCTGCGTTCCCATTTCAGCGGGTCCTTCACCATCGCCGCCATCTGCCGCTGATACCGGGGCGTCGGTTCAAAGGCCAGTTCACCGCTGGCCGCGCTTTCCGCGTCAAGTTTCAAAGAATCCAACAGAACTCGCCGCATCAAGGTATCCAATTCCTGATCTGTCATGCGTAAAACGCCTCCTTTTCCGCGATTTCCCGAAGCAGCGCGCGTCCACGGAATATCCGGGTGTTGACCGCCGACTCTGACAGCGCAAGGTGTCGGGCGATTTCTTTTCCGGTGTACCCCAGCAGCAGCCGCATTTCCAGCACCGCCCGGTAGGTCTCCGGTAGCCTGGAAAAGAGCTGCACCAGTCCCAGATAGTCCGTCACACTTTCCGCATCAGCCGCAAAGCTGTCCCAATTCTCCAACTGCACCGTCCGCTGATTTTTCCGCAGAATCGTGACTGCTTCGTTCTTCACAATACAGACGATCCAGAAGGGCAATTTCTCGCAGGGAATTTCATCAATTTTTTCAAAATGCCGGATGATCTGCATAAATGCGTTCTGCACGGCGTCCTCGGCGTCATGCTGGTTCTTCAAAATGCGGAGCGCCGTCTGCTCCATCTGCGGGTGATACTGCTCGTAAATGTCCGTGAATTTCTGCTTGTCTGCTTCGCTTTCCAATGCGGCTAAAAGGATCGCCAGCATCAGCTCCACCACCTTTTTTATGTAGCTTTTTGGGGTTTCTGCTATATAGACGCACGAGCCGCGCCATTTCTTACACGATTTTCAAAAAAAATAAAAAAATTTTTGAGCGGTTTCCGGTGACCATCAGTATAGCATGAAGCGCCGCGAATCTCCAACAATTCAAAATCTGCGGGGAGGGCATATAGACGAAATGAGTCTCAAATCGAGACTCATTTCGACAATATCTGTATTTTCAATGGTTACATGGTTCTCTGTGCCATATTGCCCGTTCCGTGCGGTATGGACTGCCGCTATAAAAGAGGGGGGAACATCTCGAAAGATGTTCCCTCCTTGTTGTGCAGCTGTCGAACAATAGATTTTTTTTATGTTCATGGTATAATATCTGCAACCAAATCTGGGGTATCCGTAGTTATATAGTGAAAGCAATTTTAGAACATCGTGCCGCAGCGGAGGACGCCTATGGAAGATGAAAAAATCATTGGGCTATATTGGGAGAGGAACGAGGATGCCATTACAGAAACCTCCTCAAAATACGGAAAGCTCTTTTTTCGCATTGCCAGCAATATCCTACTAAACCATGAGGACAGCGAGGAATGTGTGAACGATACATATTTAGGCTTATGGAATGCCATTCCCAAAGAAAGGCCGTCACCGTTTTCCGTATTCGCAAGTAGAATTACCAGAAATCTTGCCCTGAAAAAGTATGAATACCTCTCCGCAGAAAAGCGAAAGCCAGAGGCGATTTGTTCATTTGAAGAACTTGGTGACTGTGTTTCTGGCAAGGAGTATGTTGAAAGTGAAGCAGAAAATCGGCGCATCGAGCAGCTTATCGACACATTCCTTTGTCAGATAGGGGAAGAAAAGCGCAACATTTTTTTATGCCGATACTGGTATTTTGATTCGATTGAGGAGATTTGCAGATGCACAGGGTATAGCCAGAGTAAAATTAAATCTATGCTGTTCAACATACGGAAAAAGTTGCGAAGCTATTTAGAAAGCGAGGGTGTTGACCTATGAATGAAAGGCAGTTTTCTGACAGAATCGGAAATGTGAACGATAAACTGATCCGGCAAGCTGAACAGATGCCAAATTATAGACGGGGACACCGGAGAAGAAGTATCCGGCAGCTTGCAACGATTGCTGCCGTTATCGCCCTAATGGTTTGCAGCTTTAGCGTAGGCGCATTGGCCTTTGCTGAGAAAATCTATGTTGAAAAAAGCCAAGAGAGCATTGATATTAGTGATTTTGGAATTTCGCTGATATTACCTGACGAATGGGCTGGAAAATACGGCTATGATATTTTCGATGATGGTGATATCGAAGTATATAGCCTTGCAGCGAGAGAGGAAGAAACTGATAACGGAACGAATTTAAAGGGCTCTCTATTTTGGGTTGAATGTATTGATGGACAATTCCCGATGGATTTTTCCTATGCTCAACCAGGGTATACGATTGCCACAACGGCCACGCATACATTTCGTTTGGTATTGGCATCTGATGTACAATATGATTCTGGGAATGCCAAAATTGCCGATGAGTACCTTTCTTTATATGACAGCATACCACAAATAAAAATTCTTCTTTCAGACTGGCTTACCGACAATAGCTTGAATCAGACAAACTGGGTAAAAGGCACAGTTTATGTTAAATATCTTGGTGAAATGACACCTGACGGACAAGATGTAGTTAAGACGGTGGTACTTGATGAAGCTGCTTCAACAAGTATTTCACAGATAATTAAGACACAAAAATATGACATTGAAGATGCAAGTTTTCCTGTTGATCTCGTTTTTATCGTAGATGGACAATCATACCATATGAACTCGCAATCGGGACAGATTTTTGGCATCAGCGGGGTTAGCGCGGTTCTATCAGAAGAAGCCCTACAGGAAGTATTGTCCTTGCTGGCAAATGAATAATCAAAATATACACATAATAATGAGAAGCCAGGGCGTATTTTATCCGCCCTGGCTTTCTTGCATGGAATTATTTCTTTCTAAGCTCTTTAATGGTCATACTGTTTTGAAAATCAGAAAGACGCTTCAAAATCTACGGTGAACGCATATAGACGAAATGAGTCTCGAATTGAGACTCATTTCGACAGTGTCTGTATTTTCAATGATTGCATGGTTTTCTGTTCTATATTGCCCGTTCCGTGCGGTATGTACGGCTGCTTCGTTCATAACTCTGAAAAGCGTTTAATCGTTGTTAATATATAGTTTACCGTGTTCAAACTGCTTTTTTAGAGTCAGGTTCTTGAGGTGGTCATCCAATGCTGTACTGCCCAGAAACACTCCAAGTTCGGTTGATAGCTTCAGTGAAATATCTATAGGCGGTTCTTTTCCGAGAGCTGAAAACAGGACTGAATTGTTGGGAAGCAAGTTGCCAAACTTCGTTTTTAGTACATCAAGCTCTTCTTCATGTACTGTAATGGTGTTTCCATCACTCATCGTTTCAATGCTTGAAATACACTCCCCATCAAATCCCCAGTACAGTCTAAGAGCCTGAGATTCTGTCACTCCATACCCGGCCATTCGACCAACAATGCTCACAAGGACAGGGGCATGGCGTCTCTTGGAATATATCTGTGCAATATAGTCATAGGCCAACCCTAAATGGCAAAAATATGATACAGCGTGTGGGTATTGAATTACTGTCGATTCCGGAACATACTCGCAGCCAAAACCGACGTCATCTTTCCTCGCCAATTCCCGGCATATTGATTTTGCCGCCAAGTCTGGCCGTTCTGTAAAGATATGAATGGCTCCTTGTAATAGTTTTATAATTCATCAGGCCTTTTCGTAATATTGAAGTCCGACGCAGGAGGAGGTCTCCACGTCACTGGATAATTTTCCCATATCTTACGTCTTTACTTTATCAGCCAAGCAAGTGACCAATGAAGGTTATGAGCCATGACAGCGCTATAAATGCTATCATAACAGCCAAATAAATTCGGATGGTTTTTCTTCTTTCCTTTGGTTCCTTAGGCAGTATTCTTTTTCGCGGAACGTCATGGATAATACCTAAAACTTCATTTTTCCAGTTCATAAAGTTTCCTTAATCAAAAAGATAATATCGACGGAAGGACACTACATCTCCTGATTATTCAGGTCAGTCTATCACCATACCAGTTCCCGTTCCTCCGGAATGGTATACGGAATCAATATAGGCGCGCCAAGCACGGTAATCAGAGTCCTTGAACACAAAAAGGTATCTGACAGGCCCAAACTGATAGTCATAGAACACATCAACGCCGAAGCATCGTTCCCCCAAATAGTAACTTGGAGCCTCGGATGTGCAACCGCTTTCCTGCGAGGATTTTCTTTCACATGAAGTTCGGAAAAGCATCCGTTTCAGGCTGTGAATCGTTTTCTGATTCCGCACATAGAAGCGCCCTAAATCCATGTTGTATTCGTCATTAGAATCGTCGGCTGACAGTTCTGCAACCTGGAACCGGATCATCATAGCGGTCCGCGCTCCCAAAGGTGTCATCGCCGCAAGCACACAAAAGATGATAACAATTAGGCCGATAAGAAGTAACCGCTTGGGTTTCAAGTGAGCCATACGCTTTATACCCCCCTGAAATTACGATTTTCCTATGATTGAGCAATTAAAGAAAAAACAGCATTTCCCATCTCAGTTGTAAAGTTACCTGCCGCAACCATTTCTATATGCTTACTCAATTCATCAGGCCCAAACCCGCCATCTGGATACCACTTCCATCGTTCGAGGAGTACGTTTCCATTATGATTCCACTCAATATTGATTACTTTCCGTCCTTTGGCGAATTTAGTCCAACTTTTTATGCCTGTAGCCTGTGTAAACGGAGGTGGCTGCTTGGATAAATCGTCTTTCGAGAATTGCAAGCACTTATCATAGAGATTACTGAGAATGGAGCCAAGTTTTTCGGGAGATACAGATTCCCTAATTACATAGGGCTGACCACATTCTCTTCTTGGTCCATGCGGATCGTTGAAGCATCCTATTATCACCATATCATTGGCGTTCTTATAATAAATGCTGATGGTTTCTATGCTATATCGTTTTTCTTTATCGTATGCCATTGGCCGTTTACACCTCCTCCAGTACATATAGAAGCCGTGTTCATGTTGCCTGTCTGGATTCATCGTACCATACCGCAAAAGCAGTTGCAATAAAATCCATCAACAAGAATATCAACAGGGGAAATATCCTTGCAAAATGCGTCTCCGTTTGAGACGCATTTCGACAATTCATCCATAATAAAATCAGACTCACGCCACCGGGTACGGTAGCGTGAGCCTGAAATAATATGTCTCAATTCGAGACACATTTCGACAGCAATCACAGACTGACGGGATCTTCGACTTCTTCAACGAACAGCCCCATGAGATCATGGTTAGTCCCCACGTTGGTCACTTCAAAGTGATTGACGCAGTGCTGGAGCCACGGGAAAGTATCGCTCATATCGTGAATCAGATCGAATATCTCCAAATCCGTTGTTTTGTAACGGGAATGGTAGCCGGAATACTGTTCATGGGAAAAATTCCGGTTCGTCAGGAACTTTTTTATCAATTCGTAAGCGCCCTTTGGCCGAGTTTTGGAGTAGTATTCCTCCAAATCCTTGATTCGCAAATCAAAGTAGAGAGCCTTAAAACGCTTGGCTTCTTTCCTCGCCATTATGCAGCGCTCTCACGGTGGGCATAGTGATAGAGAACATCCTCCACAGTGAAGTCTGTTTCGTTTTCACCGTCATCACTATTGTACCAAAGCCATTTGACAAGGTAGGCCATAAACCATTCTTTGTCCTTCAGAGTGGTGATGAGCCGGCCAAAAGTACCGTAGTCACGAGGCATCCCATTTCCGTAATAGCAGATCGTCCCATCAGAGAGCGTTTCTCTGCGAAAACCATACTTGGTGAAGGATTTGTCCAACGCGGCATAGATAGACTCCGGAGCATACTTATGCTCCGCTCGCATCTGAGCATCGTTAAATTTGATTTCCAGCTTCAGCATGGTATCTCCTCCTGTCGGCCAAAAATGCTCTTTTTATATTCATAGTATATAGGATACCCCCTCGATTTGCAATGTATTTCTCCGTCGAAAAAAGTCAATTATCTGAAAAGTAATCCGGCCGCGCAACGGAAATGAAACCACTTGTGCCGGTAATGACCACATTATTTGCGCCGCTGGCGCAGTGGATCACCAACAGATTTCCATTCTCGTTTCTGCCGCAGATAATGCCGACATGGGAATTGTCCGGGTAAAACACCAAGTCACCGGGCTGTGCATCCGACCATGAAATATCAGTGCAATACGAGTGCTGCATGGTGGCGCCGCCGCCATGTCCGATGATGTAGCTGCCGCCCGTGGCGTTGTAAAAGGCCCAATCGACAAAACCTGAGCAGTCAAGTCCGTAAGGCCGATAGGTGCCGGTGGTGGAGCTGCCTGCGGCTGTGACCTGACGAAGCTGCCCCCAGCGGCTGTCCCAGCCAAGCACCAGTGATTTCCCGCCCCAAAAATACGAAACTTTTCCGTAAAGCATCAGAGCATTTTGGATGACCGCCCGGCGCTCCGGGGAAAGGTCTGCCGGGAGGTTCTGAAGAACTTCCTCTGCATCCGCATTGGTGATGGTCAGGCTGGAGGCCAGCGAAGCCAGCGTGGTCCGGTCTGCTAACAGCTCGTCCAAGGCTTCATTCTGGTACTTCGTAAATACATAGATTGTCCGCATTTCATCCGCTGTTTTCGGCGTGATGGTAATATGCAAAATGTACTCCGTCCAACCATCATCGTCTCCACTTCCGGGATGGTTTATCGTCTCCACCCAAGAGGTGATCTTCGTCATATCCCAGAATACGGCGGTCAGGCGGGCTACCCGGTCAGCATCCAGCGTGGCCACATCCACGCCATTATCCGTGCCTGCGGTTTTAGCTGCAAAGACAGCCAGCACTTCCGGCCAGTCCGGGGTCTGCCCTTGAATGTCGATGCTGTCATAGTCTCCGGCCTGCAACTCCTCCAGCTTGGCGTTGTAGGCGATATTCACCTGCGCCACGGCCTCAGCTACCGACACAGTATCCGGTGCGTTACGCTCTGCCGCAAAATACAGCCCAAAGGGGGAACTTGCCACAGCCGCGATGATGATAATGACCACCAGCGCCACCAAAACCACCGTGCCGCCAACGAAACCGGCCAGTGCGGAGATCAAGGCAGCGGCGGCACGGCGGAGCATCCCAGCTGCCCGCTTGAACAGCTCTACCGCTGTCTTGGCGGTCTTTTTTGCCTGTGCCGCAGTCTGGTGGATCTGTTGCTGCGAAGCGGTTTTCGGTGCTGCTGATATCGGCTTTGCCGCAGTCTTGAAGGATGTACGCTTAACCTTTGGAGCAGGCAGGGACTTTTCTGGCTTGCTTCTGCTATGATCGTTCACGGCAAACCGTTTCTTCTCTTTGAAAGTGCCGTACTTCGGCGTATCCGTCTTTGACGGTGAAACCGGCTCCCATTCAGCGTCACAGAAAGCAGGCGGCTCCTCCACAGAATGAACGGCCCGCCGTTCCGAAAGCAGCTTGCTCTTCTGCTTGTCCGCTACGAACTGGCGACGTGCTTCAAACTGCTGCTTCTCATCCAGTGGCCTTGCTTCTTCAGCGGAAGAAGTCTCCAAGAAGTTTTTATTTTTAGGCACTGTGTATCTTGCAGGGGGTTCCCGCGAAGCGGCGGTTTGCTCATTTGCTTTACGCTCACGCGGAATACTCGCAGACGATTTTTCCTTTATCGGCGGTTTTTGCCTTACCCTCGGCACCTGCGCCGCACGATCCTGCACCGTGTCCACCGCCCAGTTAGCAGCACCCTCCACTTCATCGACAGCCTGTGTTTCCGCACTGTCTGATTCCGGTTTCTGACGCTCCGCCAACTGCTGGCGGTACTTCTCCTTCAGCACCATAGCCCGGTGGTGGGGATCAAGCATAGCGGCACGCTTGCTCTTGGGCTGGCCCATTTTAGGCTTCTCCTTAAATTCCGGCAATCCGGTACACCCCCTTAATGTGTCTCGATTTGAGACGAATTTCGACAATGCTCATTTGTCCCCCGGCGTTGTGGTCATCAGGCGATAAAGGGCGCCGTCACGGGGAAACTCATTGACGAAGGGGATGATGGAGCTGCCGATCCGCATAAGGCCGTGACCGGCCTCCACATTTGTCACATGGCTCATCTGCGTTTCCGAGATATGCAGCAGCTTCGCCAGCTCCGCCCGGTCAGTTGCCGCCTGATTGAGCAGGATCAAAAACTCGCTGTTGGCCAGCATCAAGCGGGCCGTTTCCGAGCGCAGACATTCCTCAATATTCTGCGTGGCGGCGGTCATGGCAGCGGCGTACTTGCGAAAGCGTTTCCAGCACTTGTAGAGAAATTGTGCGGAGTAGTAATACTTGAAGAACAAATACACCTCGTCCACGAATACCCATGTGTACCTTCCGGCCAGCCGATTTGCCGCCACGCGGTTCTGGATCGTCTCCAGCACCACATTCAGCGCCGTGGGCTTGAGCTGTTCACCCATCTCGTAGAGGTCAAAGCAGACGATACGGTTATCAATATCAAAATTGGTTTCATGGGCAAACATATTCAAGCTGCCCTCCACGAACAGCTCCGATGCAAGGGCCAATTCCTGTGCTTCACGCTCCGGCTGCCGCTTGACCTCGTTGCGCCAATCCGGGAGAGTCGGAATCCTGCCTTCGCCGCCGCTCTTGATGAAATCGTGATAGATATTGGCGGTACAACGGTCAATGATGGATTTATGGAACGCCCCCAGCTGACCGACACCCATCTGCTGCTCGCAAATGCTCATCATCAATTCGGACTTCATAGCCACCGGGTTCTCCCCGGCTCCATAGCCCCGGTTAATATCCAGCGGATTGATGTGGTGCGGGCTGGATGGAGAGATTTCCAGCACCGCCCCTTGCAGTGCCCGCGTCAGCTCGCCATACTCGCGCTCGGCGTCGATCATAATAATATCGTCATTGGTAGAGAGGGCAATAAAGGTGATAGCCTCCTTCATGCTGAAGGACTTGCCACTGCCCGATACGCCCAGCACAAAGCCGTGTGGGTTCAGCAGCTTCTTTCGGTTGCAGATCAAAAGATTTTTGCTTACGGCATTGACGCCATAATAAATACCGCCCGCATCCTGGATCTCCTGAACGCGGAACGGCATTAAAACGGCGGTAGATTCAGTTGTCAGTGTGCGGGTGGTCTTGATGCGGCGCAGGCCATAGGGCAGAGCCGTATTCAACCCGTCCTCCTGCTGGTATCGCAGAACGGAGAACTGACACGCCTGCTCCAGCCCAATCGCTTGCAGCGTCTCCGTGTCGGTGTTCAGCTGCTCCAGCGTGTCCGCCATGTGTACGATGGTGACATTGGCAAAAATCATCCGCTGGTCGCGGGTACTCAGGTCATCCAGAAACTCCTTCGTCTCCGCCCGCAGCTACTCCAGCTCATAGGGGATGCTGGCCGTGAAATTATTGCGGCTGTTCTGGCGCTGTTGCCACCGAGCAATATCCGCTTCGATGCCGAGGATACGGCTCTGCACCTCCCGGATGGCCTCGTCGATGGGAATAGGGAGAATGTCGATGGACAGCATGAGGTTTTGCGGGAAATCAGACAACTTAGAAATCATCTCGTCCTTGATGTAGCTGGCATAGTCCCGCAAAAACAGAACACGGCCAACTTTGCCGCCCATCTCGAAGTGGTCTGCTTTGAAGCACAGCCCATCTGGGCAGATGTAATCCCGGAAGTCATGCCCTTTCTTCATGGCATCACTGAGATCAAAGCGGAAATGCTCTTCCTCACCGGGGCGGAAGAAATCATGGAAGATTCGCAGACGCTCCTGATTATCCAGTGCTTTTGCAGCGCTCTCCAAGCGCCCAAAATTTTTCCCAAGGTCAGCGTCTACCCGGTGGAAGAAGGTGCGGGCCTCCTCTATGCTTCTCCGGGGCACCGAAACCGTAATGTACTTGTCTTGAATGAGGTCATTACTTTCTGCGGCCTTGTCGGTCAGGACGCTGTTGTACTCCCTGCGGTAACCGTCCAGACTGTCCCCACGCTCCCGCATCAGGATACTGCGGCGAAAGTCTGCGCCGTTCAACCGTCTGTTGTTGATGGTGATTTTTGTGGTGGCATCCGTAGGCAGACTGTTCAGCACACCGCAGTAGGAAGTGAACATATCCCGTTGATCGTCATGGGAGGCCAGTGCATAGTTAATATCCGCAAAACGCCAGGTGCGGCTGAACTTGCCGCCGGTCTGCCAGATACCGTCCCGATAGATCTTTTGGATGGGGATGGATTGCTGGACGCTCCGGGGAATCCTGAACCGCTCCCGTTCACTGCGGTCAGCGGCAATCAGCGTCTTAATCATAGATGTTTTTCTCCTTCTCGTTCAGAATTTTGCAGTACAGATTTTCAGAGCGGAACACCCTCGGTCCTGCACATAAAATCTGTGACTTGATAACAGCCCATACAAACTGCTCAAAGGTCAGGCCGTTATAGTGAAAGAAGCCAGCTGCGGCCAGCGGCGCGGCGGCCACGATGCACACCCAGCTGGCGGTTTCTTTGCCAATAGCTCCCTTCGTCAGAAAGTAGGTGCCGATAGCAACGCCTACGGCCAGTACCGCACAGATGAACTGCCGGGTAGACAAGCCGAAGAAAATCGTCTCGCTGTGCTGTCGGACTTCTTTTGGTATCTTAATTTCCATATATCTGCCTCCTGTCGAAATGTGTCTCAAATTGAGCCGCATTTCTTCTGAATTGATTTATTTTTCGATTTTTTGACACAATTTTTGAGGTATGAGATAATAGAAGTACCAAATATAGGAGGTTTTTACTATGACGATCCTGCAACAGGTACTTCTTGCTTTCGCCGCATTTGTTCTGTTTATCTTTGCCATCCGGTTAGTGTTCGCCCTGCTCCTGCGACTGCAACTTCTGCCTATTCTGGTCTGGCTGGGCGTAGGCCGCCTTTACCCCCAATGGGCGGCGTCACATCCCTTTGTGTTCTACGGAGTTCTGGCATTTTTCGGATTGCTGGCGCTGTCCTGCTGGCTCCGCCCGGTGGTGGAGTGGGTACAGGAACAGCAGATGCTTCGGATGGCTGAGCGACGGATCAAAGATGACCTGCACCGTGCCAATGCGGAGGGGCGCACCATCGCCGGCTTCCAGCTGTGCAACGGCGTACCCATCCCTGAATATAAGGACTGAAAAACGGCGGGCTTCGGCCCGCCGTTTTCTTATAGCCCGAACATCTCCTTTGCAATCCGTTCCGCCCCCTTGATAAGTGCAACCAATATCAGCATATTGAAAATCGTCTGCGCCACATACTGCCAGCTCATCGTAACAACGGGTAGTGAGGTATCCGCAATCGGCGCGCCGCTGGCGGCAAAGGCGGAGAAGATTAGGCAGGCCAGCACCACGATAGCACCCTCCATGCAGACACCGAGATAGCTTTTCAGGAAGGCTTTCCCCATAAAAGAGGTATCCTCCCCCGCAAAAGAGGCCAGTGGCAGCGGGGCCAGAGCCGTAAACATATACAGCCGAAAAAAACGCCCGTAGACGGTCATAATCAAAATAAATGACAATACTGTGATGAACAGGCTCCCCAAGAATGTGACCATCCAGAGGGGGACAGACTGAAAGAAGCCCACTCCCTCAATGGCGTCAATGATCTCCTGCGGCAGCGTCACGCTGGCGGCGCTCATGCCGCCGATACTGCTCATGATGGTCTGCACCACGCCGCCGCAGACAGCGAACACAGAGGTCATCAGTTCCATGGCACTGCCTACGGCAATTTTGGCCAGCAGAAAGCGGATGAAATGCCGCAGGGCAAACTCTGGACGCTGCAAATCACGAAAGCTGGCGGCAGAGCGGAACACGCTCATGGCAAAGAACAGCACCAGCAGACCGTAGCCAAAGGCTTTCAGGCCGTCGTTGATGCTGACGATGGTATTCCAGATCTCCCCGCCCCGGAATGCCTGCGGCGTGGTGGTGACAAGGCTCCAGATCTCCGTCAGCTTTTCATTCCATGTATCGAAGGCCGATTGCAGCGTGCCAACGATCCAGTTATTCAATTTCTATCACCTCAATTCTCCAAAGAAGTTAGGGATGAGCAAAACTCCGATTTGCTCATAAGACCACACAATAAATAGTGCTATCCGACTTGACTGCGGCCTATATATTGTGACTCGACTTTGCAAAACTTGCGTTTTGCTCATCCCTACAAAGAAGTAAGAGGGGCAGGCTCCACGGCCTGCCCCTTTTCCGTTACACTGCGCCGATGGCAGTCAAAATCTCCTTGGCGAAGGCGATCATCAGGCCACCAAAGAGGCACAGAAAGCCCTGCGTCCTCTGGCTGGCGTCGTGAGACTGGATGCTCATGCCCATCTGCACGATGCCCCAGCCGAGAATGATAACGCCCAAAGCCTTGATGATGGAAAATACGAAGTCAGACAGATTTCCCACGATGGTCAGAGGGTCATCAGCGGCCAACGCAGGACAGGTCAGCGCGGCGCAGGCCAGCACCGTCAGGATAAGCGCCCCATAGCGGCGGCCCGCCAGGATCGTCCGGCGGTCAGTCTTAAGCGAAATGCGTTTCTTTTTCACGGTTGTTCCTCCTCATGTTATTCAATGATCTCAATGGACTCCCAGCGTTCCGTGGACAGCGGGAAGTCCTCCAATGCGTAATCCAGACCGGGGCAGTGGACATACGGCGCGGCTCCGCCATCCTCTGTCAGCTTCAGATCGGGGTGCTTCAGAATGTCATATTTTCTGTCCATCACCGGCAGCTCGCCGCGGATGAACAGGATGCAGCGGTCATTGTCCAGCGCCCGCACTTCATCGGGCGTCATCAGTTCACGCCCGGTCTGCTGATAGTTCACACTGCCGGAGCCATTGCGCCCCTTCGATACACTGCGCGTCCGGGTATCCAGCGTTTCCTTTCCCAACAGCTCCGAGATGTACTTGAAGGTGCTGACTTCATTTCCGCCCAAATACAGCAGCGTATCCGCGTTGCCAATCAGTCCTTCCCAGTCATCCTTGAACAGTGCTTTTAGCGCGGAGATATTTTGCAGAACAATGGTAGACATGATGTTGCGGCTTCGCATGGTAGCTTGCAGCTTGCCGAAGTCATCCGGGAGAGAGACATTGCAAAACTCGTCCATCATCATCCGCACGGGAACGGGCAGCGCCCCCTGATGCACCTTGTCCGCCTGATAGTAAAGGCTCTGAAAGGCGCAGGTGTAGAGCATACCCACGATGTAGTTGAAGGTGCTGTCGTTGTCCGGGATGATGGCAAACACGGCCTGCTTGCGCTCGCCCATCTTGTCCAATTCCATATCGTCTTTTGCTGTGATGTTCTGTATCTCCGGCAGGATGAACGCGGACAGCCGCACCGCCGCGGAGATCAGGATGCTCTTCGCGGTCTTGCCCGCAGCCTGTTTGTAGATCTTATATTCCCGCACGGCGATATGGCTGGGGTCATCCTCCTCCAGCGCCTCAAACAGCAGGTCTAAGGGGGACTGATAATCGTCATCGTCCTCCTTTGCACCGCCGTTTTCAATCATGTAGATGAGCATTTCAAAATTCTGCTCCTCCGGCGGTGCTTCGTGGATCAAGTACAAAATGAGCGCCGTATCCAACGCGATCTCGGAACGCTCCCAAAACGGATCGTTCTGCTGTGCGCCTTTAGGCGTGGTGTTTTTTATGAAGTTGCTGACCAGTTTCATCACATCCTTATCGTCCTTGATGTAGGCAAAGGCATTGAAGCTGTCCGACCGGGCCGGGTCGATCAGGTCAAACACCTTGATAACATAGCCCCTTTCGAGCAGCAGCGGCGCTACGGCCCGGAGCGTTTCCCCCTTGGGGTCAGTCACAAGGAAGCTGCAATTTGCCTCCATCAGATTCGGCTTAACAAAAAACCTCGTCTTGCCCGCACCGGAGCCGCCAATCACGATTTGCAGCAGATTGCGCCGGTGCATTTTGCCGTTCAGGCTCATGCAAACATTCTGCGTCAGGATGGTGTTATTGCGCGGGTCTTTGTCCCGGTACTTGGCGTTCAGCTGCTTGGTGCTGCCCCATTTTGCGGAGCCGTGCTCCTCGCCCGGTCTGCGGTTCTCGCGGGTGGAGAGATAAAGCGCCACGGCAAAGCCATAGGCCGCCAGCACCCACAGCATAAATTTCGGCGTATGCGGCGTCCACCGCACAGAAAAGGGATGCTCCATCAGCCATGAAAGCCGCCCCATCAGCGTAAACACGGTCATTCCGGCCTTATACTCTGTTGCAAGCAGCGCTGCCAGCCAAAGCAGCATCGGCACAGGCAACAGCCACAGCAGCGGGTTCTGATTTTGATTTCGTCTCATGTAATCCCCCTTTACGCAAAAAGAGGCCGCCCCTTTTCAGGAGCGGCCTCAAAAATGCGGCTCAATTTGAGACACATTTCGACAGCATCAATATCCCGTGCGAGGCAGCTTAGGAACAGTGGGTTTTCCATATACGGATGTCACCCAGCGGCTTACTGCCTGCACCCATGTTCCGTTATAAGTGCCGCCCACATCTGCTACGTTGACGAATGAACCTGCGGGCAGTCCAGTCACGGCCCTACAATAGAGATAGGGTTTTTCCACCTGCGCAAAGCCCGCAGGGGCCTGCCCAAAAACAAACATGATCTCCGTCACACGCTCGTTGGACGCTAAGCCCAATGCCACGGAGGATGCCGCCAGCGTGTAATTCTTGCTGGTGGTGAGATTATCGGCCAGTGTACGATAGTCACCGCCATTGACGCGGTAGACGATTTTGTAAGTGCCGGGGAAGTTATAAGTGCCTGTTACAACCTTTTCCAAACGCACCTGTGCCGGGATGGTATCTCTCCAGTAAAAATTGCTCAGGCTGACATTAGATGTGTTAGCGATGTTGGAAAAGGCATAGCGCACCGGTTGATTGGCCATAATCTCCTTGGGACCGGTCTTGGTAATGGAAATGCCAGTAGCAAGGCTCTTGTTCTCTGTCTCAATGCGGACGATCTGACCCTCATGTTCAAGGTAGACTGTCAGTTCCTTTTCGCTGATACCGTAATGCTCCGGTGCCTTGACCTCTCGCACAAAATACCGCGACAAGGGCAGCCGCTTAGAGACGGCCAATCCCCGGTTATTGGTGCGAATGGTATCAACAACATTTCCTGCCTTATCGGTGATTTCAAATACCGCACCCTCCAGCAGCGTACCGGCGCTCAGGCCGTTGGTGGAATTGTAGTCCGCGGAGCGCTTTGTAATCTGAATCTGTCCGGTGATGGGTGTATTTTCCCATTCGACCTCGGTGGTTTCGCCAGACTTGACATAGACCGTCTTTTTCTGTGTGTCGCGCACATAGCCCTCGTTTTCCAGTTCACGCAGATAGTAGCGGCCAGCAGTCAGGTTTTCAAACCGGACATAACCGCGATCATCGCTTGTCTCCTGCGCGATGGGGTTGTTACCACTGTCATAGAGGATGAAAGACACGCCGTAGATACCCTCGCCGGTGACGGCGTTGACCTTGTGGATCAGGATGCCGGAGATGGCCTTGTTGGCCACAGTTTTGGTTGTGGTCTTGCCATCCTCCACGGTAAAATAAATGGGTGTGCTGTCAAGCTGGAAGCCCTTGCCCGCCTTGGTTTCCACGGCGTAGTAGCTGCCGCTTGCCAGCGGCACATACACGCGCCCATCCGTCCCGGCGGTGACGGTGGTCACCAGACCGCCATCGCTGACGCGGCGGATCTCGAAGGTGGTGTTGGGGATGCGCTGAGTTTTGTCCGCCGCATTGACCTTGATGAGCTCCACGCCGCCAATGGGGGCGTTATAAAAGTACAGAGACTGCGTATCGTCGGGGTTGACTACAACGGTTTGGGTGCGGGTATTTTCGTCGATGGTGTAACCATCAATAGATTTTTCCTCCGTCACCACCAGTGTGCCGGTGACGCCCTTGAGAATGATCTGCCCGTTTTTATCGGTATAGTACAGACCGTTGGAGCTGATTTTCCCGTTTTCGTCGGGGATAAACTCGCCATTCGCCATAGTAATTTTGAAGGTCACACCCTCCAGCGGTTTCTTCGTCACAGCGTCCAGCTTGTTGATAATAAGCGCGCCCTGACGCTTGTTCCAGAAGGTCAGATTTTGCACCGTCCCTGCCTTGATGAGAATGTCCTGGGGTGTGCCGTCCAACACGAATCCATCCACAGATTTGATCTCACGGGCAACTACGGTAGTGCCGGGTTCCAGACCGTTCAAAACGATCTCACCCGCCTTGTCTGTGTAGTACACGCCGTCATCGGGGCCAACGGCAGCGCCGCTGCCATCTACTACCTTGAAGGCAACGCCAGAAAGCGGCTCGTTCTCCGTTCCTTCGATATATTTGTGGATCACCAATGTGGTAGAAGGCTCGTTGTCAAAGGTCAGGCTGTTGGGTACACCGCTCCTGACCACAATGGTTTTTGGCGTCTCATCCTTGATATAGCCGATGGGCGCTTTATCCTCAGACACAATAATGGTGGCATTGGGATTCAGGGCAGTAATGGTCACAGTACCGTCAGAGCCGGTGACGAACCGTCCGTTGTCTGTTCCAATGGGCTTGCCCTCACTGTCCTTCACAATGAACTCCGCCTTTGCCAGAGGTTTCTTTGTCAGCGCGTCCCGCTTCAGAATGGTCAGGTTGCAAAGGGGCTTATCGTAGAACGTCAGAGGCGCGTTTTCACCGGCCTGCACCGTAATGGTCTGGGGTGTGCCGTCCAATGCGTACCCCTCCGGGGGACGAATTTCCTTTGCCACGATGGTCGTACCGGCAGGCAGCTTAGGGAGCTGGATGGCTCCGGACTTGTCCGTGGTGAACTCACCGTTGGCGGTGCCGATGAACGTACCCTTATCGTCGGTGACGAGGAAGGTAGCGCCCGCCAGCGGCGTTTTATTGGCATCATCCGCCAGCTTCTTGATGAGGACGGAGCCGTAAGGCTGGTTGCTGAACCGGAGCGTCACCACATCCTGATTCTTACCGCTCAGCAGCACGGTCTGGGGCGGCGTGTCGATGGAATAAAACGGACTGGCTTTGGTTTCTTCCACGATATAGGTGCCCGCTTTCAGGCGGGTGAGGATGATGGAGCCGTTTTCCGAAGTGGTGTAAGTGCCGATGACCGTGCCGCCCGTACCGGAGGTGCCGCCGAGGTAACGGATCTGGAACTCCGCGCCCTGTAAGGCCGCACCGGTTTTTTCATCATATTTGAACACCACCAGCGCGCTGAGGGGGCGATTCTCCCAGATTTTGACCGCGTTTTCGTTGCCAGCCAGATAGAATTCCTGGGTCGGTTCGTCAGCGGGGGCGAACCCGGATGCCGGGGCTTCCTCTGTCACTTTATACCAGCCGCTCTTGAGGGCATCGCCCGTGAAGATGATCTCGCCATGGTCATCCGTGTAAAAGCTGCCGAGGTCATTCATAGCGCCGGTCGTGGTGTTGTCGGAGCCCCACCAGATATGAAATTTGGTGTTGGGGATGGGGTCTTTGGTAACTTCGCACCGCTTGATGATTTTCAAAGAAGGCTTCATGGCGTTGAAGAATGTTACCGTGCGGGTCTCGCCGGGACCGAGGGCAATCGTCTGGGGAATGTCGCAGAGGATCACATCGGAGGGAACATTGACCTCCGTGACCTTGTAGCTGCCCACAGGGATATTCGCCAAGAAAATACGTCCCGTGCCGTCCGTGGTTGCGGTGGTGGAGTAGCTGCCGTCGATCTGCTCAATTTTGTAGGTCACATGGGCAATGGGTTCCCCGGTGGCAATGTTTTTCTTCAGGATCTCCAAACCGGGTTTTACATAGTTGGTGAAGGCGGCCTCCACAGTACCGGCACCGGCCAGCAGGGCGATGTCCTGATGGGTGCCGGTCTTGATATACGGCTCCTCCACGGACTGCTCGGTAACGCGGTACACACCGGGCTGGAGATCGGGCAGTGTCTTTTCGCCGTCCACGGTGACGGTGGTGGAGTAGCTGCCGGTCAGGGCCTCCACCAGAAAGGTCGCCTTGACCTTGGCGAAGGTCTGCGCGTCTGCCTTGGTGATTTTCAGGCTGGGCAGAGGACTGTTGCTGGCGGAAACAGTGTACTGCTTGTCGCCATCGGTGGTATCGACATAGACGCTGTGGGGGGTGGGGTCCAGGGCATACCCCTCCGGAGCTTCCACCTCCACGAATGTCCACAAGCCCTTGGTGACATCCTTGACCTCAATGATGCCACCGTTTTTGGTCACATCACTGCCGACGATCTGACCGTCGCGGTAGATGTTGAACACAGCGCCATCCAAACCATGGGTAGTCCCGGCAATCACCTTCTTGAACGTGATGTCGCCATCACCGGCAACGGGAGGAGGCGGATTGTCGCCGCCTTCCGGCTTATCGTCCGTCACAACCTTACGGGCTGCGTGATAGGCAAAGAAGCTCTGGCGGCCAGCGGTTCCGGAAGTGGCAAGAACGGCCCACTTGCCAGACACGTCCTCCACGATGGATGCCTGCTTGCCCTGCGCGGTATATTCCTCGATCTGTTTCTGAAGTTCCGCATCCTCCTTAGCTTTCTGCGCCAGCATCCAGTTGTAATAGCCAACATAGGTTTCATAGGTATCGGCGTTGGCAAAGCCACCGGCGTCAATATCGCCGGAGGTATCGCCGCCTGCGGATTTATCGCTCTGGTTGTCCCAGATGTAGGTCTGCAAGGCCATAAACAGACTGCCGGGGATGTCGCCGGTATAATCAGCGATATAGGACATCATCCACTTTACATTCTCTTTGGTAATGGCGTCCATCTCGCCCAGTCCGGTCTTGGCAACAGCCTTTTCCCACAGGGCATCCGCGTCCGCGCCGGTGGCGCTTTTGTAGGTGTAGCTGTTGAGAAAAGAAGCTGTCCCATAGCGATAAGAGTAGCCGAGATCCATGCAGTAGAGTTGCTTGCCTGCTGCCGTGGGCGGACGGTAGGAATATTGCTGGCCGGTGGAGGTCAGGCGGATAGACCAGAGGTTGGGGTCTGTGGTTGCTTTGATGCCCGTTCCGCTGCCGGAAGCTGCCAAAGCGGAGGTGGGCAACAGGGTCAGCAAGGTCAAAAAAGCCAACATCGCTGACAAGATCCGTGTTTTCCATGTTTTCATACACTGATTTCCTTTCACATTTTCATAATAGAAAAGCAGGCCGTATAACATGACCTGCTCTTTCAGAAAAGGGATATTTACTTGTTCATAATAGGTATATCTACCTGTGAGATCACACATCCATCATAGAGAAAGAGCTGAACGCAGTACCAGCTTTCCTCCCCAGCAGCATTGATGCCCTTGGCAATGCCCACACCGATAGCGTTCAGGCGTTCATTGCGTATATTCCGCAGATGTGTCTCGGAATTGGCCCAGCCATCGACTGCCGCTTCCGCAAGGCTCACATCATGTTGGGAAAGGTAACGTGTGGCGATCCGATGGATGTTTTCCGCCATGTACGGGCAGTCCGTGACCGTATTGAAATTCCGACCATCCGGTCTGGTGTGGGAATAGACCGTGTTGGCGGCCATTTCATCGGCTCGCACCTGTGCGGCCTGCATGAGCTTGTCGCTGGTGGTCAGGGCTGCAATGCCGTTTTCCTTTCGGAGTGCGTTGGTACGGTCAATGATGTCCTGTTTCATGGCGTCTACATCGGTAGGGGCTGTGGGTTCTGGATGCGATTCCGGTTTATCGGGTTCTGCCTTTGCAGGCGCTTTGCCGGTGTAGGGCTTGCCGCTTTCCACCTGCACACAGCCGTTGTCGCTGTCCCAATAAACATTGAAACAGACCTGTTCGCCAATGTCCCGCAGCTTCACATAGTTGTTGCCGTTGATGACATAGGCTTCCATCTGTACTTCCCGTCCATCGGCAAATACGCGGTGGGTGCTGCGCTCTGCCATAATGCCCGCAGCATGGGCTGTGGCCCCGCCGAACAGGGCAACGCCAACCAGCAATCCGGCAACAAAGGATGTGTATGGTTTTTTCATGGCATTTCCTCCAGACATAAGAATGATTGGCATTTCTGCCTACCGTTATTATGTCATAATCTCACACAACTCGCAAAAAATCATCCAACGGCCACGAAATACATCGTCGAATTGTGTCTCAAATTGAGCCGCATTTTGACTGCCGCTATTCAGTTTTTAGCGCTCCACAGCGCAGACCATCCAGCGATATACCGACTGATCTCTGACGCAGGTATAAAGGGTCAGGCGGTTGTCACTACTGGCCGTTGTGCCGCTAGTGTCCGTCTCCAGCACTTTAGACACACTGGTAACGGTGTAGCTTCGTGTCCCCAGCTTCGTCGTGTAGGTGATGGTATCGCCTACGGTCAGCGTGTGGATCTGTCCAAAGTGATTGTTGACGCCGCGGTTGTGCCCAGCGATACACACATTCCCATTCCAAATGCTGGAGTCGCTGAAATGACCCGTTCCTTTTTTCAGTGCGTTGCTATCCGTCCCCTCATAGACCTTGACGGTTAGACCGATGGCCGGGATTTTCAGCGTTCCCAAACTGCCGTTGCTGTAATAAAGGTCAGAGGAAACCGGAGTGTACGTCGTGCTGTTCCAGCTGCCGCCGCTATCCACTGTGGGATAGGGCACACCGCCAACAGATCCGACGGAACTGACCAGCCCGCCGCTGTGGGCGCCGGGGGTCAGGTTAGGCGTCAGGGGCTCACCCGTATCGGGCAGGTAACTGGTGGGACTGCCAAAGGCGGGCGGGATCAGTGCCGTGTTCTTGCTGCGGTCAACATTGTCCGCGCCGTACTCTGTGACCGTTTCCACACTGGTCGGCCTGCCAAAGAGATAGTCCTCCGGGGCGTCCACCGTGTAATCCAGCGCATAGGCGGGCACCGCAGCCAGCACGGCGGTCAATGCCGCCGTCAGGCACAAGGTTTTCCATTTCATTTCGTGTACTCCTCCCATTTCTTTTCGTTCTTTCGCTTTTTCAGCCAATTACGGCCCAGCACAACGAGGCCAGCCACACCGGCACCAGCGGGCAGAATCAGCAGATAGCGCCAGTCGAAAGCACTGCGTTCCGGCTGGATAGGCGTCCCACTGAAAATTGCGGTGTAAATGGTATCGTCCATCGTGGTACGGACTACCTCACCGGAATAATCCGCCGTGACAATATAGCCGGTAGCATATTTGCTGGATACCTTTCCTGTGTAGGTAGCCGAGGCATGATAAAAACCGTCCGACTCCTGCCACTGCACATCTGCCAATTCCATCGTGCGGCCATTGTCCGTAATGCTCTTGGGGACAAAGGATATATCCGCATCAGACAGGTTTGGGTAGGTTCGGGTTGCCGTTACAGTCTTGGTGGAAGTGTTATAGCCCGCAGCTTCTACCTTGATGCTGGAGGTGTCCAGCACCAAAGTCCCGGTGTAACCGTCCTCCGTGGTAACGGTGCGCTCCGCAGCCAGCTGGGGCATGATCTTCTCCATGTCCTTTGTGTCCATGTTCAGCGTGTAGGTTTCGGCATAGTCCTTCTCATCGCTCTTGGAGTTCTCCTGCCGGGTCACATCCAACAGCGTGTAGTGCCAGCCCTCCCGGTCAAAATCGCCGACGGGGATGCTGGCCGGATCATCTGTGGGAGACAGGCAATAGGTGCGCTCCAGCCGCATTTCTTCTCCACTGGCATACTCGTTGACCTCTGCGGGATAAAGCGTTGGCGTCAGGAGCAGTGCATCCGCTGCTAAGGCCGGACAGGTCAACAGGCAGGAGAGCAACACGGTGATGCACAACGATACTGTGCGTTTCATAGTGGTTCCTCCATATTTATATAATGTAGAAATGCGTCTCGAATTGAGACACATTTTGAAAAGCGCCCGCCGATGGCTCACGGCGGGGCAGCTGATGGGTTCGCTGGCACTGCGTTGGACGCGCCGCGCTCCCAATATGGCAAAAGCCGCTGTCAGCGGCTTTTGGGGTGTCCTCCCCTTGATTACCCAATGAGCCAGCGAACAGCCCGGTCAAGGCTCAGCCAGTGCGCGCACTGGCTGACTCCGCGCATGATTGCGCCAGCAATCGTGCGGCCTTGACAGGGGTGGGCGGTGGCTCATACTCCCCAAAGGGGAGACACCCCCTGTTGTCAGGACTTTACCGAGTAGGACGATGTACCGGGGCACGGCTGCGCTGTTTGCCCATCTCCAGATTTTTCTCAATAGAGCGTCCAAACTGCTTGCTGGTATCCTGAATATTATCGAGGGCCTGTCGGCACTCTTGCGGTTCCCAGCCCTCATAGAGCGCAGCGAGGTTCGACATATCCGGCATAGGCCGTTCAATTCCGTATCTGCGGCAGAGGATATAGGAAATGCTCTGCGCGTCCAACTCGCACTCGCCGCGGTCATAGCTGGCATTGGCGCCTTTGGCATGGAAACGGCTGTGAGCCACCTCGGCGGTGATCGCCGCAAAGGCTTCGTTGTCGGGGTAGTCCGGGTTGATTGCCAGTTCCAGATTGGCCGAATCATAAAAGGCGGGCGCGGGAAGCTCCTTGTCAATGACCACCGGCACAACGGCATAATTCAGAACGGTGGTCAACGCCGCCTCCATTTCCTTACTGTCATTCTGCAAGGTGATCCGGGAAATATCCCGGCCCTGCGTCTGCTTGATGTCATAGGCATCCGCCAGCGTATAACCGCGCCCCATAGGAGAGCGGGCAAAAATTTTCACGCCGTTGTTCTTCTCGCTGTCCATAACGGAACGGTTCAGCGTTTTCCAGCGGTCACGGGTTCCGAACACGGTGGCCTCCGGGTTCCCAAACATCACCAGCGCGATATTGCCGGCGCTGTAAGAGGGGTTGTCCCCCTGCATCTCCAGATAGCGGGCGTATGCTTCGGGATTGCTGGTAATCTCCGTGATTCCGGCGTCCTGCATCGCCGTAGTATTTTCCCTCTCGGCCTGCTGGGCTTCTTTCCACTTCGTATCGTTTTCGGCCTTACGGCTCACGATCTGCTCCAGATTTGCCATACAAAAAATTCCTCCTGTTATCTTGATTTCTGCTGTGTGGGCTGGGAACGCTGCTTCGCCTGACCGTCCCGCATCCCCGCAGCGGTTTTCTGCAACACAGCCAATCGGCCTTTTACCGTGGGAATATCGCTGATTTTCTCAGCCGTATCAGTAGTCCTCGTCGTCTGGCTCATTCTCGATACTGTCGAGCCATTCCCGCGCTCTGGTGAGGAGTTCCCTTGTTGAGTGCGGGGTGCGTCTTTTTTTACGGTATCGTCCTCCTGCGTCTGCGTGGGGGCGGGATAGCCCCGGCGCTGCATGAACAGATTGACCGGGGATACAAAATCCGTATTGGTGACGAGCGCCACCACACCGTCATCCTCCTTTGTATCCCGGATCGCGGCAAAAAGGATGTTGGGTCTGGCATACTTGCGGAAATCGTTCAGATCCTCAGCCTTGATACAAAAGGTTTTCAGTTCCTTACCCTCCCGCAGCAGGCGCTTCATACTGGTTTTACCTACCAGCTTTTTGTTGTCCTTTGCTAAGGCATACAAAAAGGCGGTCAGGTTTTTACAGCCTGCCGCCAACAGCTTGATGCTTTCCTCCGTCAGCTGGATACTCTCCTTTACCATCAGGTCGGCCACTTCTCCACTTGCGTCCATTTTCTTTCACCTCCCGGTTTTCAAATATTCGATCAGATCCACCATCGTACACTGCGGGGCATACCGTACACAGCGGGTTATCAGCTGCTTGATGTGCCCCTCCCGCTGGGCATCAGGGAGCCTGTCAAAAAGGGCCACATCCCGGACAAGTTCAAAATAGTCCATCAAAACTACGCTTCCACGGTGGATGCTGCTTTCCATGTACTCCACATGAAGCGTCAGTGCCAGAACCGGCCAGCAGGTCTGTACCTCAAATAGAGTGAGAAACCCATTGGCATCACTGCCAGCGGTGTAGACCTCGGACAGGGGCATCAACCGAAAGCGGTCTTTCCGGGCCAGAAAGAGATAATCGTTGTATCGGCTCTGCTCCAAAATCTCCAACTCCGCCTTCAGGCTATCACGGTCAATGGGTTGGTACGTCGCGGTCAGCTCCAGCACTTTGTTCAGGTCTGCTTTTATCAGCTTTTTCATGGTCGCTCCTTTCCTTTGAAATTTCCATCTGTGCCCGCACCGTGGGAATATCGTTTTCAATGCGGGCGCACAGCTTCAGCTCCCGGCGCAGTACCCGCAGCCGTGCGGTGATCGTGCCGATCTCCTCGGAACAAGCCGTATCATCCGGGGCTTTTCGGCGCAGGCGGTACAAATCGGCCCGGCGGTCAGTCAGAGCGTCGATCTCCGCTTGCAGCGCCTCCTGCTGCATGGTCAGCTGCTCCACACTGTCGATGCGGTTTTTGTAAAGATAAAAGAACTGCTCTTGGTAGCGGTCAAACTTAATGGCCTCTGCCCGTGAGACTGGGGTCTTGCGCCGGGATGGCGGCTTCCTCAGCAGATAAAGATATTTCAGGTACAGAAGCCGGAAGCCCCGTGCGCGGCCTGCCTTTAATGGCAAACGGCCTTTCACACGGTAGCACCGCCCATAGGGGAAATACCGCTGCGGCAGGATAGGGGTATGGTCGCTGATTGGCGGCGCTGTGCCGATGCGGCTCTCCGTAAGACGGGAGAATATCTCCGCCTCGCTGTACCCGGCCCCCAGCTTGTCCAGCCGGAGAAATCGCGCACCGCCCGGCGGCTTGACCGCCGCATGGGTTACTTGGGGATACCGCTTGACTTGATAGCCCATTTTCACCAACTCTCCCCAAAAAGAACGCATGGTGTAGGCGTTGGCGATGGCGGTGTCTATGTCCGCACGGGCCAGCCCCCGGAAATTGGGCTTCCCCGCCTTTTCTGCCTCCCACTCGGCACGGCTGACGGATGGCTCACTGGATTCAATAATCGACAAGCCATGCTCCAGACAGATCGCATCCGATGTGCCCCGGATACCCACCCCTGAGCCGCCCAGCAAGTCCGAAATACGGTCACGGTACATGGAACCGTCCACAAAGGACACGCTGTTGAATACGATATGTGAATGTAGGTGCGCCTTGTTCAAATGCGTGGACACCACTACTTCGTATTTATCCGCCAAAAGCCGCTGTGCCAATTCGACGCCGATGGCGTGGGCCTGCTCCGGCGCGACCTCACCGGGGGCAAAGGACTGAATCACATGATAGCCCTTGCGTTTGCGGCTGGTCTTGCCCCAGCGGCGCTTGGTGTCCATCATGTCTGCGTAGGCGGTTTTCCGGTCACAGTTCAGCGCAGTTTCAAAGCAGTCCTGCTCGGTCTTATCCCTGTTCATGGCGTAGTCCAGCACCGTTTCCAGAGAGGTCTTTTCCTCGTCCTGCGTATAGCCCAGGCACCTGTCCAATCGGCTATGAATGACAATGATCTTCGTATACGCCATTCAAAGCCGCTCCCGCACCAATCGTGTGGCCTGCCGCACCAGATGCAGCGCTTCCGTGATCTCGTCACCGGTGGCTGCGCCCCTGGCGTTGGCTTGATGGGCCAACTGGTTGATGTTATTCCCGATGGCGGACAGCGCCCGAAGCAGGTCGGCATAGGCGTCAGGGGGACGAGGACGGAGATTTACGCCCATAATGAGCTGCCGTACCAACGGCTCCTTTTTCAGCCCGGTCACTTCTGCCTGTCGGCACAGGTGCGCGTACTCCGCGGCGTTCAGGCGAAGCGTCATTGTTTTATATGGCTTTATCGGCTTGTTCCCCCTTTCGGATAGATAGATTGTTTTTTTCTCGCACTTTGCGGGTTTGCGGAACGGTGCGGCCCGCTTCTCGCTCTGACCAATAGTCCGGGTGATACTGCTGGATGATTCGGTTGATTCCTTCTTCAAACTTTGCCGGGTCGCTGATTCGATCCGGCAGCGTCCACATCCCACGATTCAGCAGTTCACGAAGCACCACCTGCTCACAGCAATCCTCTTCAAACCAAAGGCAGCCGTTTTCACGAAAGCCGCATTTACGCGCGGCGACGGACAGCTCAAGATAGGCGGGCCATTCCGCCATGATGCCGCCGTGGCCGGGTGTTGTGATGAGGTGGATACCGGGATACAGCGTTTCAAGAGCCTGTATTTCGCCCCATGGCGAATAGTCGGTTTGCACAGGGACATCACTCTCCTTGTAAAAAATAATGCGTCTCGATTTGAGACACATTTCGACGGACGGCACGGGGTTTTAGGGGTACGCCCCTAACCAGCGGAATTTTGATGTCAAAATTCCATGCTGGCTGGGACAGCGACGCAGAGCGCCGCTGTCCTACCGTGTCGGGGAATATTTCTTTTTGATCGTGTGGTTTTCCTTTTGGGGATGCTATTTCTTAGGAGCGAGAGTAGGCACCTCCAGCATATCCGCGTCGTCCAAGCAGTCCAACAGGGCATCCACTTGGCCTTGATCCGGGCGTTCCGGCTCTTTAGTTGCTACCATGTAGCCCTGCATCAACTGTCCGTTGATGGAAAAGCGGTCTTTATGCTCTGTCGGGATTGGTGGGCATATCTCAACAAACAGGTCAGCGTAGGCTGCAATACGGCCTTGCAGATATTTCTCCATAGACGCTCTATCCCGGAAAATTTTTCTGTCCTGACCGGCTATCTTCCAGCCATCGCCGGAATAGTCCGGGTTATGCGGCGTGTTGAATGTAACTGACCATGTGAGTTCCCATGATTTCGGGACAGATTTTTCCAGCATCCTATCCCATTCGGTGTGTTCATACTCGCGCCATGAAAAGCGGTACACCATATTGCTCATTTCATGGTTGCCATATTCATTGACCGTCCATCGGTTTGAGGTATGAGGTGTAGGCGGCGTTTTGACATATTCCAGCGCCTTCATGTACTGTTGGGTCTGCTGTGCCTGTTTTGACCATACTTCCACTGCGGCATCAATACGCTGACATAGTTCTTTTTCACGGACAATACTCTCGGCTTTGCGTTCCAGCAATTCATCCACGCTGCACTCGATCAATTCACAAAAGCCATCGCGGCCGCGTTGAAAACTGATGTACTCGCGGACTTCCAACTCCCGCCCCGGTTCTAAACGGCTGTATCCCATGACACACCGCCTATCTTACTGGAACGGACTTTTTGCGTTCAGCCTTCTTTTCAGAAATATGCACTTTCGGCTTCTCCGCTGGAGGTACTGCGGCATCCACGTCATCCAGACAGGCCAGCAGGTCATCAACGGCCTTCTTGTTGGGTTCTTCCTTATCTGGTGGAGCCAGCGTGTACCCTGCCGCCAAATAGCCGTTGATACTGAACATCCGTCTGCACTCATTGGGGACTGGTGGGGAGATTTCTCGGAACAGGTGACAATACAGGTCAAACCGGCCTTGGATATAATGCTGTGCGGCCTCCATGCTGGGGTATTTTTTCTTATCCTGCCGCGCGACATAGATACTGTCTCCCCAATAATTCCGGTAGTTGCTGTCTGGCTGTTTAGGTGCGTTGTAGATGATTCCCCAGCTGACGAGGTAAACATCGGCGGCCTTTTCATAGGAGATTTTATATCGCATTTTATAGGTGCGGTTGCTGATCTCCCATATCCCGTTTTTGTCCTGTTTCCACTCATTGGAGGTATGCTCGACCTCTGGCGTTTGCAGATATTCCAGCGCCCGTTCCAGCAGCATCGTCTGTGCGGCCTGTTCATCCCACGCCGCCGCAAGTTTTTTTAGCTGGGCGTACAGCTCTTTTTCCAGCGTAATGCTGGCCTCCTTGCGCTATGTGACTTCCTCTCTCGTCAGCGTGACCAGCGGGGCGATATGAGGGCCGGCCCGCCAATCGTTGAAAGAAATGTTATGCAGGATCGTCATTTTCTGGCCGGGCGTAATATCGTCCTGATATGCGTTCAAATAATAAAAGCTGTCCTCACTGTCCTTTTCAGGCATGGGCTCAACACCTCCTATCTGGCCGGAGTGTCCGGCCCCTTTTTTGTTTTGGGCTGCCAGCCCTTTTGCAAGCGATGTTCCATCGAAATAACGCGGTACAATTCCGCCTCGCTTTTAGGGCAGCAGCGAAAATTCTGAATGGCTCCATACTCAAAGAAAATTTCTTCCCGCTGCTTTCTGTACTGCTCCATCGGCATACGAAACTTCTCCCCGGAGTAAAAAGTAAGCTCCACATCATCAAAGGGGATAGCTACTTTTATGACCCGCTGTACTTGATCCCGGTAATTCAGCTTTACCACATAGCCCATAGGCTCTGTGCCGTGCCGCCCAGTGATGGTGACGCGATAGGCTTCGATGCCATCGGGCATATCCGCATAGTGTGTCCAAATCTTATACCCGTCGCTGTCTCGGAGAAAGACATCCCGTTCCAGCACACACCATGTCCCGTTAGGGCGAGACATGAAGTAGAATATCCGTTCATCCATATAGGGGCTGTTCAGTGCGTCACGCAGTTTCTGAGCATCCAGTTCAAAATCTTTTCTGTAATGCTGCGTATTCCGGGACACCACTTCGTCCAGAAACGCGATCAAACTGATTTCTTTTCCCATAACGCACCTCATCGAATCGGTGCAGGACGGCGGGGTGCGGCTTTATGGAGCACCTTTTTCTTGGGCGGTCGTTTGACTGGGGATAGCCATTTGGCTTCAAAATCAGCCAGCGTCATACGCTCGCCGCAGAACTGGCCTTCAAAATCACCGGGGGACAAATCGAGATACCCATTGGGCGGAATGGGAACAGGGCTTGCGGTCAGGACGGTGCCGAAATGCTCCACCGTGATATGCCGGGCAAGCAGGCAAGGTTGGCTCCAATCCTGTTCACTGGTCTGCATATCATAGGCATACACGCCTTTGGGGATAGTGGTTCGGTCTACTCGGAGGGTAGTGAAAAGGCCGGGGATGCCTAAAATCTCCACGGCCTCATAGTGTTCTTTCCGGGCGTCAACTGCGCTCATAGGCATTTCTCCTTTTTGTTCGCTGTTTTTTCTGTGTAGGCGGGGGCAGTTCTTTCGGTGGGTCGATACCGTCGATCAGTTCTGCGGCGGTATTACGGATCAGTTCTAATGACGCTTTCAGCTGCGATAGATTCTTTCCGTGGCTCCATCCGGCCACATAGCCGAAAGAGTAATCAGCGGTATCAATCCCGAAATGCTGACAGACTACATAAGCCACGCTTTCAGCCTCCATTTCCCGGACAAAGCGCCGCTTGCGCTGTGGTGGTGTTTCACCGTCACCGTCCTCTATTGGTGCATGGAGTTTAGCGTGACTGACCTCATGAATCATGGTCTTGATGGTCTGCACCTGGCTCATATCCGGCTGCACCAAAATGCGCTGCTCTACGAAATTGCAGCAGCCATAGGCAGCGCCGGGAAAGGCTTCGATGTTGATAGGATAGGGGGAGAGAGCACAAATTGCCTCGGTCATACGCTCGTAGTCCGCCACATCTCCGGTCAGCTTATGGACAAGCTCCGACAGCGGCTTTCCCTCGGTCTGGCTCACATCGAACACGGTGACTGTCCGAAAACCTACGCGCTGCACCAGTTGGATGGTCGTGGCTGTGGAGCCGTCTGGGGCCGTTTCCTCCACTTCCTCCCGTCTGCGGTAAGGGCAGGGGGCGAGTATGGTGATGCCACGCTCGCCTCGCTTGACCTGTCGGCCAAAGTTCCTTCTCCAATCGTGATAACCCGCAACATGGGTGGCATTTGGGCATTGCATGAAAATCAGCATGGTATTGCCAAAGCTATAATGGTGGAATTTCGACATGGCAGTAAGATAAGCTGCGTATTGACCGCTTTGAAAAATATCTGACACGCCCTGCTCCAATTGATCTGTCAGCGCCTTCAGCCGTTCGCTTGGGGAAGTATATTCCTGCATGACAGCTCACTCCCGGCCCGGAGGGTCATTCCGGCCTTTCTCTTGGCCGGAGTTGCCTACCGCTTTGGGCTGAATTTTCATCGTGATGGGAGTATTGCCTGTTGCTCCAATCAGGATTTCAGCACAGTGAAATTCCTTCTTGTAGGCTTTGATCTGCGCTGCGGTCAAAGAGCAAAAATCTTCCTCACCTAAGCCGCACACAAAGAACGGGCCAAATACACCGCCATATCCGCCGGGAACGCTTCGGTTGTACGGCATCCCCAAAAGAATACCCTCATCATTGCAGACAACTGCGGCCCTATCCTCAAAGGGGTAGATGGCCTGAATCATTCCGCCTACGACCTCCTGCATTTCATCTAAGCCGTTGATCTCCGCCTCATACGGAGCATACCCCGGTTTAACAATTACAACCGTCATGCTCCGTCACCTCTCCGGCTCAGATTTCTTCTTAGGTTCCTTCTCGGTCTGCATCTTCATTTTCTGGCGTTCCAGCGCCTTTTTGCGGAGATCCATCGCCTCAAACATCGTGCGTTTGACGGTAGCAACTGTCGTTCCCTTCTCTGGGAAGTAGGGGCGCAGTTCATCGTCCTGAAAAGTGACCTTTAGCGGCGGATCGATCTCCCGCTTGGTGGGCGCGACGGACTTTTCGATCTTCTGCGTGGTCAGCGTACCGGCTCGACTTTCCTCTTTGAGCTTGACCGCCTCCGTCTTGGAGGGGACTTTCCCGCCCTCTTTTTCGATGGCGTCTGCAAGCGTTTTCTGCTCGGTGGGCTTCATGTGGGAAATCTGCTCGGCGGTATCCAGCGGCAGTTCCTTTTTATCCACCATCTTCTTCAGCGGCTCCTCCAACTGATTGACACGCATTAAGCGCTGCACGCTGGCACGGCTCATGCCTAAATCTTCTCCCACCTGCTCATCGCTGCGCTTCATCGGCTCCTTACCCGCCAGAATATCCGCCTTGGAGCGGCGTCCGGCCTTGCGTTTCAGTGCGTCCATTTTCATCTGTGCGGCACGGGCCAGTTCGGAGATAGGAATATCCTTACGGTGGAGGTTTCCGTCTACGCATTGGATCTGTGCGTCATCCTCGTCCACACGCTCGATCAGAACAGGAATAGGGTAATTCAGCTGTGCGCCGATGTCATGGCGGCGATGACCGGAAATGATCTCAAGGCCACCGTTGCGACCGGGCCGACAGAGGACAGGTTCACGAATACCATAGGTCTTGATGGACTCAAACAGGTCTTTATAGTCCTGCGTCTCACGGTTCACCGTAAAGGGATGATCCAGAAAGTCCTTCAGATATGCCGGATGAACGGCCATACTGTAAATTTCTCCCTCATTGGGGATGGGCAGCTTGAAAAAATCAGCTTCGGCAGGGGCATCCAGCCGGTCCTCAAACACCTTGGTTACGGCAGAGCCTTTCGGCCCATCTGCGGTACGGGTAGCCGTAGTAGCATCCTTCGGCTGTTCCGGCGATTTCTGCGTCACCGCCGCCTTGGCCGGTTCATCGGGCTTTTTAACCTCGTCAGGCTTGGTGGAAGCGACGGGAACATCAGCGGGCTTATCAGCCTTGACCGCCTTATCGTCCTTGGCGGGTTCGGCGGACTTCTTCACCTCGTCGGGTTTAGCGGGAGTAAGCGGAGCCGCAGCGGGCTTGCCATCCTTGGCTGCCTTATCGTCCTTGGCAGGTTCGGCGGGTTTCTTCACCTCGTCAACTTTGGCGGGAGCGACCGGAGCCGCAGCGGGCTTGCCATCCTTGACCGCCTTATCGTCCTTGGCGGGTTCGGCGGACTTCTTCACCTCGCCAGGCTTGGTGGGAGCGGCGGGAGCATCAGCAGGCTTACTGTCCTTGACCGCCTTATCATCCTTGGCAGGCTCGGCGGACTTCTTGCTCTCGTCAGGCTTAACGGGAGCAGACGGTGCAGCGGCGGGCTTGCCGTCCTTGATTGCCTTATCATTCTTGACAGGCTCGGCGGGCTTTTTCACTTCGTCAGGTTTGGTGGGAGTGACCGGGGCCGCAGCGGGCTTGCCATCCTTGGCCGCCTTATCGTCTTTAGCGGGTTCGGCAGACTTCTTCACCTCGTCAGATTTGTTGGGTGTGACCGGCGGCACAGCGGGCTTGCCATCCTTGGCTGCTTTATCGTCTTTGACAGGCTCGGCGGGCTTCTTGCTCTCGTCAGGATTAACGGGAGCAGACGGTGCAGCGGCAGGCTTGCCATCCTTGGCCGCTTTGTCATCCTTGGCAGGCACAGCGGGCTTTTTTACCTCGTCCGGCTTGGTGGGCGAAACAGCAGCTTTGGCAGGCTGGGTCGGAATGACCGGCGCCTTGGCCCCTTTAGACGGTTCAGCCGGTGCGGGAGTGGGCGGTGCTCCGGCAACAGGTGTCCGAAACGCACCAATCAGCGGGTTTTTCTTTTCGTTGGACATTGATTTACCTCCATATTCAAGTTTTATGTCGAAAAATGTGTCTCAATTTGAGCCACATTTTCAACCAAAATCAAAGGCCGAAGTCGTGTTGGACTTCGGCCTGATAGTAGTTATTCATGGTCAGCGGGGCGTTGAACAGCGTGGTGAGCAGGTATGCGCGGATATTACGGACTTGTGTGGTATTGCGGCGCAGACACTCAAACACATAGACCATCAGCGAGTAGTCCAGTCGGTAGAAGCGGGCTTGCACCTGTGGCAGCGGGATATTCTCACCGCCGATCCGTACCGTTGACTGTGTGGAACACATCACATCCGCCATCAGCCCCACGACCTCATCTACATCATCGGCATTGAACTGTTGACAAAGAAACGGGTACTCGATATTCTCTTTGATCTCTCTCAGATACTCGCTTCTATCCATCCATCCCGGCTGCTCGGAGAAAGGCGATGGATGGATAGATTGATTTTTATAGCTAAAATCAGTTTGATTAGATTCAATATAATTACCGTCTGATTTTCCGAAGTCTGCACTTCGGAAAAACGGAAGTCTTGACTTCGGATTATCGGAACTCTTGACTTCTGATTTTCCGACTTCTTGACTTCCGATTTTCGGAAGTCTGGGAGTCTCCTGCGGCGCAGGGGTTTCAGCAGGTACTCGGCGGGTAGTGAAGCGTTTGACATAGATTTTTGTTGGTCTGCCTTGCCCTTGCTTTACTCGCTCGATCAGACCGCAGCCTTTATCTGTATCCAGTTCGGACAATAATTTGACAGCCTTTTCGTGACCACAATTTAAGTCCTCTTGTATCTCATCCAGCGTGTAAAAAATATAGACCCGCCCAGCGTCATCGTACCAACCGTTCCGCGCTGACAGGCCCATTCGGTCAAGCAGGAGGCCATACAGCAGTTTCGCGTCTGTGGAGATTTTTTTGAACTGCTGCCCGGTGACAAGCTGGCGGGGGATGCGGTAAAAAGAAAATTGACTGCTTTCGTCTCCGTAGTAATAATCATATATCATACTCTCCGCCATGTCGATTTTCCTCCTTAACGCTGGAAAAAGGCATGAAAAAAGAGCCTGCTTTCATGGCAGGCTCTTATGTAAATGAGTGTTTCCAGCTGTGTATGTTGTTATTTTCTTTTGTGGCCTTTACACATCAACCTCGGCGGCGGCTTCCATCTTGAACTTATCCATAGCGGCGCGGGCCTCGGGAACGTTGATCTTATTGTTGTTCTTTGCAGACATAACAGTTTCTCCTTTTCAAATCTTACAGTGTTGTTTTTGGGTATCGCAAGCATAGTTTGACCCGGATACGCGCCGCTATGCGCGGGCAACATCGGTAAAATCTGCGTATTTTTCAAAATTCGCCAAAGCGGCAAGTTACAAAATCAATTGTATTTTTTACAGCTCTCTGCTATACTTAATTTCAAATGCAGACAGGATGAAAAGAGGAATGATTTTGGAGAATTTCAAGCAGGATCTGCTGGAAAACGGCTATTTCCGTCAGGAGGAGCTGATATTTGCCGACTGCGACCGCTATCAGCGGGCACGTATCTCCGGCCTTTTGAACAAGGCTGCCGCCTACGCCGGCTATGATTATGACGCCCGGGGGCTGACTCACGAGGTGCTCTTTGAAATGGGCGAGGTCTTTCTGCTCTCCCGGCTGGCGCTGCGAATCCACCGCATCCCCATGGCCGGAGAGGTGCTGGACATCACCACGATGGAAAACGGTGCCAAGGGCGCACATATGCAGCGGGTCTATGAAATGGCGGACCGCAGCGGCGCGGTGTGCGTATCCATCAAGAGCGACTGGATTTTGGTAAACCCCGCCACCCGCAAAATCATGCGCCCCTCCGCCTTTACCGCAAAGCCCCTGATGACCTGTGACCGCGTCATCGACTGCCCCGACACCAAAAAAATCGTCCTCCCCCACGAGGGACTGACAGAACTGGGACAGCGCACTGTCCGCTGGTCCGATCTGGATGGCAACGGCCATCTTTACAGCGCCAACTACGGCGACATTATCTGGGACTATCTGCCCCCGGCCCTTCAGGAGCGGGTTCCCCGTGAGTTTTATATCAATTACAGCCATGAGGCCCTTTTGGGCGAGGAACTGCGGCTCATGGGCTATCAAAATCCCGATAGCAGCTATCTTGTAGAGGCGCTGACACCCCGGGGCACCTGCTTTACGGCCCAATGCGTCTTTTGACATACCGCTCAAAACATCAAAAATCAAGCAGACAGCTTTCCGTTTTGCGGAAGGCTGTCTGCTTTTATGATACCTATTGCAATTTTACCGATGCTGCCTATGCCTTGGCCGGCGCTTCGCCGGAGTCCCCGAATGCCTTGATGGCCCGCTCATTCTCGGCCCGCTTTTCCTCGATGGCCTCCTTCAGCAGCATATCCTTCACCTTCATGAGCCGGGTGGTGGTGGCGCGATCGTTTTCATCCAGCTTCATGGTGATATAACGGATGGCCTCCTGCGTGTTGGGAATCATCACGTATTCCAGCGCGTTCACCCGGCGGCGGGTCTTTTCGATCTCCTCCGCCATGAGCTGCGCGGATTTTTCGATCTGCGCCAGCTTCAATAGCTTCTGGAACACACGTCCCAGCGCCTCCACGGCATCGTCCAGCTCACCGGAGGTGGCGGCAAAGCCGTAGGGATAGATGTCGGCGTCCGACTTTGTTTTCGTCTGAAAATCATACACCGGCACGTTGACGGACATGATGTTCCGGGTGGTGCAGGTCAGCTCCACGCTCTGCTTGGGATAGAGGAGCGCCTGCTCCAGCGCTTCGGAGCTCATCAGCGCCGAGGCCACGGTAAAGGCGCTGTGCACCGTCATCAGCTCCCGCTCCACCTCTGTACGGAGGGCACGGACCTCCCGGACGGTATCCAGAAATTGCTTCATCAGCTCGTCCCGCTTGTCCTTGAGCAGCTTGTGACCCCGCTGTGCGGTCCGCAGCTTGCCCTTGAGCCGGGTGAGCTCCATACGGGTGGGGCTGACCGTGATATTTGCCATGGCTCACCCCTCCTTATTTCTGCTCGTCCTTTTTCGGCCAGTATTTTTCGATCAGCTCCGGCTTGATGCGCTTGAGCTCGCTTTTCGGCAGGATGCTCAAAAGCTCCCAGCCCAGATTCAGCGTTTCCTCAATGGAGCGGTTCTCCTCATAGCCCTGATTGACATAGCGCTTTTCAAATTCATCGGCAAACTTGGCGTACAGCAGGTCCGTAGGCGTCAGGGCCGCCTCGCCCAGAATGCTCATGAGCTCCTTATTGTCCTTGCCGGTGGCGTAAGCCGCAAAGAGCTGGTTCATGGTGCCCGCGTGGTCCTCCCGGGTCTTGCCCTCGCCGATGCCCTTATCCTTCAGACGGGACAGCGAGGGCAGCACGTCCACCGGCGGGTGAATGCCCTGCCGGTACAGAGCGCGGCTTAAAATGATCTGCCCCTCGGTGATATAGCCCGTCAGGTCAGGGATGGGGTGGGTCTTATCGTCCTCCGGCATGGTCAAAATGGGGATGAGAGTGATAGAGCCGGGATTTCCCAGCCGGCGGCCCGCCCGCTCGTAGAGCGTAGCCAGGTCGGTATACAGGTAGCCGGGGAAGCCGCGGCGACCGGGGACCTCCTTCTTGGCGGCGGAGACCTCACGGAGCGCCTCGGCGTAGTTGGTAATATCCGTCATGATGACCAGCACCTGCATTCCCTTTTCAAAGGCCAGATACTCCGCGGCGGTCAGGGCCATACGGGGGGTGGAGATACGCTCCACGGCGGGGTCATTGGCAAGGTTGCTGAATAGCACGGTACGGTCAATAGCGCCGGTGCGCTTGAACTCGCTGACAAAGAACTCAGATTCCTCAAACGTGATGCCGATGGCGGCGAACACCACGGCGAAGTTGGAATCCTCGTCCCCCAGCACCTTGGCCTGACGGGCGATCTGCGCCGCCAGATTGGCATGGGGCAGGCCAGAGCCTGAGAAAATGGGGAGCTTCTGGCCCCGCACCAGCGTGTTCAGACCGTCAATGGTGGAAACGCCGGTCTGGATAAACTCGTTGGGATAATCCCGGGCGGCGGGGTTCATGGGAAGGCCGTTGATATCCCGGTATTCCTCCGGGAGAATGTCCGGGCCCCCGTCAATGGGCTGGCCCATGCCGTTGAACACGCGGCCCAGCATATCGGCGGACACGCCTAACTGCAAGGGATGGCCCAGAAAGCGCACCTTGGCGTCCGCAAGGTTGATGCCGGCAGCGGACTCGAAAAGCTGTACCACCGCCGCGTCGCCGTTGACCTCCAGCACCTTGCCCCGGCGGACGGAGCCGTCATGCAGTTCGATCTCCACCAACTCGTCATAGGTGACATTTTCCACCATGCGGACCATCATCAAGGGGCCGCTGATCTCCTCGACTGTTTTATATTCCCGAATCATTCCTCGTCCCCTCCTTTGGCCGCGATGTCGGCGATCTGCCGCTCCATGTCGGCGCGAAGCTGCGCGTAGACCGTCTCATACTGGTCGGCAGGCACGCTCTTGGCCCGGCCGATCTGCTCACGGGCAGGAATCTGGAACAGCTCCGTTACATTCGCGCCCTTGGCGATAGCGTCCCGGCACAGGGAATCATAGCTTAAAATCATAGCCAGCAGCTCTTTCTGCCGCTTATAATCGGAAAAGCTGTCCACGTCCATAAAGGCGTTTTGCTGCAGGAAGTCCTCCCGAACCATCCGGGCCACCTCCAGCGTCAACTGATCGGCGGCGCCCAGCGCGTCCTTACCTACCAGCTGCACGATCTCGTTCAGGCTGGCCTCGCTCTGCAAAATACCCATGGCCTTTGTGCGGTCCTGCATGAAGTCGGGACCGAGGTTTTCATCGAACCACGGCTTCAGGGAGTCAAGATACAGAGAATAGGAATTCAGCCAGTTGATGGCCGGGAAATGCCGCTTATAGGCAAGGGAGGAATCCAGCGCCCAGAACACCTTGACGATTCGCATGGTGGCCTGAGAAACCGGCTCAGACAGGTCGCCGCCGGGAGGGGACACGGCGCCCACCGCCGTCAGGCTGCCCCGGCGCTCGTCGGAGCCGATGCACTCCACGCTGCCGGCCCGCTCGTAGAACTGAGCCAGACGGGAGGCCAGATACGCGGGATAGCCCTCCTCGCCGGGCATCTCCTCCAGCCGGCCGGACATCTCACGCAGAGCCTCAGCCCAGCGGGAGGTGGAGTCGGCAATGACCGCCACATCATAGCCCATGTCCCGGAAATACTCCGCGATGGTGATGCCGGTGTACACAGAGGCCTCCCGGGCGGCCACGGGCATATCGGAGGTGTTGGCAATGAGCACTGTCCGCTTCATCAGGCTTTCGCCAGTGCGGGGGTCCTTCAGCTCCGGGAACTCCCGCAGAACGTCCGTCATCTCGTTGCCGCGCTCGCCGCAGCCGATGTAGACCACGATATCCACATCCGCCCACTTGGCCAATTGGTGCTGCACCACGGTCTTGCCGGAGCCGAAGGGGCCGGGGACTGCCGCCGTGCCGCCCTTGGCAATGGGGAACATGGTGTCGATGATTCGCTGGCCGGAGCACAGCGGCCGCTTGGGGGGATATTTCTTCATATAGGGCCGCCCCACACGGACGGGCCACTTCTGGAGCATGGTCAGGGGGACTTCCTTTCCGTCCTCCGTTTTCAGCGTGGCGATGGTCTCCGTCACGTTGAACGAGCCGCTCTGGATGGAGGTGATGGTGCCGCGCATGGTGGGCGGCACCATGATCTTATGGAGCACAACGGCCGTCTCCTGGACCGTGCCCAGGATGTCACCGCCGATGACCTGATCGCCCACCTTGGCCACCGCGTTGAACTCCCACTTCTTCTCGTGGTCCACGGCGGGGACTTCCACGCCGCGGGTGATACACGCGCCCACCTTTTCCACGATCTTTTCCAGCGGGCGCTGGATACCGTCATAAATGCCCTCGATCATGCCGGGGCCAAGCTCCACGCTCATAGGTGCGCCGGTGGTCTCCACCACGGCGCCGGGGCCAAGGCCGGAGGTCTCCTCATAGACCTGAATATTGGCGGTGTCGCCCTTCATGGTCAAAATTTCGCCGATCAGGCGCTGGGGGCCGACACGGACCACATCGGACATATTGGCGTCCGCCAGTCCGGTAGCCACCACCAGCGGCCCGGATACCTTTACAACTCTGCCGCTCAAATTCGATAACCTTCTTTCTTCAAATTTACAGAAGGGATAAATAGGGTTGCTTTCCCCCGCCGTTGAAATCTTTTTGCCGCAATCTGTGCGCGGTAAAAGCACCACGGCCCGTGCGCCCCATGACGCACACACCAGTGAACGGAGCTCACCAGTGGGAAAATTTAAAGTGGGGGGCAATCCCCTCTTTCATTTCTTACAGAATGTCCGCGCCCACAGCGCGCTCAATGGCGCTCTGGATGTTGGCCATGCCGATTCCAAAGGAGCCCTCCCGTCCGGGAATGAGGATGATGGCAGGCCGAAGCTGATCCTTGTAGCGCTCCAGCACATCGGCCATATCCTTTGCCAGCGTCTCGGTGAGGTAGATCACCGCACAGTCCGTTTTGGCAAGCTCGTGGACGGTTTTCCGCGCCTCCTCCACGGAGGTGACGGGATAGGTGTCCAGTCCCAGTGCCCGAAAGCCCATCACGGACTCCCAATCGCCTACCACGGCGATGGAATATACTGCTGCCATGTGTCTCCCTCCTTAACCGATTCCGCGGCGCAGCCGGGAGCGGATGGTGTCCGCGTCCAGTCCGGCGGCGCGGCCCATGAGTACAATGCGGAGATTGGTGTACTCCGTTTCCCGCGCCGCAAGATAGGCCAGCAGCGGCGCCTCCCCGAAGGGAACCATCTGCGCGCCGGAGAGGTACTCCGTCACGGCGTCATCGCACTGCTTTTCAAACTCCGTCAGCGTACCGCCCTTCAGCGCCGCCGCGCCCGCCTCCGCCGCAGCGGCGAACCGTGTGGGGGCGTACAGCTCCGCAAGGCCGCTGCCGCCGTTTTCCGCCACGGCCAGCAGCGCCGCCGGCTCCGTTTCGCCGCCCTCAAGGAGCGCGCCCGCAAGGAAGCCTGCGTTTTTCCCCATCCGCAGGGTGCGAATCAGGCTGCGTAAATTTGCGGCGTCTATCTGTGCCGCCACGTAGCCCCGGAGGAACGCGCTGCCGGTGCGCTCCGCTGTCCGGGCCATATCCCGGTACATCCAACCGTCCAGCGTGATGTCGCTTAACTGCGGGTCGCGGGTGGTGTCCAGCACGTTCTTCGCCTCGGCCACAGCCTCCGGCAGCAGACCGGGCAGCGTATCCAGTTCGCTGCTCTCCATGGCGCTCTTCAGCTCCGATGCCGGAATGCGGCCCATGTCCATAAACATCCGCGCCGGGTCCGTTCCCACGGCAGCGGCCTTCAAAACGGCCTTGGCGTTATGGTAATCATATTTCAGCTTGAAAATATCGATAAATCCGGCGTCCGGCGCGCTGCCGCCCAAATCGGCCAGCAATGCCTCCCGGGCCTCGGACAGCGCCGCGTCCATGCGCTCCGGCCGGGCGGCGTCCAGCGCCGGATAGCCGCAGTCCTGCAAAAGCCGCGTGACCTCATCCTCGCTGCGGGCCTCCAAAAGCCGCTCCATGCGCTCCGGCGTCATCAGCGTTGTCTCCATGGCCCGGACGCGGGCGGAAATGGCCAGATAATCCGTGTCCTTGATTCTTGCCAAAGCTCCCCCCTCCTCAGTCAAACAGCTTCCGGGCTACCAGCCCTGCCGTTTCCGTTTTCTGGAGCCGCACCAGCGTTTCAAAGGCGCAGTTGACCTCCACACTGCCCTGGCGCAGAAGGAAGCCGCCCCGAATCGGCGCCGTTTCGGCGGAGATCATCAGATGACCGCCGGTCTTGGCGTTGGCGGCATCCACCGCCGCCTGTCCTGCCGTTTCCCGGTCGGCTGCGGAGAAGATGGCCTCGCCCCGGCCCTCGGGGGACGCCTGTGCCAGCAGTGCCGCCAGCACCTCGATATACTGCGTCCGGGGCAGGCTCAGCAGCTTTTCCAGCGCTTTGTCATAAACCTGCTCCATCACCGTCTGCTTTGCGGCAAGGATTGTCTTGCGCCCTTCCATCTGTGCGGCGCTGACAAGGCGCTCCTCCCGCTCCTCCGCCGCCTTTTCGTTCCGGGCGGCCAGCCGGGCAGCCTCCTGCGCCGCCTGCGCCTGATAGCGGGCGGTGATGTCTGCCGCCTCCTGCCGGGCCTTTTTCAAAACGGCGTCCGCCTCCGCCTTGGCGTCGGTGTCCAGCCGCCGGAGAATGGTATCAATTCCGTTCATGTCAGAATCCCCTTTCTATTGGGGCTTACTTGCTGATATTGATGATCATCAGCATGGAGGCCAGCAGGGACAAAATGGCGTAGAACTCCACGGTGATGCACAGCACCATGCCCTTGGACCAGTCGTCAGGCTTCTTGGCCAGAATGTTGATGGAGCCGGCAGCCACGCGGCCCTGCGCGATAGCGGAGAACAGGCCGCCCAGCGCCATGGGGAGGCACGCCACAAAATACTGCATTCCCTGCGCCACGGTGAGCTGGGGCAGCGTGCCGGATAGCAGACCCATGCGGAAGATGGCGAAGAACCACACCACAAGGCCGTACAGGCCCTGCGTGCCGGGGATGACCTGCAGAATCATGACCTTGCCGAACTTGCTGGGGTCCTGGCACAAAAGGCCCGTGCCCGCCTCACCGGCCATACCGGTGCCCTTGGCGGAGCCGATACCGGAGAGCACGGCCGCAAGGCCCGCGCCCAGCAGCGCCAGCGCCAGACCGCCGATGGTACCCAGCCAGCCCACATTCTGCATTGCTTCCACATATTGTGTCATGTCAGTCATTGTAATTTCCTCCTCGATATTTCTTTACTTTTGAATGTCAACGTATTTGGTATCCGCCGCAAGGGGCCGGAACGGCTTTCCGCCGTCCTCGTAGAATTTTCCGAAATACTCCAGGCACTGAAGCCGCAGATCATGCACATAGCACCCCAGCAGGTTCAGCGCGAAGTTCAGCGCGTTGCCCGCCAGCGAAATGAGTACAAACACGATAAGGTTGCCGGGAATGGCGCCCAGCGTGTTGAACACCTGCGCGATGACGCTGCCCGCCAGCATCAGGGCCATCAGACGGGAATAGGAGAGGATGTCTCCGAAATACCCGGTCACATGATTATAAAGGGAGCCGAAAATGCCGGTGATTTTTCCAAAGCCCTTGTTGGTCAGCACCGGCCCCAAAATTACCATCGCAATGCCAAGATACAGCACAAGGTTTGTAACGCCCGCAGCCATAAGGCCGATTCCGGCAAACACGATCCACCATGTCAGCTCCTCCCACACGGCGTCCATGAGCTGTCCGCGCCGGAGTTTGCGGATAAAGCTGATGGCCATGCCGGTGATGATCTGAATAAGGCCCACGCCCATGGACGCCACCAAAATCATCAGCGTGTCATTCAGTGGGGTAAAGACCGAGGGGAGTGTAAAGTCCCGCCCGGTGGTGAGCTTTACCGCCTGCGTCAGAAAATCTCCGAAGAAGCCGCCGGTGAGGGCGCCCATGATAAAAGTGCTGACGCCGCAGAGCGTCATCAGTCCGAACAGGTTCCCCATCGTCCCCTTGGGGTGATACTTCTTTGTAATAAGGAACCCCGCAAGGAACATGATAAGGCCGTAGCCCATATCCGCCATCATAACACCGTAAAAGAAAATGAAGAACGGCGCCATCAGTGGGTTGGGGTCCACATTGTCATACCGGGGCAGGGAGTACATCTCCGTGACCATGTTCAGCGGCTTTGTGAACCAGTTATTTTTCAGTTGTACCGGCACATCGGGAATTTCCTCCTCCGTGGGGTCCCGTGTCTCCCACGCGCAGCCGTTTTCCGTCAGGAACGCGCCCACTGCGCTCTCCCTTTCCGCCGGGACCCAGCCTTGGAAAAACAGCACCGTTTCATCCGTCAGGATATCCCCGGCGCACCGCTCCTTGGCCGCCTCGGCCCGGAGCCGGTCGGCATAGGCCCGCAGGGCGTCCCGGTTCTCCGCACCGGCGGCAATGGCCGCCTCGGCGTCGCTCTGCGTCTTGCGGGACGCCGCCAATTCCGCTTCCAAGCTGCGGAGATTCTCCGCCGCCGTACCGGTCAGCCCCGAAAAGCGCACCGCGCTGAAGCCGAAGGGCCGCAGCAGCTCCTGCGTCCGCTCCTCATCCGCCCGGTGGACGATGAGCAGCAGATATTTTTGCAGCTTATCCGCGCCGATCTCATATAGCTCCGCTGCAAGTCCCTCTGCCTCCATCTGTGTGCGGAGGGCGCCGGTGGCCGTCTGCCCGGGGCAGACGCCCATGCGGAAAATCGTATGGGCGGTGCCGGTCTGCTCTAAGGGCAGGTCCAGCTCCCGCCACGGCGTCAGCGCCGCGATTTGGGACGTGATGTGTCCCTCCTCGGTCTTGGCCCGCATCAAGATGCCCAGTTGCTCCCGGACAGCCTCGCAGGCCGCCTTGGCCCGCTCCGCCGCCCCGGCGTCCAAAAATTCCGCCTCCGTAATGGGGTGCCGCTTGATGAACAGGCCATTCTTCAGCTTCGCGTACTGTCCGATGGCCGCCAGCGCCGTGTCCACATCCGTCAGCTCCGCCTTCCGCTGGGTCAGCAGTGTCTCGCTCCGCCGGAACAGCGCTGCCCATTCCGGGTCGGACAAGACTTCCTCCGGCTGACTGATCTCCACGCAGCCCAAATGCAGCAAGCCCTTCAGCAGTGCCTCCCTGCGATCCGCCATTGCAATCACATGGAGCTTTTTCATTTTAACAATGGCCATCTCAGCGTTTCACTACCCTTTCTACGATCAACTCGGCGGCAGCGTCCATACGCGCCTCCGCCTGTTTGCGCTGCCGTGCGCTCTCCTGCTCCGCCGCCTGCGCGATCTCTGCGGCCCGGGCTGCCGCCCGTTCCTCTGCCGCCGCAAGTCCCGCCTTGCCCTGTGCCTCCGCATCGGCGCGGGTCTTTTGCAGCAAAGCCTGACCGGCTTTTTCCGCCTCGGCGGTCAGCCGGCGAGCCTCCGCTTCGGCCGCGGCGCGGCGCTCCTTCGCCGCCTGCTCCGCCGCTGTGATCTGTTTCATCGCTTCCAAGGACATTGTCTCACCTTCTTTCGCCTTCATCTGTATATGACCGTAAACCGGCCTCTGTTTTCCTTCCCTCCCGGCACCTTCAGCAAGCGTTCCCGGTGTTTTTGCTTATTGAGAGCCGTTCTTTGCCGGTTACTCACAGTATAAAATTTTAACGCGGTGAAAACAAGCGGGTCCCTCCCGAATTTTGGCACTTTCGCTCTTTTGTACAAGAAGTCCCCCCTTCCTTCATCTAAAATCCCAAACAGATTCATCTTACTTTTTCCATTTTTCCGTAGTATGATACTGTTTGAGTTGACTTCTCTTAAAACACTTTTTCTCCCCGCTGCCGCACTGTGGTTTTATGCGTTTTTCGCCTGTTTTTTCCATAAAAACACATGATTGAAATAAAAAGAGCACAGAGAGGTTTCCCTCTTTGTGCTCTTTCATTTCCTTTACTTTTCCGCACTTTCCTGACGGGCAGCCTTATCCAGCACCGCCGCCAACTGGTTCAGCTCCGCGCCGGTCTGGTCCATGGTCCGGGGAAGCTGCGCCAGAGATACCTCCATTTTCCGCAGCTCCGCCGTCATGTGAACAGAGGCAGTCTCAAAGGTGCTCATCAGTGTCTGGTACTGCTGGTGGAACAGGTCAGTAGCCTTCCGCATTTTCTCTGCGCTGCGCTCCTCCAGCTCCGCTGCCCGCTGCCGGGCCTCGCACTCAATGGCCCCTACCTGTCCCCGCAGCATGGCGTGGGCCTCAGCGTCCGGCCGCAGGGTCTCCAGCTCTTTTTTTAATTGAGCGGTCTCCGCCTCCAGCGGCCGCAGGCGCTCCGCCTCCTCCGCCAGCCGGTCCCGCTCCGCCGTTAAGGCCTGTACCTGCTCCCGCAGCGTCTCCGCCTCCTGCGTCAGCCGGTCCGCCTGCTCCTGCAGGGCATCCCGCTCGCTCCGAACCGCTTCGGTCTCCTGCGAGAGCTTCTCAATACACCGGGCCACATCTTCTTTGTCAAAGCCGCCGAAGGCAACTGTCTTGATCGCGTTTTGTTCCATATCCGCACCGCTTTCCGCGTTTTTCCGCTGTTTTATGAAATGATTATAGCAAAATCGCCGCCGCATTACAAGGCCCTCAAAAAAAGTGATAAAATTTCAAAAAAAGGCTTGCATTTTCAAAAAGGATGTGCTATTCTTAATAAGCTGTTTGAGCAAAGCAGTATGCGCCGTTAGCTCAGCTGGATAGAGCGTCTGGCTACGGACCAGAAGGCCGGGGGTTCGAATCCCTCACGGCGTACCAAAAGTCCTCGAAATCGTCTGATTTCGAGGGCTTTTGCTTTTCATAAGTTCTGTTTTTAGGGTGCCGCTTTTTTCTGACCCAAACGCTGACCCCAACGGGAGCGGGTAGCGGAAAGCATCAGACAGCACGAGATAGGATGTTCCCCATCGTCTGCGCCGCTTTCAGCTGCGCGTCGGTGGTAACGTGGGCGTAGGTGTCCAGTGTGAACCCCGCCGAGTAGTGACCGAGCATCGAGGACACCGTTTTTACGTCCACGCCGTTTTGCAGGGCCATCGTTGCGAAGGTATGACGGAGATCGTGGAATCGAATGCGGGGCAGCCCCGCCCGGTTCAGCACCCGCTGGAGCATATGCAACACGCTATCCGGCGACATGGGGCCTCCGCTTGGCGAGGGAAACACCCATTCGCTGTTGTTCACCTTGCACTTTTGCATTTTCAGAACGCTTATCGCGTCTGCCGACAGGGGCAGTGTGCGGTAGGCGTTTTTCGTTTTCAGCGGTGCCTCGACCACCTTGCCGTTTTGTCGGGAAATGGCCCGCTGCACCTTAACCATTTTGCGTTCAAAGTCGATGTCCGTCCATTTCAGCCCCAGCAGTTCGCCCCGACGCAATCCCGTGGCGAGGTCGAGGTAGTAGAGCTCGTACACGCCGCTGTCCCTGGCTTCTTGGAAGAAGGCGCTGAGTTGGTCGGCGGTCAGCGTTTTCATCTCCTTGTGTTCGACTTTCGGCAAGGCGCAGCCCTGTGTCGGGTTGCGGGTTACCAACTTCTGCTCCATGGCGAGGTTGTACGCCGAGCCGATCATCTGATGGATGTTCCGCACCGTTTTGGGAGCCAGACCTTTCGGTTTCTTTTTCGCTTCAATGCGGTCAACCCGCCCGCCGTCCAGCAGGTGCTTGTAGAACCGCTGCAAGTCCAGAGAAGTCAGGTCTGCCAGCGGAATGCCGCCGATCTGCGGCTTGATGTGGTTTTTCAGAAAGCCTTGTGAGGTTTTGAAGGTCGATGGGCGCAGCTTGATTTTTGCGTAGTTTTCCATCCAGACCTCCAGCCAACTCCCCACCGTGTAGGTCTTGGCCCGTCCGTAGTCGATGCCGACGTTTTCCTCGATGGCTTTCTTCAGCTTTTCTTTTACTTCCGTTTGCGTCTTGCCGAGGACATTTTTGATGATGGCCTTGCCTGTCTCCGGATCGTGACCGACTGTGTACCGCCCCTCCCAACGTCCGTCCTTTCGTTTTCGGATGTTCCCTTCCCCGTTCGCTCGTCTTTTCGGCATGGTATCAGCCTCCTTTGCCAACGAACAATACCGTAACCAAGGGAACAAAGCTACCCGAAAGTCGAACTGTTATCAGAAAGTTATCATTTTCGCTGGATGCCTTATCTTTGACTATTGCGGCGCAATTTTTGCGTTGCTGGGGATGTTCTCTTTAGTTACAGCGGTGCGATTTTTGAACGGTCAAGAAGCCCTTTCCATTGTCTACAGCGGCGCAAAATATGCACGATCTGTACCGAAAATTGATCTTGCTTGGAATCACTTTTTTGAGCAGTTGAAAACGGCGGTTTTGCTGATTGACTGCGAAACGGCCACCTTGAAAAGTCCGCTGTCACGGGGGCCTGATGCCCCTCACGTTCACCTACGACTGCGAAAACGCCTCTCAAGGTGCACCTTAGACTGCGGTTTCAAAACCTCGGAAAGCCCCGCACTGCGGGGCTTTGAGGCTGAGAGGGGCCCAATTACGGGCACCTCTCTTTATCTTGTGCTTTTATCGAACGGCCTTCACTGCTCGATAAACCCTCCTGTAAAGTTCGGCTTTTCGCCCAAATCCACTTCCACGAATATCGCCAAAAAGTTACCGTTACAACGCTGTTTCAAACCACTTCTCATCGCACTTTTCAACTTCTCGCACAAACGGCCCACGTTCGCTTTCACGGGTGAAAGCGGGTACACACTCGGCTTTCGGAGAAGGATCGCACACAGCGGCTCACACGCCGAAACACGGGCGTTTCGGATGGGGGGTGGTATCACTACTCTCGGAGCGTTCCGCACGTTCACCAACATCCCCGGGCCGGGTATCAGAACGGCAAGTTTTGCCGCTTTTGGGCCTTGACCGGGTGTGCTCACAAAGAACACAGAGAGCCTTCGGGACAGCGATGCGCTTATGCGCGTCGCTGTCCCGAGGCGTCGCGGCCCCGCTGGGCTGCGTGATCTGTTTGCAACTTGGTGATGTTGCTGTTTTTTCACTCTGTGCGCAGTACTTTCTGAACGTGCGAGGTGGGGGTGGTATCACTACCCTCGGCGTGCTTTGCGTGTTCTCGAAACGCCGGACGGCCGCTTGTCAAAACGGCTCATTTGCCGTTTTCTGAGGTCAGGTGGGCGTAGTTCCCCGCACGATTCCTATTTTCTTGCGAATACACAGAATTTTCTGTTGGCAGTTCCAGTTGCAAACACTTTTGCGTTATGGTACGATAAGTTCGACAAACCGGAACTTTCAAATTAGTCTTTGCAAACAACCTTTGAACCTTCACCATCAATTACAATTCCCTGACGGTTGTTAATTGGGGATAGATTCAAATCCGAAAATTCAGTCATTATTTTCTCGGTAACTTTCTTAAATGGTGCTGTAAGATAATGCGGAAGAACATAGAAATCAATCAAATCAAGCCCTGCATCATCTTCTTGTGAGTAGTCCTCCGGCTTTTCATCCATTTGTTCAATATATTGGATAGTTGGAGCGCATATAATCGCACCTGCCGATTCACCGATCATCAGTTTTCCCTTTTCCAATTCCTTCTTCAATAGCTCATCCGTTCCCGTTTTACGGAGCTGGTCCATAAGGAAGAAAGAATTTCCACCAGTAAAATATATCACATCCACATCTTCAAAAACAGACTGTATCGTTAAATAAGCCTCCGTTGAAATATCAATTTCAGTTACGGCTGCTCCCAGTTTATTGAATAGCTTTCGAGCCGAGCCGACATAACCGGTATAGCCTTCACGCAGCGAAGCTGTGGGAATAAATGCGACTTTCTTGTTATCAATTTCTTCTTTTATCAAACTTCCTACACTTGAAAAGTGCGAACATAAAAACAGTTTCATCCATATCCTCCTTAATAAATTGAAATTTGTCGCATCTTTACTTCCTTATTGCCTGCTCCATCAGGCCGCCTTCATAAAGGCCGCACAGAAAGCTGAAATTGTTACTGGTTAAAGCAATCACGAATTGAAGTAGACAACTCTTCATATCCTTTCAATATTTCTTCTTTATGTGCCTGCATTTCTTCATTCATTTTTGTATAGTCCAAACAGTTCTGATAACCTGCCTCACCCCAATATAGAACATTTTTGTCGGCATTATATAAAAGTCTGTCAGCACGTTCAATGGAGAAATTCTCAGCATTTTCAAACTTTATCGTCTGGTCAGCAGTATATATTATTTCGATAAAGCAGTCTGTATCATTCCAAATTTCACCTTCAGAAGTTTTTTGGATTTCCAGCAAATGACCGCCGCAATTGGAAATCTGACTTGCAAAAGAGCGGTATTGATAGGAATCAATGCTAATGCTCCGTTCTTCTCCCTCAGAATAAACATTGATTTCAGCAATGCTATTTTCGACAGCAGACAGTCCATCCGGTAGCTGCTTTTCATTGTCCCCCACTGCATAAATTCCAATCAAACAAAGTGCAAGGGTCAAACATAGTGTAACAATGGAAACAACTGCTTTTCGGCGATTTGTCTTTCTTTCGCATATGGCGGTACAGACAATATAGCCTGAAAATCCGCCCAAGGTATTGATTAGAAAATCTTCCATTTCCGCATATCTGCCGCCAAACAACTGTAATAGTTCAATCAAGAATGAGATTAAACCGCTAATAATCGCCACCTTTTTCCAATTCCCTCTACAGGAACGAAAAATAAGCGGCAACAAAAAGCCAAGAGGAAAAAACAAAGCGAAGTTAAGCAATATAGGGACAATAGAACTCCCAATAAACGGAAGCAAATTATAATTGAAAGGACCATTCAGACTATAACTTAGTGTGAAAATCCCCGTTAGGTTGAGAAGCGTAACGCAGTAAATGCAGAATATTCCCTCAAACATATAATTCCATGAGATAGTTCTGCGTTTTTTGAAAAGATACAGCAACACAAAAATAACAATATAAATTATGATACCTAAGAAAAACGATTCTTTAAGTGCTTGTATACCTTTTATCATATAATTCATACTATCACCTTCCCTCAAGAAATCGGGATTTGTTTCTCAATTTTGCATTCAAATTATACCATAAAACTTGTGAACAATTCTACCGCAACTTTGGACTATATGAGAAAAGTCCGAACAGTTTTCTGCCCGACCTTCCTCGCTCAATCGTAAATCAATTCTGCTCTGGAGGTCAACGGTATTCGGCTGGACTGCGCTAACGACGAGGTCGTCGAGGTCGGTCTGGCTGTCGCCTCCGGCGCGATGGACGACGAGACGCTGTTGGCGTGGGTGCGGGTGCACCGTGTCTGACCCACTTTTGACCCAGAATGGAATTGGAACGGGCAGGGCTGGACGGAAACAATGGAAGATCCGCCGAGCGAACGGTGGTAAAAAGCACAAATCGGAGCCGAAATGGCTCCGATTTGCGCGTGAGACAACCTACGGACCAGAAGGCCGGGGGTTCGAATCCCTCACGGCGTACCAAAAATCCTCGAAATCGTCTGATTTCGAGGATTTTTGCTTTTCATAAGTTCCGTTTTTAGGGTGTTGCTTTTTTCTGACCCAAACGCTGACCCCAACGGGAGCGGGTAGCGGAAACCGTCAGACAGCACGGGAGAGGATGTTCCCCATCGTTTGCGCCGCTTTGAGCTGCGCGTCGGTAGTGACGTGGGCGTAGGTGTCCAGCGTGAAGCCCGCCGAGTAGTGGCCGAGCATTGATGACACCGTTTTCACGTCCACGCCATTCTGGAGTGCCATGGTTGCGAAGGTGTGGCGCAGGTCATGAAAGCGTATTCTCGGTAGACTCGCCCGTTTCAGCACTCTTTGCAGCATGTGCAGGACGCTGTCCGGCGACATGGGGCCTCCTGTTGGTGACGGGAACACCCATTCGCTGTTACTACCCACCTTGCACTTTTGCATTTTCAGAACGCTTATCGCGTCTGCCGACAATGGCAGTGTGCGGTAGGCGTTTTTCGTTTTCAACGGTGCTTCGACTACTTTGCCATTCTGCCGAGAGATGGCTCTCTGAATTTTCAGTGCTCCGTGCTGGAAGTCCACATCCGTCCACTTCAGTCCCAGCAGTTCGCCGCGCCGAAGTCCGGTGGCAAGGTCGAGGTAGTAGAGCTCGTACACGCCGCTGTCCCTGGCCTCTTGGAAAAAGGTGCTGAGTTGATCCGAGGGCAGCGTTTTCATCTCTTTGTGTTCGACTTTCGGCAGGGCGCAGCCCTGTGTCGGATTGCGGGTTACCAACTTCTGCTCCATGGCGAGGTTGTACGCTGAGCCGATCATCTGGTGGATGTTGCGGACGGTTTTCGGTGCCAGTCCTTTTGGCTTCTTTTTCGCTTCGACGCGGTCTACCCGGCCACCGTCCAGCAGGTGCTTGTAAAACCGCTGCAAGTCCAGAGAGGTCAGGTCTGCCAGCGGGATGCCGCCGATCTGTGGCTTGATGTGGTTTTTCAGAAAGCCTTGCGAGGTTTTGAAGGTCGATGGGCGCAGCTTGATTTTTGCGTAGTTTTCCATCCAGACCTCCAGCCATGTTCCCACCGTGTAGGTCTTGGCCCGTCCATAGTCGATGCCCACGTTTTCCTCGATGGCTTTTTTCAGTTTTTCTTTTACTTCCGCTTGCGTCTTGCCGAGGACGTTTTTGATGATGGCCTTGCCAGTTTCCGGATCGTGACCGACGGTGTAGCGTCCTTCCCAGCGACCATCCTTTCGTTTGCGGATGTTGCCCTCGCCGTTTGCTCGTCGCTTTGGCATGGTATCAGCCCCTTTCGACAACGAACAATACCGTAAGCAAGGGGACAAAGCTACCGAAAAGCGGAACTGTTATCAGAAAGTTATCATTTGCCCCTCGGAGCCGCGCCGCCTTATCTTTGTCTATTGCGGCGCAATTTTTGCGCTGCCGGAGGCGTTCTTCTTTTGTTACAGCGGTGCGATTTTTGAACGCTTGAAAGTCTCTTTTCATTGTCTACAGCGGCGCAAAATATGTACGATCTGCGCTGAAAATCGCCGCTGCACAAAAAGCACTTTTTTGAGTGGTTGAAAACGGCAAATTTCTCAACCGCCTGCGGAACAGTCACCTTGAAAAGTCCGCTGTCACGGGCCTTTTCCGTGCCTGACGTTCACCCAAGACTGCGAAAACACCTTTCAAGGTGCACCTTAGACTGCGGTTTCAAAACCCCGGAAAGCCCCGCACTGCGGGGCTTTGAGGCCGAGAGGTGCCCAATTACGGGCACCTCTCTTTATCTTGTGCTAAAATCGAACGGCCTTCGCCACTTGAAAAACCTTCCTGTAAAGTTCGGTTTTTCGTCCAAAACCGTTCCCGCAACTATCGCCAAAAAGTTACCGCTACAACTCCGTCCCAAACCGCTTTTCATCGCATTTTTCAGCCTCTCGCACAAACAGCCCACGTTCGCTTTCACGGGTGAAAGCGGGTACACACTCGGCTTTCGGAGAAGGATCGCACACAGCGGCTTACACGCCGAAACAGGGGGCGTTTCGGATGGGGGTGGTATCACTACTCTCGGAGCGTTCCGCACGTTCACCAACATCCCCGGACCGGGTATCAGAACGGCAAGTTTTGCCGCTTTTGGGGCTTGGTCGGGGGTGCTCCCAAAGAACGCAGAAAGCCTTCGGAACAGCGATGCGCTTATGCGTGTCGCTGTTCCGAGGCGTCGCGGCCCCGCTGGGCTGCATGATCTGTTTGCAACTTGGTGATGTTGCTGTTTTTTCACTCTGTGCGCAGTGCTTTCTGAACGTGCGAGGTGGGGGTGGTATCACTACCCTCGGAGCGTTCCACACGTTTCGGAAACCCTGCGTGGCCGTGGCTTAAAATAGCAAACTCTGCCGTTTTCTGAGGTCAGGTGGGCGTAGTTCCCCGCACGATTCTTATTTTCTTGCGAATACACAGAATTTTCTGTTGGCAGTTCCAGTTGCAAACGCTTTTGCGTTATGGTACGATAAGTTCAGCAAACTGGAAGTTGTCAGCATCCTTCTTTTTTATCTTTTATATCGTCTTTTAACGATTTGATTTCTTCCAGAATGAGTTCAGTACAAACGACTATAATACCTGAAAGAAGAATAATTCCACCATAAATCGGATAAATAAAGGATTCTCGGACTCCACCGCCAATGATGCCAGACAAGAGCTGCCACACACCGCTGAACGGCCAAACAACTAAAGCAAATACCACAATCATCATAATAATAGCTTTTTTCATTGTACTTTGCCTCCTTAAATTGCGATTTCTCAGTTTCAAAAACTGGAAGTTGTCTTACTTCTTGTCATTGAAGTAGATGATAAAAGCACCCATTACTGCAATAGCAATGAGCAATCCAAACTCATACCAATTACCTAAAAGTTCAAGTCCTACGACCGTACCTAAATAACCAACAATCAATGTAACAATTGCTGCCAAAATCGCTTTACCCATATAATCACACTCCTTTGTCAAATTCCGATTTGTTGCTCACTTTTCGTATTCAAATTATACCACTACATTGTGACCAATTCTACCGCAACTTTGGAATATATGAGAAAAATCCGAACAGTTTTCTGCCCGGACTTCCTCGCTCAATATAAATCAATTCCACTCTGGAGGTCAACGGTATTCGGCTGGACTGCGCTTGACCCAGTTTTGACCCAGAATGGAATTGGAACGGGCAGGGCTGGACGGAAACAATGGAAAATCCGCCGAACGAATGATGGCAAAAAGCACAAATCGGAGCCGAAACGACTCCGATTTGTGCTTGAGACAACCTACGGACCAGAAGGCCGGGGGTTCGAATCCCTCACGGCGTACCAAAAGTCCTCGAAATCGTCTGATTTCGAGGACTTTTGCTTTTTATAAGTTGCCATTTTCGGACGCCGCTTTTTTCTGACCCAAACGCTGACCCCAACGGGAGCGGGTAGCGGAAAGGTCTATACCGCACGGGAGAGGATGTTCCCCATCGTTTGCGCCGCCTTGAGCTGTGCGTCGGTGGTCACATGGGCGTAGGTGTCCAGCGTAAAACCCGCCGAGTAGTGGCCCAGCATCGAGGACACCGTTTTCACGTCCACGCCGTTTTGCAGGGCCATCGTCGCGAAGGTATGGCGGAGATCGTGGAATCGGATGCGGGGCAGCCCTGCCCGTTTCAGCACCCGCTGGAGCATGTGCAGGACGCTGTCTGGTGACATGGGGCCTCCGGTGGGTGACGGGAACACCCATTCGCTATTTCCGATCTTGCACTTTTGCATTTTTAGTACGTCTATTGCGTCTGCCGACAACGGCAGGGTGCGGTAGGCGTTTTTTGTTTTCAGCGGGGCTTCGACTACTTTGCCATTCTGCCGGGAAATGGCCCGCTGCACCTTGACTGCGTTATGTTCGAGGTCTATGTCCGTCCACTTTAGACCCAGCAGTTCGCCCCGGCGCAATCCCGTTACGAGGTCGAGGTAGTAGAGTTCATACACGCCGCTGTCCCTGGCTTCTTGGAAGAAGGTGCTGAGTTGGTCGGCGGTCAGCGTCCGCATCTCCTTGTGTTCGACTTTCGGCAAGGCGCAGCCTTGCGTTGGATTGCGGGTTACCAACTTCTGCTCGATGGCGAGATTGTACGCCGAGCCGATCATCTGGTGGATATTCCGCACCGTCTTGGGTGCCAGACCTTTCGGTTTCTTTTTCGCTTCGATGCGGTCTACTCGGCCACCGTCCAGCAGGTGCTTGTAGAATCGCTGCAAGTCCAGAGAAGTCAGGTCTGCCAGCGGGATGCCGCCGATCTGCGGCTTGATGTGGTTCTTGAGGAAGCCTTGGCTGGTCTTGAACGTGGACGGGCGCAGCTTGATTTTTGCGTAGTTTTCCATCCAAACTTCCAGCCATGTTCCCACGGTGTAGGCCTTGGCCCGTCCGTAGTCGATACCGACGTTTTCCTCGATGGCTTTTTTCAGTTTTTCTTTTACTTCCGCTTGCGTCTTGCCGAGAACATTCTTGATGATGGACTTCCCTGTTTCGGGATCGTGTCCGACTGTGTACCGGCCCTCCCATCGACCGTCCTTTCGTTTGCGGATGTTCCCTTCCCCGTTCGCTCGTCTTTTCGGCATGGTATCAGCCCCTTTCGCAACGAACAATACCGTAACCAAGGGAACAAAGCTACCGAAAAGCCGAACTGTTATCAGAAAGTTATCATTTGCCCCATCGGAGCCGCGCCGCCTTATCTTTGACTATTGCGGCGCAATTTTTGCGCTGCCGGAGGCGTTCTCTTTAGTTACAGCGGTGCGATTTTTGGACGGTTGAAAGTCTCTTTTCATTGACTACAGCGGCGCAAAATATGTACGATCTGCGCTGAAAATCGCCGCTGCATAAAATCACTTTTTCTGGTGGTTGAAAACGGGAAATTTCTCAAACGCCTGCGGAACGGTCACCTTGAAAAGTCCGCTGTTACGGGCCTTTTTCACCCCTCATGTTCACCAACGACTGCGAAAACGCCCGCCAAGGTACACCTTAGACTGCGGTTTCAAAACCCCGGAAAGCCCCGCACTGCGGGGCTTTGTGGCTGAGAGGTGCCCGATTAGGGGCACCTCTCTTTATCTTGTTATATTTTCGAACGGGGATATCTCCCCACAAAACGCCTTCAAAACCGGTATCAACGCCCCTTGAGGGAGCGATGATATAATATCCTCATGCGGACAGAGAATTTCCTGCTTCTATCTTTGTAGCCAAGTCTACTGCGCACAGACTGGAACCTCTGCCCTGTGGGATGTCACTTATGAGCCGGATGTCGAAGCGATGAATCGCTTTCTTCTGATCTCGCAACAGGTTGTGACCTTCAGCAGCACGAGGAATGTCCGTAATTTGAACACGAGAGGAGCCTGCACTATGTACATCGTTGGCATCGACATTGCCAAGAGAAAGCATGAAGCAGCCGTGATCGACGGCGAGGGTGCCGTCATCATCAAGCCGTTTTCCTTCACCAACAACTGCTCCGGGTACAATCGGCTGCTGGCCATGCTCACCAAGGCCAAACTGCCGCTTGACGAGGTTTCCTTTGCAATGGAGGCCACCGGACACTACTGGCTCGCTCTTTTTACCAGACTTCAGAAGGAGGGCTTCCGTGTTCAGGTCATCAACCCGGTGCAGACCAACTCCATCCGCAGTTTCTATATCCGTCAGGCCAAAACAGATCCGAGGGACGCCCTGCTCATCGCGGAGGTGATTCGTTTTGGACACTTCTCCGAGTCTACCCTGCACCCGGAAAACATTTATGAACTGAGAGAGCTGTGCCGTGGACGGCACGCCATCGTTTCCATGCAGGCAGATGTTAAGCGAAAGGTCGTTGCCCTGCTGGATCAGGTCTTTCCTGAATATGAAACTGCTTTTACCAATCTGTTTAGCGACACCTCCATGGCGATTTTGCAAACCTGTCCTACGCCAAAGGAATTATCCGAGATGCCTTTTGAGGAGCTTTGTCATCTCATCGAAGTCTCCAGCCACAAGCGCTTCCGCATGGCGAAAGCCCAAGAACTTCAGGCGCTCGCGCGCAACTCCTTTGGCTTCGCCATGGCCGGCGATGTTTTCAGCACGATGATCCGGCTCTACGCAAAGCACCTCGTTTTCTTGAAACAGCAGGTTCGAGAAATGGACCGCAAGATCGCGGAGATCATGGATACCCTGGACACACCGATCACCACCATCACCGGCATCGGCCCGACCCTTGGCGCGTACATCCTCAGCGAGATCGGAGACATCAGCCGATTTCCCTCCGCGGCAAAGCTTGCCGCCTACGCGGGGATCGATCCAACCATGCGGCAGTCTGGCGAATACAACGGTGTCAGAAACCGCATGTCCAAACGAGGCTCGCCTTATTTGCGGCACGCCATTTGGCTGGCGGCTTCATCGGCGGTGCTTCACGATCCGGCGCTGAAGCTTTATTTTCAGAAAAAACGGGATGAAGGGAAGCCCTACATGGCGTCCGTGGGCCACGCCTGCAGGAAGATGGTCTCCATCATTTACGCCGTTATGAGAGACAACAAGGCCTATACGCCCTGCATCCCAAATGAGATTTCTGCTTGACAAATACATAGCCGGTCTGTGCTAAAATCGAACGGCCTTCACCACTCAGAAAACCTTCCTGTAAAGTTCGGCTTTTCGTCCAAAAGCGTGCCCGCAAATATCGCCAAAAAGTTACCGCCACAATGCTGTTCCAAACCGCTTCTCATCCCGTTTTTCAACTTCTCGCACAAATGGCCCACGTTTGCCTTCACTCCCGAAAGCGGGTACACACTCGGCTTTCGGAGAAAGATCGCACACAAGCGCTTACACGCCGAAACAGGGGGTGTTTCAGATGGGGTGGTATCACTACCCTCGGACCGTTCCGCACGTTCACAAACATCCCCGGGCCGGGTATCAGAACGGCAAACTTTGCCGCTTTTGGGGCTTGGTCGTGGGTGCTCCCGAAGAACGCAGAGAGCCTTCGGGACAGCGATGCGCTTATGCGCGTCGCTGTTCCGAAGGCATCGCGGCCCCGCTGGGCTGCGCTGCTCTGTTTGCAACTTGGTGATATTGCTGTTTTTTCACTCTGTGCGCAGTACTTTCTGAACGTGCGAGGTGGGGGTGGTATCACTACCCTCGGACTGTTTCACACGTTTCGGAAACTCTGCGTGGCCAGGGGGCAGAACGGCGTACTTTGCCGCTTTGGGATCTTGGCCGGGAGGTGCTCCCGAAGAACGCAGAGAACCTCGGAACAGCGATGCGCTCATGCGTGTCGCTGTTCCGAGGCGTCGCGGCCCCGCTGGGCTGCGTGATCTTTTTCGTTTCTGTCGAAATTGCGGCTTGTACGCCCTGTGCTCAGAGCTTTCCGCGTGTGCAAGGTGGGGAGCGCTATCACTACCCTCGGCGCGCTTTGCGTGCTGCTGAAACGCTGGACGGCCGCTTGTCAAAAGGGCTCATTTGCCGCTTTCTGAGGTTGCCGAGCAGCACTCCCTGCGCGGTCACTTTTTCTGCTAATATGCAGATATCCCTGTCGGCAATTTCAGTAGCAAACACTTTTGCGTTATGGTACGATAAGTCCCAAATCCGAATCTTTCGGAAATGAGGGTGAGCCAGAATGACAGAAAAGGAAAAAATGCTGAAGCAAATGCTTCATGACGCGAATGATCTAAAGAGCTATCAGATGATCTGGCTCGGACAAAGGATCTTTGTTATGACTACAGCCAGCTTCGCCCATCTAAAGAGCTTTTTGCATTGTGATGAGATCTGTCAAGGGTAAATTACACCAGTAATTTTTTGAAATCATTTGTTTTAGAAATTCAAGGGATATATTTTATTCCCCACTGCATAATGGCATAAAATACCGGCAACAAATCTTGCCCTTTCAGTGTTAGGGAGTATTCTACTCGCAACGGCATCTCATTGTACTGGATTCGTTGTATCAAATCATCGGCTTCCAACTCTTTGAGGGCATTTGTCAGCGCTGTATTTGTAATTGGCTTTAGCATCTTTTTCAGTTCCCCAAACCGCATGGGACACTTGATGCACAGTTCATAGAGAATTTGGAGTTTCCATTTGCCCTGCAGCATTTGAACCACCGGCGTGACCGGGCAGTTTCCATCATCGGTTAGAATGACACTGCCAACCTTTTCTTTGAATTCTTCATAAGTCATAATTGGATCTTTCCTCGTCTTTTGCAGTATATTTTTTGATACCAGATACAAATAATTTGCGTACTTGAACGAAAATTGCTATCAGATATAATAAATATATCACTGGTTGGCCATGCAGTCAACGACTGAGATTTCTTAGAAAGGTCTGAATGACATGAAAGAACTGAACATTATGGAGGCTACTGTTCTGACCTCCCCCAATCCGCTGACACTGATCTGTTCTAAAAAGGAGGACGGTTCTACAAACCTGGCTCCCATTTGCTTTGTATCTTACCTCTCCTTCAATCCGCCTATGGTGGGCTTCGCCACAGGAAAACAGTCCCACACCGGTGAGCGGGTACGGGAGACCGGCAAGGTGATTGTCACCGTTCCTGGCGAGAGTCTTGCTCAGGTGGTGATGACCTGCGGAGCGTCTACCGGTGCCAAAACCGACAAGGTGGCCACCAACAACATCGAGATGATGGCTGTGGAGGGCAGTGACATCCAGATTCCGGTGGATACTCGTCTGGCAATGGTGGCCACCCTGCAGCAGTCAGTGGAAGTTGGTGACCATATCCTGCACATCTGTCAGGTGGACAAGTTCCTGGGCAATGAGGACAAGAAGGGCCTGTATGCCTGGAACGGCTTCGGGAAAGTTGCACCTGCGGCAGAAGGCTAAATCTTAAAACGGTAAGGAGGTGTCAGCGGTGGCTGTTTGTATCAAAGACTGTATTCAGAACATGAATCTGGTGATTGGCTGTACGATCGGCTGTAGCTACTGCTACGCCAGAAACAATGTTCGTCGGTTTCACATGATCGACGACTTTGAAAAGCCGGAGTTTTTTCCCAATAAGCTGCGGCTGATGGAGAAAAAGCGCCCACAGAATTTTCTACTCACCGGCATGAGCGATTTTTCCCACTGGAAGTCAGAGTGGCGGGAACAGATATTTGACAAGATGACTGAAAACCCACAGCATCAGTATCTGTTCTTGACTAAGAGACCGGAGGGCATCGTCTTTTCCACCTCATTAGACAACGCTTGGTTTGGTGTAACTGTTACCTCCAGTAAAGAGAAAAACCGTATCCGGACTTTGCGGGAGCATATCCATGGCGGACACTATCATGTGACCTTTGAACCTATGTTTGATGATGTTGGCATGGTGGACCTTACTGGAATTGAGTGGATCGTCATTGGGACTGAGACCGGACATAGGAAGGGCAAATCCGTATCGAAACCGGAATGGATATGGAACCTGACACATCAGGCCCATGCGCTTGGCATCCCTGTATTCATGAAGGAAGATCTACTTCCTATCATGGGAGAAACACATATGGTACAAGAATTTCCCCCGGCTTTTTACCGGGTATTGGAGGAACAGAAGACATGGCGGAAGTGAAAGATAGTAGCATTCTGATTCAGGATGTAGAAACCAAAAATATTATGACAAAATCCACCCTGCCGGTGGGCGGCTATTCCGTCAATCCTTATGTGGGCTGTACCCATGGCTGCAAGTATTGCTACGCTTCGTTCATGAAGCGGTTCACCGGCCATACTGAGCCTTGGGGTACTTTTCTGGATGTGAAATATTGGCCGGCAATCAAAAACCCGCAAAAGTACAAAGGGCAGCGCGTAGTCATCGGTTCTGTGACCGATGGCTATCTGCCCCAGGAGGCTCAGTTTCAGAACACCCGAAAGCTTCTTGAGCAGCTTCGGGGCAGCGAGGCGGAAATTCTCATCTGTACCAAGTCAGACTTGGTAATCCGTGATATCGACCTTCTGAAAGAACTGGGAAAGGTCACGGTTTCATGGTCGATCAATACGCTGGACGAGGATTTCAAAAACGATATGGACAATGCCGTCAGCATCAAGCGGCGGTTGGATGCCATGAAGCAGGTTTATGACGCAGGTATCCGCACCGTGTGCTTTATCGCTCCGGTTTTTCCCGGTATCACGGATTTTGAGGCTATCTTCCATCAGGTCAGAAATCAATGCGACCTGATATGGTTAGAAAATCTAAACCTGCGAGGCGGCTTCAAAAAAGACATCCTTGACTATATACGTAAAAAACATCCTGACTTGGTTCCGCTGTACGACGCTATCTACAACAAGAGGGACAGAAGCTACTTCCGTGGTCTGGAAGAACAGGCGGAGCACCTTGCAAGAGAATGTGGTTGTCCCTTTGTGGACAACGAACTCCCCTATGGCCGGGCAGAGCCGGGACATCCGGTCATTGTGGATTATTTTTACCACGAGGAAGTACGCGGCTCTGAGAACACCGGGAAGCGAACTCAAAAAGTATGATCTTAGGGTGCTCTGAAACGTAGTATGGACAATCGACACCCACACTCTAAGTTACGTGTGTCAACGTGATAAAAATTATATTGGACAAACGCTTGACAACTTTTGTTTTGTAATTTCAAAATTTTCTCTGACCCACTTTTGACCCAGAACACGAAAAAAGCGGGCAGGGCTGGACGGAAACAATGGAAAATCCGCCGAGCGAACGGTGATAAAAAGCACAAATCGGAGCCGAAACGACTCCGATTTGCGCTTGAGACTGCCTCATAACCCGGAGGTCGCAGGTTCGAGTCCTGTCTCCACAACCAGAAAGTCCTGATTTCTTGCGAAATCAGGACTTTTTCCGCACTTTTGTGCCCAATAACTTACTCCCCATTTTTTCTGACCCAAACGCTGACCCCAACGGGAGCGGATAGCGGAAAGGATTATACCGCACCAGAGAGAAGGTTGCCCATTGTTTTTGCCGCTTCACGCTTGGCTGAGGTCGTTACATGAGCGTAGGTGTCCAGCGTGAAGCCTGCGGAGTAGTGACCCAGCATACTGCTGACGGTTTTTACGTCCACGCCATTCTGGAGGGCCATGGTGGCAAAGGTGTGTCTGAGGTCATGGAATCGGATGCGGGGCAGCCCTGCTCGCTTTAGTACTCGTTGGAGCATATGCAGGACACTGTCCGGTGACATGGGGCCTCCTGTTGGTGACGGAAATACCCACTCGCTGTTGCCCGTTTTTCTTCTTTGTTGCACCAGAACGTCTATCGCATCTGCCGACAGTGGCAGTGTGCGGTAGGCGTTTTTCGTTTTCAGCGGGGCCTCGACCACCTTGCCGTTCTGCCGGGAAATGGCCCGCTGCACCTTGACCACCCTGCGGTCGAAGTCCACATCCGTCCATTTCAAGCCCAGCAGTTCGCCCCGGCGCAATCCCGTGGCAAGGTCGAGGTAGTAGAGCTCGTACACGCCGCTGTCCTTGGCCTCCTGGAAGAAGGCGCTGAGTTGGTCGGCGGTCAGGGTTTTCATCTCTTTGTGTTCGACTTTCGGCAAGGCGCAGCCCTGTGTCGGATTGCGGGTTACCAACTTCTGCTCCATGGCGAGGTTGTACGCCGAGCCGATCATCTGATGGATGTTCCGCACCGTTTTTGGTGCCAGACCTTTCGGCTTCTTTTTCGCTTCGATGCGGTCTACCCGGCCACCGTCCAGTAGATGTTTGTAGAACCGCTGCAAGTCCAGAGAAGTCAATTCTGCCAGTGGAACGCCGCCGATCTGCGGTTTGATGTGGTTTTTCAGAAAGCCCTGTGAGGTTTTGTAGGTCGATGGGCGCAGCTTGATTTTTGCGTAGTTCTCCATCCAGACTTCCAACCAACTCCCCACAGTGTAGGTCTTGGCCCGTCCGTAGTCGATGCCGACATTTTCCTCGATGGCCTTTTTCAGTTTCTCCTTGACCTCGGCCTGCGTTTTACCCAGCACGTTCTTGATGATGGCTTTGCCGGTTTCGGGATCGTGACCGACAGTGTATCTTCCCTCCCAGCGTCCGTCCTTTCGTTTTCGGATGTTCCCTTCCCCGTTCGCTCGTCTTTTCGGCATGATATCACCCCCCTTTGTAACGGCAAACCATACCGTAAACAGCAGAGGAAAGCTATCGGAAAACCGAACTGTTATCAGAAAGTTATCAATTGCTTTGCATCGCTCTTTTCTTTGTCTATTGCGGCGCAATTTTTGCGTTGCCGGGGGATGCTCTTCTTTGGTTGGTACAAAATAAGCATAGCATCCGAAGCGCAAATGAAGGCTCGGATGCTATGCTTATTTTGTAGCAGTCAATGAAGGCTACCCAACCTCAGAAAACGGCAAATGCGCCCTTTTGACAAGCGGCCGCCCAGCGTTTCGACAACACGCGGAGCACGCCGAGGGTAGTGATACCACCCCCATCCGAAACAGCCCCTGTTTCGGCGTGTGAGCCGCTGTGTGCGATTCTTTGAACGCTGGCGAGTGTGTACTCAATTTTAGGAGTGAAAGCAAACGTGGCCGCTTGCGCCGGAGGTGTTGAAGGCCGTGTGACCAACGTGTTGGAAACGTTGATATGACTGCGTTTCCTGCGCTTTTCGCGGCTTTTTCGAGGACGAAAAAGAAAACAGGATAAAGGGCTGGCGTCGGAACCGACGCTCTGCCGGGTCACTTCTGCCCGCAGGCAGGTGTTTCGTAGGTCAACCGCCCGCAGTGCGGGCGGCTCTTAGGTCGGAGATGTAAAGGAAGTTGATGGAGGGTTCAACGCAGTCGGTTGTGGCGCCTTATGAGCGTTTCAGAGAATTATGGACGGAGAAAAGGGATGAAACGTGCTGCACGACATAAATATGCCGCTAAGAATTACGAACGGAATCGTACTTGGAATCACCCAACGCTTTGAGGTAGGCATCGTAGGCCGCGTCTAATGAGGAAAATTGCTCTCCCTTTTTCAGGATCTGCTGATACTGACTTTGTGAAGTGAGCGATTCCGAAACGGTGACATAGGTCTTGCCCTTTCTTTGTCCGGTGGTGGTTTCGGAAACATAATATTTTCCGTCGCCGGTTTGGATAATGACAGGAATATTCTTTCCGGTGCCGACCTTATCTGTGTTCAAAGAGGTCCAGAAAAGGTATCGGCTGGCCTGCTGACCATCCCTTCCGTTGCCGAGATAGGCCCATGTGCAGTCCGGCTGCTGCAGAAGGCTGTTGACCAGCTTATTGATTGACTCGGAAATGGCCGGAACATAGTCCGACTTTGGACATCTGGAATCAAACTCAAAATTTGTGTTGTCTTTTACCTTGCCATCCTTCCAAAAATCTGTGTCATATAGAAGCTGAAAGTACTCCTTTGCGTCCACACTTGTGTTAAATGGGTATTTCGGCGTGGACGGATCAACTGCTCCGCTCCAAGTAAGAATGACTCCATAGTCTTCGCTATACGACACGACACAGGTTCCGTTTGGCGCGGCAACGCCTTTCCAGTTGTCCGTATTACCTTGATTTTTGGAATGGACGATACCACCGATATTTATAGGGTCTATCGATTGCCAATCTTCCTGTTTCTGCCGCAGATCGACCGTCACAGTGGACGCTGGATTTCCGAGTTGTGCCTCGGTGGATACCTGCGCATAAGCAGATCGTACATTTGCAAGGTCTGCGGCCTCCCTGCTTCTTTCGAGCTGTGATGCAAATACCGGAATCGCAATTGCAATCAATATGGCGATGATCGCAATGACTATCAGCATTTCCATTAATGTAAATCCGTTGCTGTTTTGTTTCATATGATCTCTGCTTTATCTTTGATGTAGTATCATAGACATAGACAGTTGCCTGTAATAACTGTTTTGCATTGATTTAGAATTGCCTTTCCTTTGTTGGCAGGGGGGAAATAATGAACCTTTATATTTGCAGCCGATCATAAAACTGCGGTTCGATTCATACCTGCCTCAGCTGATCCCTTGATCATAACGGCGGATCTCCCGTAAATTCCGATTGACCAAACCCATCGTACCATAGTACGAAAGCGTTTGCAACTGAATTTGCCGGCAGGAATATCCGTATATTAGTAAGAAAATAGATGCAGCGCAGAGAGCGACGATTACATGACCTTATGCATAGGGAAATATCGCCGTGAAAAAATATCAGATAAATATTTGCTCCTATTCCTTAAAAACTGCGGTATGATCCTTTCCGCTATCCCGTTGGGGTCAGCGTTTGGGTCAGAAAAAACAGCAAGCAAGTTATCAGATGAAAAAGTGCGGAAAAAGTCCTGATTTCGCAAGAAATCAGGACTTTCTGGTTGCGGAGACAGGACTCGAACCTGCGACCTCCGGGTTATGAGGCAGTCTCAAGAGAAAATCGGAGCCGTTTCGGCTCCGATTTGTGCTTTTTACCACCGGTCGCTCGGCGGATTTTCCGTTGTTTCCGTCCATGCCTGTCCGCTTTTTTCGGATTCTGGGTCAAGACTGGGTCAGACACATTCTGTAATAGGGATGAGCAAAACTCAATTATTGCGAAATCAAGACACGATATATATGGCTTGAGCGAGCCTTATAGCACTATTTTCTGTATATCCTTATGCGCAAATCGGAGTTTTGCTCAACCCTATTGTATTAACAAAAGCCTCAGCAAATACTTGATTGCTTGCTCCTTATCACAAATTTTGCATTTCACAGCCGACCGCTGCCACACAAGGAACAGTGTATTGCTGTAATGGTCGACAAGCAGTTCATTCAACATATCCTTTTGCTGAGCATCCGGGCAACCCTTGAATATCCGCCGCATCTGGCTGTTCAGAAGAGTCGGTTTTCCTATATGGCAGCTTAGCGGCCTGCCCTGCCATTTGTATGGCTTATCGTTTAGCGCACGGCGAGCCGATGCTCGATATCACCGTGCAGGAGTTGTGAGATCACCGCAGCCAGTGGAATAAAAAACACGATGCCAATGATGCCGAACAGCTTTCCGCCCAGCAGGGCGGCCAATAGTGTCCACAATGGTGAGAGACCTACGCTGCTGCCGACCACATGGGGATAGATGAACTGATTCTCAATGAACTGCACCATTTGATAAACAATGAAACACAAAATTGCCTTTTCCGGTACAGCCATAAGCGTAAGCAGCACACCGATCAAGCAGGAGGCAAATGCGCCAATATATGGAACAAACGCAAACGCCGCAGTCAGAGCCGCGGTCAGAGCCGCGTAAGGAATGCGGAAGACCGAAAACGCGAGAAAGATCATTGTGCCGAGGATCAGCACCTCGATGCATTGGCCGGAAAAGAACTTTGTATAGGTGTCGTGCGTCAGTTTTGCAACGTGGCAGATACGCTCTGCTGTTGGCTTCTTGAAATAAGCGTACAGGAAACTGCGGCACTGTCTGCCAAGCTCACGGCGGCCTAACAACACATAGAACATGATCACGATTGCAAACACAGCGTTTACCGTAACCGTGACGGTTGAGCCTGCCAGGTCAACAACTGAGCCAATCACAGCTCCTGCACCGGTGAAAAGCTTCTCCACTGCCATTTTCCAATTGAATGACGCCGCAAGCTTAGTCAGTTCCGTGGTGTCGATTCCATAACTATTCAGCAGAGCTGCCCAGTTCGGCCAATTTGCCCTTGCCAGTTCAGCAATGCTTTTGACCGACGCAGTCAACTGCGGGATTGCCAATACGCACAGCAAGCATACCAACACCACAACACAGGCCATTGTCAGTGCCAGACTCAGGGCATCAACTGTCTTTTCTTTCAGCCTTGGAAAGATGCCTGTGAGCCGCCGTGCAATGCCAAGCATCGGGACGCTTAGTATGAATGCCAGCAGCAGTCCTGAAAATACGGGTGACAAAATGCTTGTAAAGGTGCGAAAAAAGCCTGCCACAGCATTCAGATTCATCAGCGCCGCAAAAAGCGTCACACCGAAGGCAACTACAAGGATCTCCTGCTTCAGCTGCTTATTCATAGATCTATCCCTCCGCCTTTAAGATTTTCACCGGGTTCGAGACGCCCTTTCCATTGTCTCTTTTCGTTCACGATATAAATAATATTGCTCGTTTACCGCCGGATCCATTTCAGAAGCTGAATCACCAGCATAGAGCCAAAGGCCAGTCCCACAATGGCACCGACCATGCCAACAGACAGCGGCGCAATTGCGAACAGCGGTTCCAGCGCGGGAACCAGCAGCACCAGCCCCAACAGCAGCGCGCCGATGGCAAAGGCACCCAACAGGGCACGGTTATTCCAGAAGTGGCGGGTCAGCAGCACCGGATGCTGGGATTTGCAGCTAAAGCCGTGGAACAGCCGGCTCAGGCACAGGGTAGCGAAGGCCATGGTCTGCCCAGCAGCGGCGCCGCCGGCGTTCAGCCCCAGATAGAAGGCCGTGACGGTGGCGGCGGCGATGACCAGTCCTTCGATGCCCACGCTGAACAGGAAGGTTTTGGTCAGGATGCCTTCGTTCCGGGGCCGGGGCTTTTCCGACATGACCTCGTCGGTGTGAGGCTCCAAGCCAAGGGCGATGGCGGGTAGAGAGTCCGTCAGCAGGTTGATGAACAGCAGGTGCACTGCCGCGAAGGGCACGGGCAGTCCCATCAGAGAGGCGTAGAGCACCGTTAAAATGCCCGCCGTATTGCCGGAGAGCAGAAACTGAATGGCCCGCTTGATGTTTGCATACACGTTCCGGCCATTCTTCACGGCTTTCACGATGGTGGCGAAGTTATCGTCCGCCAGCACCATACCGGCGGCATCCTTGGCCACCTCCGTTCCCGTGATGCCCATGGCAACGCCGATGTCCGCCTGCTTGAGAGCGGGGGCGTCATTGACACCATCGCCGGTCATGGCTACCAGATTGCCCCGCTGCTGCCACGCCCGGACGATGCGGATCTTATGCTCCGGGGACACACGGGCGTAGACACTGACCTTCGGTACAAAGTCCTGCAATTCCTCGTCGCTCATGCTGTCGATGACCGCGCCCTCCACGGCCTCCGTACCGTCCCGCAAAATGCCGATCTCACGGGCGATGGCCGCCGCCGTGATCTTATGGTCGCCGGTGATCATAATAGGACGGATACCGGCGCGGATGCACTCCGCCACCGCCGCCTTGGATTCCTCCCGGGGCGGGTCCATCATGGCGATGAGGCCGAGGAAGGTCAGGCCGTTTTCATCCGATAGGCTGATGGCCGTGCTGTCCACGCTGCGGCAGGCGAAGGCCAGCACCCGCAGGCCCTCGTTGGAAAACTGTTCGTTGACCTGTTCGATCCTCGCCCGTTCCTCCGGCGTCACCACGCAGCGGTCCAGCAGCACGTCCGTCGCGCCCTTGGTGACCAGCATCAGGCCCCCCGCCAGCTTGTGGACCGTGGACATCATTTTCCGGTCGGAATCGAAGGGGATCTCTGTCAGACGGGGCCAGCGGTTCCGGACGAGATCCTCGTCAAAGCCGTTGGTCTCCCCCAGCCGCACCAGTGCCGTTTCCGTGGGGTCGCCGATCTCCGTATCCCCGCTGATGACCGCGTCGCTGCACAGCAGGGCCGTCCGCAGCAGCGGCTCCTGTAACGGGTCCCGGAAGTCCGCGTCCTTGGCGTCGATCACCTCGCCGCCGGTGTAGAGCTTGCGCACCGTCATGCGGTTCTGGGTCAGCGTACCGGTCTTATCCGAGCAGATGACCGACACGCTGCCAAGCCCCTCCACCGCCTGCAAATGGCGGATGATGGCGTTTTCCCTGGCCATTTTCCGGGTGCCGAAGGACAGCACGATGGTCACGATGGAACTAAGGGCCTCGGGGATGGCCGCCACTGCCAAAGCGACGGCGAAGAGGAAGGCGTTCATCACGTTTTCGTGCCGCCACAGCACACTGACGCCAAACAGCACGGCGCAGATCACCAGAATGATGATCGACAGCTTTCTGCCGAACTGATCCAGACTGACCTGCAGCGGTGTTTTCCGCTCCTCCGTATTTTTCAGAAGCTGGGCGATCTTGCCCATCTCCGTGTCCATGCCGGTGGCCGTCACCAGAAAGCGGCCCCGCCCATAGGTGACAAAGCTGCCGGAGAACACCATGTTCTTCCGGTCGCCCAAGGCCGTCTCTCCACTGAGCGGCTCCGTATCCTTTTCCACCGGCAGGCTCTCGCCGGTAAGGGCGCTCTCCGCGCACTTCAGACTGGCACATTCCAACAGGCGTCCGTCGGCACAGACGGAATCTCCCGCCTCCAATATGACCACATCACCGGGAACCACCTCCCGGCCGGGGATCTGTACGATCTGACCGTCCCGCAGTACCTTGGCGGTGGGAGCGGACATCTGCTTCAGGCTGTCCAGCGATGCGGAGGCCTTCACCGTCTGAACGGTGCCCAGAATTGCGTTCATGGTGATGACCGCCAAAATGACGATCATACTCTCTACGTCCCCCATACAGGCGGAGATGACGGCGGCCAGAATGAGGATCAACACCAGAAAATCCGCAAACTGCCCCAGAAAAATCTGCCAAACACTCTTTTGCTTGCCGGCGTGCAGTTCGTTGGCACCGTATTTCAACAAACGGAGCGCCGCATCCTCCTGTGATAGGCCGGTCTCCCGGCAATCCAGTTTCTGGAACAGCTCCACGCGGGATTGTTCCCAAATGTTCTTTTCCTGCTTCATGTACTGTGTCTCCTTTCGGCGGACGCAAAAAAGGCGAACCCTTTTGCGTCAATGCCTTCACATTGATACAAAAGTCTCGCCATTTCAATCCGCAGCGGAGCCAAACGGCTCGTACTGACGCCAACGGATACACAAAGCTGTGCAAGCTACTCCCTTTTAAACGAAGGATACACCATTCTTTTCACATTGTCAAGAAGGACGCCTGCTAAAGGACGTTAAGAATTTTACCTGTACAGATTCTTACAGGTGGAAGTATTTTTCAGCTTTTGATTTTCTCCCAGCATCAGCAAGGTCAGACTTCCGTCCAGCATGGTTTCCGGCGAGATGTTTACATCGGTTTTGCCGTGCACACCTCCTTGAAAGGATAGTACTCTCAATTTCCCGTACAGTATAGCACGGTGTTGGCGATATGTCTGCACAGCCGTAAAATTTATTTCATATAATATAAGGAAAGAAGAAAAATGGATGATAATAAGAAAAGTACCACGATCTGGCTGCGTCCCAGCGAGATCAGCCGCATGGACGGTTGGCTGTAAGCGGATAACTGTCAAAGCCGCAGTGAATTTGTGGATAAGGCCCTGCGCTTTTACGAAGCCGTGAAATGGGCGGAGAAGAACGGCATCACCGGCGGCATCGGCAGTGGTCTGTTCGGCCCCAACAATGACTGCACCTGCACACAGATCGTGACGCTCATCCCCCCCGGAGAGGGCGCGTACCGAATCGGTACGCGCCCTCTCCGTTTTATTGTTTGTATATGTCCGACCCGCACGGCGTATCCAATAGAAGCGCCATGCCTTTTCGTGCCATGGAGTCCCTCTTTCCAAAGGGCGAAGCCAGGATATCCTCAGCCCATATCGGCGGCAAGGGCCTGATCGATGAGCTTTTGCAGCGTCTCCGCCTGCTTCTGTTCCGTGATAGCGCCCACAATAGGCTCGCCCACGATGTTGCCGTTCCGGTCTATCACATAGGTGGTAGGATAGGCAAAGATATTGGCAGTGAACTTTCCTGCCTCGCCGTCGGAGTCAAAATACACATTCTGATAGGCCGCACCCTTCTTGGCCAGCACATCCTTCGCCTCCGAGATTGCTGCCTCATCGCCGTCCAGAGTGAAGGTATTGACGCCGATGAGGGCGCCGCCCTTTTCCGCCAGCTCCTTGTTCAGTGCGTCCAGATCGCCAAGCTCACCCACACAGGGGCTGCAGGTGGTAAACCAGAAATTCACCACGGTGACGGCGTTGGCGGAGAACAACTCGTCGCTTTTGACCTCGTTGCCGTCCAGATCCTTGCCCTCAAAGGAGGGGAATTTCTGCACATCGCCGTTGGCGTCGGTCTCCTCATTCAGAATTTCGGGATGCTGCTTTTCCAGCTCGGTCAGCTTATTCTCGATCTCGCTGATCTCCTGCGCGGACTTCTTCAGCAGCGCGTATTCCTCATCGCTGAACTGGTCCTTGGCGGATTCGATGGTGTCCAGCAGGAAATCGCCGTAATTCTTGCCGTCCTCGATCATGGCCATGCCCTTGTCCGCCGCCAGAAAGACCTTTTCCCAAAGCTCCGTGTTCTCCGACAGGATCTCGTTCTCCCGATCCATCAGGGACTTGTGGGTGGCGGCGGCCTCCTCCGTCTGGGCCGTGTCGCTGCTGTTGTCGGTCTTGCTGTCACCCTTCGCGCCGCAGGCGGCGAGAGTGAGCACCATCAGCGTTGCCAGCAGCAGCGCGGTCAATTTCTTCATCTTCATGTTGTTTCCTCCGTGTTTTCTTCAATGTTGATATTTTGTTTTCCGTCTCCAAAGCCATAGCGGAAGCTCACGGCCCCGGTGGGACAAGCGCTGACGCACATCCCGCAGCGGATACACTCGGTATGGTTGGGCGTTTTCGTCACGTCCACGTCCATCTTGCAGGCTCTGGCGCATTTCCCGCAGGAAACGCATTTATGCCCGTCCACCTTCATCTGAAGGAGGGACACCCGGTTAAAGAGTGCGTAGAACGCCCCCAGCGGGCAGAGCCATTTGCAAAACGGCCGGTAGAACACCACGCTCAGCGCAACCACCGCCAGCAGAATACTGAACTTCCAGGTAAACAGCTTGCCCAGCGCCGCCCGGATGCCGGAATTGGCGAGGGACAGCGGGATCGCCCCCTCCAGCACGCCCTGCGGACAGAGGTACTTGCAGAAAAAGGGGTCCCCCATACCCACGTCGTTCACCAGAAACGCCGGCAGCAAAACGACCATCCCCAGCAAAACGGCGTATTTGAGGTAGGTCAGAGGCTTCAGCTTCTTTGTGGAGAGCTTTTTTGTGGGAATTTTATGCAGCAGCTCCTGAAACCACCCAAAGGGGCAGAGAAAGCCGCAGATGAAGCGTCCCAGCAAAACCCCTAACAGGATGAGAAAGCCTGTGATATAATAGGAGAAACGGAACTTCGATGAGCCAACCACCGCCTGAAAGGAGCCGATGGGACAGGCCCCGGTCGCCGCGGGACAGGAATAGCAGTTCAGCCCCGGCACGCAGACGGTCTTTCCCGCCCCCTGATAAAGACTTCCCTTGAAGAAGTTCGGCAGGTGAAGATTGGTCAGCAGCGCCGCCCCCGCCTGGATCCATCCCCGCCAGCGGGCAAGGAGATGGGAAATTGTTTGATGTTTTTTATCCAATCCCCACACACTCCAGACATACTTTAATGGCCTTGCTCAGCACCGTGGCCGTTTCGCCCCGCAGTACGCCGACGCACAGCATGGCAGCTCCGGCGAACAACAGCGCAATCTGCACCGCAGTCTTGCGGTCAACTCTCATATTTTCTTCACCCTTTCGCTTTTTCTGCATCTCATCATACCGCTTCGCCCCTAAAGCTGATGTTAAGAACGGAAAATTAACAAAAACTTTATCGCAATGTGCTATACTTCGGATAGATTATACGGGAAAAGGAGGGCATACCATGCGTCTTTTGCTCATTGAAGATGAACGCACGCTGTGCGATGCCGTCGCACGCCGACTGCGCCGGTTGGGTTACAGCGTAGATCTCGCCTACGACGGCGAGCAGGCATTGCAGCTTTTGGAGGTGGAATGCTACGATCTGGTGCTGCTGGATCTGAACCTACCCAAGCTGGACGGCATGAGCGTGCTGCGCACACTGCGGCAGACTGACCGCGAAACGCGGGTGCTGATTCTCTCAGCCCGCAGCGGCACCGCCGACAAGGTGGATGGCCTTGACGCAGGTGCCAATGACTATCTCTCCAAGCCCTTTGCGCTGGCCGAGCTGGAAGCGCGCATCCGCAGCTTGACCCAGCGGCAGTTCATTCAGCCGGATGTGTGTCTCTCCTTCGGCACACTGCGCTTCGACACAAGAAGCCGCATCGCCGCGGTGAACGGACAGGACGTCTCCCTCACCAAAAAAGAGAGCGGCATTTTAGAGTATTTGCTGCTCAATCGGGGCCGCCCGGTCAGTCAGGAGGAACTGATCGACCATGTTTGGGACAATAGCGTGGACGGCTTCAGCAATGCCATCCGCGTCCACATCTCCGCACTGCGGAAAAAGCTGCGCGCTGCGATGGGCTATGATCCCATTCATAACCGCATCGGAGAAGGGTATCTGTTGGGAGGACCGGAAGAATGAAGAAGCTGTCTCTCCAATGGCGCATCACGCTGATGACCATCCTGCTTACAGGTGTCACCTGCATCTCCATGAATCTGTTGCTCTGCTCGTCTGGCGTATATTATATGGACTCCATCGCGGATTCACTTCAAGACTATGGTCCTATTGTCTTCGAGGACGGAGAGACTGCCAGCTTTGACCCACAGCTCGTCCCATCCGGTGAGGGCTTGACAATCGTTGTCAGTGGGGCGCAGGCGCGTTTCCGCACAACAAACTGGTACATCACAGCAGCAATCGCACTGCTCGGCGGTATGTTGGCCTATTTCGTCAGCGGTCGTGCATTGCGTCCGCTGCGCCGCTTTGCCGGGCAGGCCGAACAGGTGGAGACAAGCAACCTTTCCGAGATCCGGCTCGACGAAGAGACCCTGCCGGAGCTTCGCTCCCTCACCCACGCTCTCAATGAAATGCTGGAGCGCCTAAGCCGCGGCTTTGACGCCCAGCGGCAGTTCGTCGGCAACGCCGCCCATGAACTGCGCACGCCGTTGACGCTGCTGCAAACACAACTGGAGCTTTTCTCCGATGAGCATCCGGATATTCTGCCGGAAAGCGCGGCGTTCCTCGACGCCCTGCAGGACGAAGTCCAGCGGCTCAGTCGGCTCACGCATGCGCTGCTGGACATGAGCGATCTTCAGTCCGTTCCACGCGACGATGTCATTCTGCTTTCGCCCATGATCGATGAGGTCTTTGCTGACCTCGCCCTGCGGGCCGAGCGCAGCGGGATTTCCCTCTCGCGTGAGGGGGAGGATGTTACCGTTGTCGGCAGCGATATGCTGCTTTGCCGGATGTTTTTCAATCTGGTGGAGAATGCCGTCAAATATAACCGTCCCGGTGGTATGGTGAAGGTGGATGTTCAGCAACGGGACGGACAGGCGGTCATCCATGTAGCGGATACTGGCCGCGGCATCCCACAGGAGTTCTGGCAGAGTATCTTCCAGCCCTTTTTCCGCGTGGACAAGTCCCTCAGCCGCGAGCTTGGCGGAGCGGGACTCGGCCTTCCGCTGGTGTGGGAGATCGCACGGCTCCACGGCGGCCGCGTTTGGGTGGAGGAAAGCAATGACAGCGGCAGTGTGCTGGCCGTAACACTTCCGTTGTCCGCATCGATTACAGACACCGTCAGGGGGTAAAACAGTATTTTTTACAAGTCATCTGATTACGGTCAAACCAAGCGAGGTACTTGAGCGCCGCTCCAAGGCATCGGCCAAAGCTCAGCATAAAGAGATTAGGGTCAGACTGGAGCGGCAATCAGCGAAGTATCATCGGAGATGGGCATCTTCTTTGATGTCCCAGCAGGTGCTTAATATGCCAAGGCTGTGGTCTGGACTGTGGAAAACGGTGCCTACACAGGAACGGGCGGTGGAAAGTTCTCTCCCGATGCCACCTGCATGAGAGCGCAGGCCGTGACCTTCCTGCAAAGAGCCATGTTTACAGTAGGACGAAACAAAAAAGCGATTAAAGCTTACATACAGAACCAACTGCAAGAAGACCAAATAGCCGACCAAGTAAGCATCAAGGAATTTATAGACCCGTTTACGGGGAGCAAGAATACTAAGGCATAACCAAAACCCCTTAAGGGGCATTGCCCGTATAAAGCCCTTATAGGGCTTACTCAAGCCTCCGGCTTAGCCGGAGGCTTTGATTTATTTTGGACTAAAAACAGCGGGATCGGAGATGCACTGAAATGATGAGCGGGTCACCGCCCATTCCGAGCGACAGCCCGCCTTTTGTCAGATCATGTTGAGATTTTATCACACAATTACCTTTCTAAGTCTCTCTAAATCATTCCCATCCGGATGGGAGAGAGCTCGGTCAAAGTTCTCAATCAGCGCATCGATACTTTCCGGATGCTCCGGCTGTGCTTTCATTTTCATGTAGCGTTCCCGTACAGACGGCGGCATTTTGCCCTGACACATATATTCTCCGACCACGGAATTACTTGAATCGATAGACCGCTTGACATGATCGAGTATCTTCTGGAAATATGCATCGCTGCCGCCGAAGCCCGCTGTTCCAAATAGAAAGATCTTTTTGCCCTTCAACGTTGACAGTAATGTCAGGGTGGACTTATCTGCATTCCCCTTGTCCGTCCAAAACCCAATATAGAGCATCTCGGAGTATAGCCCTCCTTCTTTAGGTGCCCCGAAATAGTCACAGTTTTCTTTGGGAAGCACTGCATAAATTGTATCGGCAAGTTTCTTCGTATTGCCCGTCAGGCTATTGAATACAATTGAATATCTTCCTTTGCCCATATCAAAGCCTCCTGTTTCGTCAAAGCGGCATCGGAATCCGGGCAATCTCAATAACTGCAACGATGGCAATTATAAAGGCTGCAATCCCGATAACTACTGTGCTCTTCATGCTGAGTTTCTTCTTTTTTTTGCTCTGCATATCAGCATAGCACCAGTCACACAAGCAACCGCCGCCATAAGCGCAATGCCCAGCGTTTCCCATAGCCAGGAAAGTTCATATATGATCTTCATTCATTCACCCATCCCTTAACGGTCTTATTTGCAAATCCGGATTATCAAGCAGGATAGCGGTTGCACTCCCTTTTTCCGCACTCTTCGACGCAGCAGGGCGTACTGTCTTCCTCCGTAATCGTGTTTGCACCTATATTTTTGTCCATGCTCGCTCAGCTCAACTTGCCGACCATATCAATCATAGCTTATTTCAGCAGCTCTGACAATACCTGAAACAGCTTTTGAATAGAGCTGTTGCTGATAGTGGGGGCACAGAGAACCGGGAAATGTATGTTTATAAAAGCGTGGCGGAATCTGGGATTACAGATACGGCATTCAGAGTAATTTCGCTGGTAGCACAAGACTGTGCTGTGGCCGAGGGAGGGAAGCCCCCCTGTTTCGCCATGTAAGCCGATGTGTGCGATTTTTCTTGAAGAGCCGAGTGTGTACTCACTTTCGCTCGTGAAAGCAAACATGAAACGTTTGTGCCGGAGGTGTTGAAGGCCGTGTGACCAACGTGTTGGAAATGTTGGTATGACTGCATTTCCTATGCTTTTCACAACTTTTTCGAGGGCGAAAAAGAAAGCAGGGATAAAGCAGGGATCCTCCGTCTGCATGGGGGAATTATATCATCGTCACCGTTGGACGAGGATAGCATACGGTAAATGCGCAAGGAAAACGGATAATTATTGAGAGATTCAACACATCTTTCAGCGGTGCAAAATGTGTCCCGTTTTTTCTGGAACAGCGGCAGTTCACGGCAAACAGCTCCGGTCCCCTTTCTTGAAAGGGACCGGAGCTGTTTTTGTGTCACTTCATGGAGCGTGCCAGGAACGCGGCGATCTGCGCGCGGGTGCAGGTGGCGGAGGGGTCGAAGCGTCCGCCGCCCACGCCGGCGGTAATGCCGCTTTCCACGGCCCAAGCCACGGCCTGCGCGTAGTAGCTGCCGGCGGGAACATCAGCAAAGCTGACCTTATCCGTTGCCGTGGGCTGACCCATGGTGCGCCACAGCATGGTGACCATCTGGGCGCGGTTGATGGCGGCGTTGGGCTCCGTGCCGTCGGAAATACCCTTATCCTTGGACCACAGCTGCGCCCTTTCGTACCAGTTGGCGCCGCCGGAGAGATCCGCGTCGTTCTGCCGCGCCAAAATCGTCCAAAGCTGGGCACGGGTGGCGGAGGCGTTGGGCGCGTAGATCGTGTCGCTCACGCCGTTCACCAGCTCGCGGGCGCTGACGAAGTCGATCTCCTCCCTCGCCCAGTGATTCCGGGTGTCAATGAAATCCTTGGAGTTGTCAACGATCTTCACCGTGGCATTGCCGTCCACGGTGAGGCGGATGCCGTTCTCGGTGGGAACGGAAGCCTTCAAAATCTCCTCCGTGCCGTCGGGATGGACGAGCACCGCCACGGTGCCGGGCTTCGCGTTGGAAACGGGAATTTCCACCTCGGTCTCGCCCGCGTTCTTGGGCAGCTCCACCTTGACGGTGGGGGCGGTGCTGGAATCACGGGAAGCCTCGACTTCCACAGGGGCCTTGACGGCCTCGCCGTTCTTCTTGGCGTCCTCCACGGCCTTGTTGCTCAGGGCAGTTTTCGCCTCGGTCTGGCCGTTCTTGTCGGTTTTCACCGTGCCGGTGGAGCCGTCGGCGAGCTTGGTTTCAGTAATGGAACTTCCGTCCTTCTTGGTCTCAGTCTTGGAAACGCCGCCGTCCTTGGCGGTGGTGGTCTGGGTCACGGAGCCGTCTTTGCGGGTCTCGGTCTTGGTGGTGGAGCCGTCAGGATTGTTTTTCGTCTCCGTCTTGATGACCGGGTTGCTGTCGTAGTCGTCCCGGTCGGAGGACGAACCGCCGCCGCTGGAAGAACCGCCGGAGGAAGATCCACCGGTATTGCTGCTCACGCTGTATGGCGTGATGAAACCGGTCAGCACATCGTAATTTTCTTGGTCCTTCGGCGTAAAGACCCACTTGTAGGCCGTGTTCGCCGTCACAACCGTCGTTTCGTCCAGTTCCCACTGAATTGTACCCTCGGGCTGAATGGTGCCGGCAGTCAGGCTTGCGTCTTCCAGTGTTTTGCCGCCAGTGGTGATGGCGGTGTACTTGGGCGCGCCGGTGGGCGTGGCCTTAATGACCTTGATCGTCACCATGCCGGAGGTTTCCGCATAGACAGCCGTTTCTGTCGGCGTAAACTTCCACTCTGCCTCAAAATCGCTCATGCTGTCCGGCGTTGTCTCAGGACTCGTCCATACAAACGTGCCCTTGACCTCGGTATCGCCGTCTTTCATCGCGCCGGAGAGGGTGATGGTGTTAAGCTGCTCGCCCCAAGCCAGCGTGGTTTTGCTCAGGGTCGGCGTACCGGTGGGGACGGTCTTGTTGGTGGCCTCGACGTTGATGGTCAGGGTGAAGTCATGGTAGTTGGTCGTAGAGACCTTGACCTCGACAGAACCAATGCTGCCTGTTTCTTTCGTTTCCACGGCCTGAATGGGCAAAATCAGCTTGCCGTCCTTGACTTCCGCGCTCTCCTTCGTTGCATCGTAATAACCATCGTTGGTAAAGTTGATTGCATCCGTACCCAGCGCATACGTCACCTCGCCGTATTCCTTGGGGCTTTCCAGCTTCGGCAGCAGCGCGGACAGATCGAATTCATAGGTATGCGCGCGGTTGTTCGTGACGGTAACTGTCTGCTGCTCTGTGCTGGTCGGTGCGTCTGCCTTGGTAATGTTGCCGGAGGCGGTGAAGGCCCCGCCGTCTTTCAGCACATAGTTTTTTGTCTTGCTGTTTTCCTTCAGTTTCACCGTACCAGTAACAGACTTGTTCTGCTCCACGCTGGCATTGTTAAACTGAGCCGTGACGGCGTAATCCTCCGCAGTGAAATTTTCATTATTTTTCAGTCCGGTAAAGGTCACGTCAGTACCGGTCGCATCGGCGGTGCCGTCATAGGCCTTGTCAGGCACGGTCACTCTGGAGATGTCCAGTTCCGCCGGGATGATTTTCCATTCCTTGGATACCGTCCCGCCGTAATTGTCCTTTCCGGTGACGGTCACAGTGGCCGTTCCGGCGTTGGTGTTGTCTGCGTAGGAAACGGTATAATCCTTGTCCTTTGTCAATTCTGCGCTGTTGTAGGTCACCTTGACTTCCGGGGTAAGAGCCTTACCGGTATACACGAGGCTGTCCGCGTTTGTGACCTCGATCTCCGTATTGCCGCTGTTTAGGTCGGCCGGGGTGACGGTCAGCTTGTAGCCCCGCAGGGGCGTCTGCCAGCGGTAAGCGCCGCCGCGTTCCTTTCCGTTGACCACGCAGAGGACATCGTAGGTCTCGTTGGCTTCCAAATCAGTCCAGTTGATGGAATCGACCGTCTCTTTGTCAAACCGGTAAGCGCCGCTCTCGTCCGGTCTTTTCTCAATATCATTGCTATTGGAGGGTGCGATCTTCTGCGTTGTACCGTTTTCCTTCACGACGTACCACTCAAAACCCATCCGCCCGATGTTTTCATCGTCTGTTTTCAGCGAAAGCGTAAAGGGGATCGTATTGCTGCCGATGGCGGCGCTGGCGGTTTCTTCTTTGCTTAGAAGCTGCGTCTTTGTGTCTTTAGCGGTATAAACTGCAGTACCTCCGTTCAAAATCGCGGTCGGATCTACGGTGATGTTGCCATTCATCAGGGCATACCCATCGTCCAGCAGGGTATAGACGGGCTTTGAGCAGATAATACCTATTATACCGCCATGCAGGTGAAGCTTTGCCTTAGAATCGTCCGGCACCGTCAGGCCCGTAAGATAGCCGCTTTCCATAGTCAGCGTGCCGCTGTCGGCGTTGATGGGGCCGAACACGCCTTGACTGCTGACCTTTTCCCTGGAATCCCGGATGGTCAAATCAACGCCGTTCAGGTTCACCTCAGTACGTCCACTGTCGGTGTCGCAGTTAATCCGGTGGCCGTTCAGGTCGATGGTCAAAGTTTTGGCCGCGCCGAACGCTGTAAAAGCATTGGCGCCGCCGTCGGCGTGCAGGGTCAGCGTGCCGCCGTTTGCCAGCCAGTCGGTGACGGCTGCGGCAATTTCCGTATAAGCGGTGCCGTCAACGGTGGCCACGATGCCGGTCATCTGGCAGACTGCGCATTTGCCGTCTTTGACCACCTTGTGGGGGCAGGCATAGCCGCAGACTGTGCATGTGCCATCTTTATAGGTGTGCGGTGCCGGTTCGCCGCTGGTATAGCCGCAGGCTGTGCACTTTGAAGTGTGCCACTGACCATCATCTGTCCAAGTAGTTTTCATGTCATGCTCTGTCGCGGCGGTGGCTCTGTTGCCGCAGATGCAGAGCGCATAGTGGCCGTTTTCATCGTCTTGGGCGTAGCCGCCAGTGCCATCAAAGGTGCAATCCGCCAGTTTTGGTGACGACGCTGTCACATTAAAACCGCACTGGTCACAGATCTTTTTATGCTTTGCAGACCCGGAGGGCGTATATGTAGGATTAAGATGATCGCAGTATTCAAGGACGAGCGAAGTTCCCTCTATTTTGGAAGCCCCCCACTCCGAGGGAGATACCACCTTGCCGTTAAGGATGCCCTTGTGTATCGGTTTTGTGCTGTACAGTCCAACCCCATCGACCAGTTTCTGAGCGCTCCCCCCGTGGAGCTCCACCACGCCGCTGTTGATACCCAGATGCACATATCCTGTACCTTCCAACCGGATCGCCGCGTCCTTGCCATTTGAATTATTGATGACCAGCTTTCCGGTGCCCTTACCGTCTTTTGTTTGCCCGTAAATGTAAAATGCGTTTCCGCCGGTGTGTATCAAAGCGCCGTTGACCGTCAGCGTTGCGCCGCCGCAGAGAACAAGACCGCCCATTTGCGAACCATCTACGGTCAAATCCCCGTTGATGGTCATGTCGCTTTGAACTATGTAGAATTGGCTGCTCAGAGGTTGCTTCGCCATTTCTGCTGTTAGTATGGGGCCAGTTCGGCTGAAACTGGTATACGGTATAATGTTACCATTCGCATCAACATCATCCGGAAAGACTTCCACCATGTCCGCCAGCGGGGCCACCTGCTCATTGAACCACTTGGACAGCGCCACCAGCTTCTCCGTGTTTTTCAGCTGTTCCCGCTGTTCCTCGGTCAGGGTTTCATAATACGCTTCGCAGGCGGTCTGAAACGCCTCGTAGACCGCCATGGCCTCCGCATCGTCCATGCCGTCCAGTTCCGCCGCGTCAGGTAGAGCGTCGATCATCGCCTGCAGGTTGACCACGGCCTCGTCCTGCTTTACAGCCGGGTCCTCCTGCTGTTCTTCCTGTTCCGCAGGCTGGCCCTCCTGCTTCGCTTCCGCAGACTGGCCCTCCTGCTCCGGGGCCGCAGGCTGATTCTCCTGCTTCGCTTCCGCAGACTGGCTCTCCTGCTTCGCTTCCCCGTTTGCCGGGTCTGTCGATTCCTCCACGGCCGGGGGCGTCTGCGCCGTCCCCTCCGTCCCCTCCGTCTCCTCTGCCAGCGCCGCTGTGGGCAGCAGCGTCAGGCACAGGGCCAGCGCCATAAAACAGCTCAAAATTCGTTTTTTCATAGGGGTCCTCCTTCATTTCATGCTCCGCCCGAATCGTTCTCCCGCGGGCAGAGGGGTATCCCGTAGGGGTCTCCCCTACGGGCCCGGGGGCGCCCCCGGGCAACTTTTACAGGTTCACGGATTTATTGTAACAGCTTTTCCGCACTTTGTGGGGACGTCTGCATGAAACGTCCTTTATTTGACATGAAATATCATCGGAACGGCCCCGGTCGACATTCCACCCGCGTTTTCGCCCGCTTTCTGTATGGCAGGATCATACACCGTACGTTCACGTGCGATGCAAGTGTTTTTTCATTTTTGGGCATTTTTTTATTTCATGCTTGGCAGCGCCGCTTTCCTCTCAACAGCCTCTGACCCAGTTTTGACCCAGAACGCGAAAAAAGCGGGCAGGGCTGGACGGAAACAACGGAAAATCCGCCGAGCGGACGGTGGCAAACAGCACAAATCGGAGCCGAAACGGCTCCGATTTGTGCGTGAGACAACCTACGGGCCAGAAGGCCGGGGGTTCGAATCCCTCACGGCGTACCAAAAGTCCTCGAAATCGTCTAATTTCGAGGACTTTTGCTTTTCATAAGTTGTTATTTTCGGATACCGCCTTTTTCTGACCCAACCGCTGACCCCAACGGGAGCGGGTAGCGGAAAGGTCTATACCGCACGGGAGAGGATGTTCCCCATGGTCTGGGCGGCTTTGAGCTGGGCGTTAGCAGTGACATGGGTACAGGCGTAAAGCTTGCGAAATAGTGGTCCGGCATGGATGACCGCAAGACAAGGAAAACCGCCTATAGGCGATTTTCTTTGTCTTTATGCCGCATTTAAAAGTTCGCTCCAGCTCCAGACAGCATTTACATCTGGAATACTTCCGATTCTCCAGACTGAAACGCCGTTTACACCCAGAAGGCGGGCAGCGTTCAGCGCCGCTTGCACACTGGATGCATCCTGATACCATAAGAAATAGCGGCTGCCGTCCTCGGTCCGATAAATTGCGTAAGACTGCTGATACGTCTGTGACCAGCCGTGCTCCGTATCGCTTTGAGACAACCGTTTGATGACCGTCTCGTTGGAGGGATACACAGGTGTTTCCGAAACCAGCTTGCCGTTTTCATCAATTTTCCAAGCGGTGCTTGCAGCGCTGAAGCCAAGCAGCAACTTAGAAGGCGCAATCTCTGAAACGGCATACTTCAACGCAGTGTATACAGACGCAATAGGTGTGGTGGCGGCAGTTTTATAGTATTCTGTGCCGGTGAAACCGGTCATATTCTGCGGGCCATAGCCATAGGCCATCAGAATCACGCGGTCAGCCAATTCGCCGATTGCCCGGTAATCATATCCGTCATAATAAGCGGATGTTGTTAATACCGGCGGCACACATACAAGCAGCTTTTTATCCAGTTTTTGAAGTGCCGGCTGTAATTGCCGCAGGAAATCCAAAAACGCTTCCTTCTGCGGTGCGCGCAGGCCCTCAAAGTCGATTGTGACGCCCTCATAGGGATTTCTGCCAATCTGGCTGTAGGTCTTGGACACCTCCCCGACAATCTGCTGGACAGCCTGCGTGCGGCCGCTCTCGGAGGTTAGCATCTCCTTCAGCTCCTGCCCATCCATAAAGACGCTCAGGTTCAAATGGGAAAGGCTTGCGGTCACCTCCTCATAGCCGGATGGAATATGGTATTCATTGCCGCCCTCCGCCGTGGTATTGAGCGTGGCCGCTGTACCGTCCCAGGTCATACGGCTCCACCCCGCGCTGACGTCATCCATACGCTGGACCAGAGATAGCTGGCTGTACGAGGAAATAGCATAAAAGCCATGGACGAACGCAGTCTGCTGCTGAAGCTTTTCATATATGCGGACCAGCATGGCCGCCGCCTGTGCGCGGGTAGCCGTGCGGTCAGGGCCAAAGGTAGTATCGGTCAGGCCCTTTGTCATGCCGATCTCATAAGCAACCGCAATATATCCCCGCTTGTCAGATACATCTGTAAACGGCAGGCCGTTTTCCTTTTCAGCATCCGCCGCACAGGCTTTCAGCCCCAATGCCCGCACCAGCAGCTCCGCCATTTCAGCGCGGGTAGCAGGGCTGTTCGGGCGGAAGGGTTCGGTTTTTTCAATCACATCATGGGCTGCCGCACAGGCGATCGCATAACGGTACTGCGAAGAAAGCTCCTCCGGCAGAGCCATCGCCGGCGTAATATCCGCGTCAGCTTCCTCCATCGACGGAGTCTGCCATCCCAACATGCGGGCCAGCACAACAAGAAACTGTGCGCGGGTCATGGTGTCTGAATAGCCGAATTGCGCTTGGCTGTACCCATTCATCAGGCCATAGCGCACGGCCTTTTCCACTTCGCCTGCCAGCGCGCTGCTGCCGGGAACATCCGCATAATAGGCTCCGGCCACCGAAGAAACGCAGAAACAAGTCAGTACCAGCGCCAGCACATATGCTGTGATCCTTTTCATGCTGAAAATCCACCTCTTTCTTTTTTGGGTGGCTTCATCCTATCATGGCAGCCCAAAAGAAATATGAAATTTTCATGAATTTTAACAGCAGATGTGATCGACAATTTTCATTGCACGCTTCAGTTGAATATCCGTTTTGATCGTAAAGCAGCCTATTCCCCCAACTATTGTTGTATTTTTACACGCAAAAGTCAAAAGACCTATTGATTTCTTTCCAATGTATGCTATAATCGGAACTTGCGATTTTTAAATGCACAAGGAGCCGTTGGAATGAAAGAAAATGCAGATTATGTCTGTGGAATTATTGCACACAACCTAAAAAATTTCCGAGAAAAACAAAAACTCAGCATGGACCAGCTTGCAGCCCTGTCCGGCGTCAGCAAGAGCATGATCGGACAAATCGAGCGCGCTGAGACCAATACCTCGATCTCTACCCTCTGGAAAATTGCATCCGGACTGCACATACCATTTACATCCCTGATCGAACACGATTGGGAAAGCGTGACGCTTGTCAGCAAAGAGACTGTGGATATGGTGCGGAGCGAAGACGATCTTTTTCGCATCTATCCCTATTTCCCCATTAACGGAAATCAGAGCTTTGAGATTCTTTACATCGAACTGGACCCCGGTGCTTCCAACAACTCGGAGCCTCACGCTGCCGGCACACAGGAATATCTGATTGTATTCGGCAGTGCGTTGGAATTGTTCGTCGGCACTCAGAAGTATGAAATATTGCCAGGGAATGCCATTTCCTTTTCGGCCGATCAGCCGCATATGTACCGTAACGCAACGGATAAAATGACAACGGTCATCAATGTCATTGTTTATAAAAACGATTGAGTGTTCTGCCCTGAATAAAAATACGGCTTCAATATAGGTTCCCTGATTGCATCGTGAAAACCGGGACCGCAGCAGAAGAAACGCTGCGGCCCCGGCTTTTTGCTGAATCGCCATGTTAATTTAGCCAAATATTTCCCGTGGTATATGTTAGCTTTCGCCAAAATTAGCAACGAAAGCCCAAAAAGGCTTGACTAATATATAAGTGTGTAGTATGTTTTTTGTGCAATATAATGCACAAAAAACATATTTTTTGCACAACTCAGAAGATGAGATTACATTGAATCTTAGGAAAGGAAGAAGTAATATGGCTATTACCGAAAGAGTGGAAAAAATCCGCCAGAACTATGTCAACACAAAGCCGCATATTTCTTACGAAAGAGCTTGGAGTTGGACAAAATCCTTCCAGAGAACCGAAGGACTTCCGAACATTATCCGTGTCGCACAGGCATTTAAGGATACCTGCAGTGAGCTGTCCGTCAACATTTGGGAGGGCGAGCTCGTTGTCGGTACAAGCGGTGAGTACCGCAAGTGCGCAATTCTGACGCCGGAATTCGGCTGGCTGTGGATCAACGATGAGATTGACACCTTCCCGGAGCGCGGTCAGGACCCCTATGAGGTAACGCCCGAGCAGGCCAAGTTCATTCGGGAGAACATTTTCCCCTACTGGAAGGGCAAGTCCATTGAGGAAGCGTTCCTTGCACGTACTTCCGAGGCAACGAAGAAGATCGGCGTTGATACCGGGTTCCTGGACACCGACTCCAAGTGGAGAAACGGCGTCGGCGAGATTTCTGCCGATTATATTGACGTTCTTCTGCCCAAGGGCTATGCGGGCATCAAGAAAGAGGCCGAGGAGCACCTGAGCCAGCTCAACGAGGCAATTCCCGAGGAGAAAAAGAAGATCGATTTCTACAAGTCCATCATCATGATTGCCGATGGCATGATGACGCTGGGCCGCCGCTATTCCGAAAAGGCGACTGAGATGGCCGCCGTGGAAGCTGACCCCAAGAGAAAGGCCGAGCTGGAGGAGATCGCGCAGATCTGTGCGACCGTTCCCGCCAACCCGCCCAAGAGCTTCCGCGAGGCAATTCAGTTTGTGTGGTTCGTCCAGTTGGGCGGCATCCTTTCCGAGAACCCGCTGGCATGGAACCCCGGCCGCTTCGATCAGTATATGTATCCCTATTACGAGGCGGACCTGAAGGCCGGCAAGATCGACTATGATACCGCACTGGAGTATGTTGAGTGCCTGTGGCTGAAGTATTCCGAGTGGGCATGGACCATTTCCAAGAATACCGCGAGCTTCTTCGCCGGTTACACCAACTTCGAGAACCTGACCATCGGCGGAACCAAGGTCGATGGCACGGACGCAACGAACACCATCTCCTATATGGCGCTTCAGGCCACCAAGGAGTGCATGACCCATCAGCCCACGCTGAGCTGCCGTATTCATCCCGACTGCCCGCCCGAATTCATGGAGGCTGTTACCGAGCTGGTATCTACCGGCTGCGGCTTCCCCGCAATTCACGGCGACCGTACCGGCTACCAGATGCTTTCCAATCTGGGCTATGAGCCTAAGGACGCAAAGGACTGGAACAACTGCGGCTGCGTGGTGCCCCATTCCAGAAAGACTTTCCAGTGGACCTCCGCGGCAAGCATCAGCTTTGCGGCCGCTCTTGAGTTTGCACTCAATGAGGGCAAAAGCCGCCTTTCCGGCGAGCAGGTCTCTGTTCCCGAGAAGGACCCCAAGACCTTTACCTCTATTGATGAGATCATCGAGGCCTGGAAGAACCAGTTCAGATATCTGGTCAAGCAGGGCGTTATTTCTCTGGTCACCGCACAGGAGATTCACAGAGAGAGCGGTCACCGGCCCTTTATGTCCGCCTGCAACGAGTATTGCCTGAAGAACGGCAAGGACCTTGTGGACGGCGGCGCGAAGTACAACATCGGGCCTGTGTTCACCGGCGTCGGCCTGTCTGTAACCGCCAACTCTCTGGCAGTTATCAAGAAGCTCGTCTTTGAGGATAAGAAGTATACCCTTTCCGAGGTCATCGACGCGATCAACGCCAACTGGGAGGGCTATGAGCAGCTCCGTCAGGAGGCACTTGCCTGCCCCAAGTACGGCAATGATAACGATTATGTCGATTCCATCGCAAGAATGCTGGAGGAGTTCTTCTATACGGAAGTCACCAGCTACAAGGATCTGTACGGCAACCACTTTGTAACGGCATTCATGGGTATTTCCAACTACCTGCCTACCGGCAAGGTGCTGGGCGCAACCCCCGATGGCCGTCACGCGAAGGACCCCATCAACGAGGGCGTTTCTCCCTACACCGGTTCCGATACCTCCACCTGCCTGGCAGCTCTCCGCAGCGCGGCAAAGATGGAGCACGATATCCACAGCGGCGGCACCCTGCTGAACCTGCGTCTCAACCACGATCTGGTGGCAACCAAGAGAGGCCGCGCAAATCTGGGCGCTATGCTGCAGTCCTACTTTGCCATCGGCGGTTTCCACGTGCAGTTCAACTGCATCTCCAATGAGGTGCTGGCAGACGCACAGAAGAATCCCGAGAAGTACAGAAGCCTGCTGGTTCGTGTTGCCGGTTACTCCGCACAGTTCACGAACCTCTCCAAGGAGATGCAGGATTCCATCATGGCCAGAAACGCACACGGAGATTTCTAATGAGCGTAAAAGGCTATGTAATGCAACTGCAGCCTTTTTCCGTTAATGACGGTGAGGGCATCCGGACAACCATATTTCTGGCCGGATGCCCCCTCCGCTGTAAGTGGTGCTCCAATCCGGAGGGCTACAGCCGCGAGGCTCTGGTCGGTTGGTATCAACGCAAGTGCGTTGGATGCGGTAAATGCGCCGCCGTATGTCCGCAGGGAATCGGCATCAACCTGAATGAAGAGCGGGACAAATGCATTGCCTGCGGAAAATGCGCGGAGGTCTGCCCGACAAACGCCCGGAGCGTTCTGGTCCATGAGGTCGATGCCGATGAGGTTCTGGAGGCAATTCAGAAGCACCGGCTGTTCTATGCGATGAGCGGCGGCGGCATTACGTTTTCAGGCGGCGAAGCCACCGGGCAGCCGAAATTTCTGAATTACCTTACAGAACATATCTATGACTTGGGCTACAGCATGACGATCGAGACCAGCGGCTTCTTCGAGTTTGAAGATGTCAGAGAATCTCTGGAGCGCATGGACCTGATTTTCATGGACCTCAAGCATATCGACAGTGCGACACATCAGAAATACACCGGCATTCCCAACGAAAAAATTCTGGAAAACATGAAAAGGCTGCAGCATCTGCCCGGAGAGGTTGTAATCCGCATCCCGGTTATCGGCGGCGTTAATAATGACGAGGACAATATCCGCCGCTCCGCCGCATTTGTCCACGCAAACATCCCGAAAGCGCGGATGGAGCTTTTGCCATATCATAACTTCGGCATGATCAAGTATGAAGCGATTGGCAGACCATACCAGAAAGAGGCATTCTACAGACCCTCTGTGGAGGAGATGAATCATTTGCGGGAAATCGTTGCAGGGGAGGGAATTGAGTTAGCAGACTTCCGGTAAGGACCGGTATCCCAAAGCTGAATATCTCCATCCTTCTATAAAAGGAAATCTAATCAGCACAGCACAGCCGTTGACGAAGCGGCAGTGCTTTATGCAAAGCATTATACTTAAAAAAAGGAGAGAGAAAATTATGGAACAAAAAGAAAACAAAGTTGGAATCAAAGGCTGGATCGCACTGTTCGTCCTGTGCGTCATGTTCTCCGGCGTCCTGAAGAATGCTGAGGGCCCTCTGGCAGCCTTTGACTTCTCCAATCTGGTCGGCGCATGGGGCAAGATCGGCGATGCCGGTCAGAACTTCATCGGTAAGGGCGGTGCCGGCGCAAGAGAGGGCATGATGCAGGCACTGAGCCTGATCCCCGCAATTTCTTTTGCCGTGGCAGTCATTGATGTTGTTACCCAGTTGGGCGCCATTGACGCAGGCGTCAAACTCTTCACCCCGCTGCTCAGACCGCTGCTCGGCCTCCCCGGTGATTGCGGTGTCGCTTTCGTGTCCACCTTCACCAGCTCCGATGTCGGTTCCGTTATGACCAGAGACCTGTACAACGAAGGAAAGCTGACTGAAAAGGAGCGCGCTATTTTCACTGCCTATCAGTATGCCGGCTCCGCAGTCGTTTTGAATACCATGAATACGCAGGCGGCTCTGCTCCCCATTATCCTGTTTGCGGCCGGTCCTGTGATCGTTGTTCTGTTCTTCTGCAAGGTGCTGGGTGCTAACCTCGTAAGACTGATCCTGACTCTCGAAGAGAAGAAAAAGAAGGAGGCTTAATATATTATGTCTGAAGCTACTACTACTAAGAAAAAGCCCATTATTGATGTTTTCCTTGGCGGCGCAAAGCGCGGATTTTATATTGGTGTAGAGACCGTTCTTCCCTCCATGATCCTCGGTTATGTCATCATGCAGTTCCTGACTCTGACCGGATTGATGGACGTTCTGGCTATTGTCTGCGCCCCTGTTATGCGCCTGTTTGGTCTTCCCGGCGAAGCCGCGGCCGTTCTGTTCTCCGCGTTCTTCTCTAAGGCTGCCGGTGCTGCTGCTGCCGCCTCCCTGTTTGGCGAGGGCGTTCTGACTGCTGCACAGTGCACGATTTTGATCATCCCCTGCATGCTGATGGGCACTCTGGTGGGCCACTTCTCCAGAATCGTTCTGGTCTGCGGTGTTGAGCCCAAGAGACAGCCTCTGATGCTGGCGGTTCCCATCGTCGATTCCATTGTCGGTATGCTGGTGATGAGACTCATTCTCGTTGTCATGGGTCTGATGTAAAAATGACTGCTTGCACTGCGTATTATAGGCAAGCACTATAATACGCAGTGCAGCTGCTTTTTAGAGGAGAAAATATGACGAATCTAACACCGTTTGGGGCCCTGTTTATCATCCTTCTGGTATTCGCGTTCGGCGATTTCGTCGGCGTGGTAACGAAGGCGAAGGTATCTACGATGTTTGTCATCATGGCTACCTTCCTGGTCCTGTTTATGACCCATGCGATTCCCGCGGATATCTGCACAACCGCTAATCTTACCTATGTGACCAGCATCGGCCTTCAGTTCCTTCTGGTCGATATGGGCAGCAGCGTTGGTCTGACAGAGCTGAAAAAGGAGTGGCGCACCGTTGCCACCGCAACCATTGCATTGCTTTTGGCAGTGGTCGGCTGTGCGATTGCCATTCCGGTTATCGGCCGCGAGGCTGCTCTTGTCAGCATGCCGGTCATCGCCGGCGGCGTTGTCGCTGCCAATACCATGGTAACGGCGGCTGAGAATGTGGGCCTGCCGACCTGCGCGGCCCTGGCTACGTTTATCTACGCAACGCAGAAGCTCGTCGCTACGCTTCCTGCTTCCAACGGCGGCATCAAGTATGCAAACCAGCTCGTAGAGGAGTATCGCAAGCGCGATCATTCCGCAGATGCGGCGTCCAACACCGGCAATGCCAAAACGAAGCAGCTCTTCTGGCAGAAACACAAGCACTTTTACACCAACTTTGTCTGCCTCGCGATTGCCGGCACGATCGTGTTTCTGGCATATCTCCTTGGCAAAGCAACCAACGGCTGGATCGGCCAGTCTCTGTGGAGCATGATTCTCGGTATTGTGGCAAGAAACACGGGCCTTGTTCCCAGCCACTTCCTGAGAGATACCTCCCGGTCTGTTGGCTTCTTCAACTTCCTGACCATGATCACCATGATTCCCTCTCTGGCGAAGATCAACCTTGCGGATATTCCGGTCATCGGCTTCAATGCACTGGTCATCTTCGTATTTGCTATGATCATCATGGTTGTGATATTCCGTTTCACCCCGCTGTGGAAGATCTGCGGCTCCAAGAGCCTTTCCCTTGGCATTGCAATGTGCCAGATGATCGGCTACCCCGGTACGCAGTTGATTGCCGATGAAATCGCTAACGCTGTCGGCAAGACGGATGCCGAGCGGGATTACATTTCCGAAAAGCTCGGCACGGCCTACGTGATCGCCGGCTTTACGACCGTTACACTGCTCTCGGTTGTTCTGGCAAACTTTATTGGAAGAATCCTGTAACACAAATTCTGCGATTTAAGGAGGAACATACAAATGACTGATCTTGAAAAAATTAATGCGTATGTGGAGTCCCACAGAGACGAAATGCTCGAGACCTATCGCAAGGTCATTCTGCAGGAGAGCTATCACAGCGCTCCGGAAGAAGTCCGCACCATGGGCAAGATGTTCAAGGAGATGTTCGAGGAAGTCGGTTTCCGCTGCAAGCTGACCAACGTCGGAACGGACGAGAGCGGCGATATGCTGACCGGTATTCTCGGCGAGGACCGTCCCGGAAAGCCCATCATCTTCGGCGGCCACATGGATACCGTTCATAAGCTCGGTTCTTTCCCCTGCAAGTTTGAGGTGGACGATGAGGGCAAGGTCCATGGCCCCGGCGTTCTGGACATGAAGGGCGGTATCGTGATTGCTCTTTATGTCTGCAAGGCACTCAATGAGATCGGCTATAACAGCCGTCCCCTCAAGATCTGCTTCGCTCCCGACGAGGAGAAGCTGCACAAGCACGGCAACACCGCCGACCAGTTCGTAGAGTTCTGCAAGGGCGGCGAGTTCATGCTCAACATGGAGACCGGCCTGCCCGGCGGCGACCTCTGCGTTTCCCGTAAGGGCAAGACCGAGGTGGCACTGTATGTCGAGGGCGTTTCCGCACACGCGGGCAATGACTTCGCACGCGGCAGAAACGCTATCGCTGAGCTTTGCAAAAAGGTGACCGATATTCAGGCGCTGACCAACCTTGATGCCGGTACAACGGTCTGTGTTGACGTCATTCACGGCGGCACGAACTTCGGCGCATTCCCTGCTCACGCAGAGGCTACCTTCGATGTGAGAGCCACTTCCGTGGAGGAAATGCAGAAGGTTAAGAAACAGATCGAGGAAATTGCTGCAAAGACCTATATTGACGGCACGACGACCACTATGGAATACCAGATGGAGATGCTGCCCTTTGAGTGCACTGAGGGCGTCATGAAGCTCTATCACATGGTTCACGATATCTGCGTGGAGGATGGCTTCGGTGACTTCCCGCTGAAGCACATCGGCGGTTCTTCCGATGCTGCCTACGCGGTGATCGCTGGCGTTCCCTCTCTGTGCAGCTGCGGAATTCAGGGCGAGTGGAATCACACCACCAAGGAATATGCGATCCTTGAGTCCCTGTATACGCGCACGAAGCAGTGGGCCGATGTGGTGAATCATATCAAGTAATTTAAATCGTCCCATTCGTATAAGAACGGCGCTGGCTCTTAATGAGCCAGCGCCGTTCAGTCTGTCGAGGAACCCGGGCTGTACTCAGGAGCAGACTGGGTCTCGAACATATATGAGCAAAAAAACAGCAAAGCGAAACGAGGACAACAGATTCCTCCATTTCCATGTGGCCAATTTTTTCAAGTTCATGGCAACAAACTTAAGCTTCACCCAGTTCGTCACCTGAGCCAAGCCTCTGTATTGCGTATAACGCATCGCGTGTTTTTCCTTGGCGTCCGCGAAGACTCGTTCAATGGTTTCCTTTCGGCACTTATAGAGCTGCGCGTACGCAGGCGTATATCTGGCATCGTCCGCCAATTCCTCATAGTCCTTCCAGATATGCCGCTGCACCGTTTTGATACAGTTCTTGGAATGCGTACACCGTTCTCTGGTCGGACAGGCGGCGCAGATATTCGGATCACTCTTGTATTCCCTATATCCATCACGGTTCGTCGTGCTATATTTCAAGGGGTGGTATTCGGGACATATCACGCAGTTGTAGAATTCATCATAGACATACTTCCACCACTCGTGTCCATTCTTCATGGTCTGCGGGCGCTTGTAGGCTGTGGAAAGGACTCTGCCATCGTCGAACACTTTCTTGCAGATATGTGGCGTTTTGTATGCGGCATCGGCCACAACGGCCTCTACCTGTGGGAAATTTTCCGTTACTTTGCCGTAAACTTCATCAAAGGCCACGCTGTCATGAACATTGCCGGGAGTTACCACTGTCTCAAGCACAAAACCGTTCTTGTCGTAGGCGGTATGCGCCTCATAGGCGAACTGTCGCTTATGCTCGCCCTTTACGAATAAGCCGCAGTCCGGATCTGTCGTGCTTTTGGTTACGGTACGAAAGCCTTGCTTCTTCCTGCGGGCCAGCTTCTTCTTAGAGGTGTTGTCTTTGCGCTTCTTAGGAGATACCGGAGGATCGTTGTCATCATCAAAGGGCTTCTTGCCATGCGCTTCTCTATCCGCGTTGACCTCTTCCATCAATTCTTTTGTATAGTGCCTGGCAGCTGCTGGGATCTGTTCCTTCATCTGCTTCTTCGTGTTGGCGTTGGCCTTGATGTGAGTACCGTCAATGAAGACGGCCTTGGGAGACAGATAGCCTGCCTTGGCTACCTCATCTAAAATCCACGCAAATACCCGATCCACGGTCTCTTCGGTGAACCGATGCCGGAAGTTATAGCTCACCGTGGAAAAATGCGGTGTTTCCTCCTGCAGCGTGTATCCCAGAAACCAGCGGTAACAGATATTTGCGCTGACTTCTTCCGCTGTCCGCCGCAGCGAGGGAAGGCCGTACAGATGCTGGATCAGCACCATCTTGAACAACACCACCGGGTCAATGCTGGGGCGCCCATTATCCTCACAATAGAGCGGCTCCACCATTTCATACAGCTGTGTGAAGTCCACCGCTGCATCTATCTTTCGCAGCAAATGCTCCTTCGGCACCAGTTGGTCTATGACTACGAACTCTACCAGATCTCAATCCATTTTCCCGCGTTCCAGCATCTTGCATCACCCTTGCCCATTCTACCATATCTATCAGAAAAAGCTCAGCTCCAGCCGGACTTTTTCGACATGCTGAGGAGACATTCTTCCGAATGTCTCCTTTTATTTTGCATCTAAATTGAAATTGTCAGGCCCTTACGGCTTCTCCCCGTCCTGCAGAGCTTCCTTCAGCGTCCGCCAGCCCAGGACCGCACACTTGACCCGTGCAGGCATATGGGCAATGTCGCGGAGAGCAGAGGCCTCCTCCAGACTGTCGATCTCCTCCTCGGTGGCCTCACCCTGAATCATTTTCAGGAATGTTTCACCCAGTTTCAGAGCCTCATCCTTTTTGCGGCCCACGATCATACCCAGCATGATGTCGGCGGACGCCTGAGAAATGGCACAGCCATCCCCTACAAAGGCGCCGTCCGCAATGGTGTCCCCGTCCAGCTTCAGCTTCAGGAAAATATCGTCTCCGCAGCTTGGGTTCACACCCTCCAGCACAATGTCGGCGTCCGGCAGATCGTGCTTGAATTCCGGGTGGAGATTGTGCTCCGTGAGAATTTCGTTATAAAAGCTCCTATTTTCCATAGCCCATCCGCTCCCTCAAGGTTGATAGACTCTCCAGCAGCCGGTCGATCTCCGCCTCTGTATTGTAGAAGGCAAGGCTTGCACGGGCCGTAGACGGATGCCCCAGATAGGCAAGCAGCGGCTGGGCACAGTGGTGGCCCGCCCGGATGGCGACACCGTCGCTGGCTAAAATCTCGCTGATGTCATGGGGGTGGACGCCATCCACCGTAAAGGTGATGATGCCGCAGTGCTCCTCCGGATTTTCAGAGCCCAGCACATGAACGCTGGGGATATTCCGAATGCCCTCCATGGCCCGCCGGGTCAAATCGACCTCCTGCCGGTGCATATTCTCAAAGCCCACGCGGTTCACATAGTCAATGGCGGCATGAAGCCCCACAGCACCGGCGGCATTGACCGTACCGGCCTCAAACTTGTGAGGCAGCTCCGCGTAGACCGCGCTCTCCCGGGTGACGGATTCGATCATCTCGCCGCCGGTAAGGAAGGGCGGCATCTCCTCCAGCAGCGCCTCCCGGCCGTACAGCACACCGATTCCCATGGGGCCGTAGACCTTATGGCCGGAAAAGGACAGGAAGTCCGCTCCCAACGCCTGCACATCCACGGGAATATGGGGCGTGCTCTGGGCACCGTCCACCACCATGACCGCGCCGCCCCGATGAGCCAGCTCCGCGATCTCCCGGATGGGGTTCACCCGGCCCAAAACATTGGAGACCTGCGTGCAGGCCACGATTTTTGTTTTCGGTGTGATGAGAGCCTCCACCTTATTGAGGTCCAGCGTACCGTCCATTTCGCATTCCATGAATTTCAGCGCCGCGCCGGTCTGGCGGCATACCATCTGCCATGGCAGCAGATTGCTGTGGTGCTCCATAATGGACACCAAAATCTCATCCCCGGCCTTCACATGGGACAGTCCGTAGCTGTAGGCCACTAAATTCAGTCCCTCGGTGGTGTTCCGGGTAAAGATGATCTCACGGGTGCTCCCTGCGTTCAGGAAGGCCCGCACCGCCTCCCGGGCGTCCTCATAGGCGTCCGTGGCGGCAACGCTCAGGGGGTACAGACCCCGCAGGGGGTTTGCGTTGCGGGTCTTATAAAATTCCGCTTCGGCGTCCAGCACGCACTGCGGCCGCTGGGCCGTGGCGGCGCTGTCCAGATAAGCGATATCCAGACTGTTCAGCAGAGGGAAATCCTCCCGATATCCATGGGCCATGCTACAGCACCTCCTCCAATTCCTTCAGAACGGCCTCCCGGGCCGTTTCGTCCTCCATGGTGCGGGCCAGCCGCTCAATAGCCGCCCGGGCCATGATATTCTCCGCTTCCTCTGCGGAAATGCCCCGGCTCTCAAAATAAAACAGCGTGTCCTCGTCCAGCTCACCGATGGTGGCGCCGTGATTGCCCACCACATTTTCCTCGGCGCACAAAATCAGGGGCACCGTTTTGTTGACAACGCCATCTCCCAGCATCAAAACTGTCTCCTGCTCGTTGCCTACGGAGCCGGCAGAGCCTCTCTTAAAGTCGATGGTCCCCCGGAACACCTTCCGGGCATCGTCCTTCAGTGCCCCGGCGGCATTGATCTCGCTGGTGGTCTTCTGTCCCCAGTGGTTTACCACAAGGTTCAGGTCTATCGTCTGCTCTCTCTGGCCCAAATACCCGATTCCGGCGTTGAAGCCCGCGCCGGTGCCGTTAAGCTCCACATGTCCGTCACTATAAACGGCGCCCCGGCCCAGCAGGATTTGAATCAGCTCCACCTGCCCGTTTTCGGCGCACGCCCCATTCGTTTCCAGACGGAGCACGGAGTCCCGCGCCGTATTCTGAATTTGAATCAGACGAACCTTGGCGTCCTTTTCCACGTTCAGCTTTGTGCGGACCAGCAGCTTGTCCTCTGCGCGCAGTGTTTCAAACACTGTGATGGTCTGCCCCGCCGGGGCCTGAATGTCCACGGTCTGCTCGCTGTATTCGCCGCTTCCGGCGATGTCCAGCCGGACAGTCTGTCCGGCTGCAGTAATGCGCTCCGTACCCAAATCCGCGCTCTCGCCCCAAGTCAGGGCCGTTTCATTGACGCCCAGCCGGTTCCATGTGCGGGTGGGGAGGCTGTTGATCAAAATTGTCTCACTCATACTGCTAACTCCTCTCACCCGATGCTGCCCTTCATCTCAAGGCGAATCAGGTTGTTCATCTCCACGGCGTATTCCAGCGGCAGCTCCTTGGAAACATTGTCTGCAAAGCCGCTGACAATCATCGCCCGGGCGTCCTCCTCACTCATGCCCCGGCTCATGAGGTAGAACACCGCCTCATTGCTGATAGCGCCGATCTTGGCCTCGTGGCCGATGGCAGCATCCTTTGTGCGGATGTCCATGGCGGGGATAGTATCGGAGCGGGACTCGGAATCCAGCATCAGCGACTGGCAGGACACGGCGGACTTGGCGCCCTTCGCGCCCTTTTCCACCACCACGCTGCTGCGGAAGGTGCTGATGCCGCCGCTCTTGCTGATGGAGCGGGTGTTCATATAGGAGCTGGTGTTTTTGCCTACATGGACCACCTTGGCGCCGGTGTCCAGATTTTGTCCGGCACCGGCAAACGTTACGCCGGTGAACTCCATCCGGGAATTATCGCCCTTCAAAATGCTCATGGGGTACAGGCAGCCCACATGGGAGCCGAAGGAACCGGACACCCACTCGATGACGCCGCCCTCCTCTACCAGAGCCCGCTTTGTATTCAGGTTGTACATATTCTTGGACCAGTTTTCAATGGTGGAGTAGCGGAGCTTGGCACCCTTTTTCACGTACAGCTCCACGCAGCCGGCGTGGAGGTTCGCCACGTTGTACTTCGGAGCGGAGCAGCCCTCGATAAAGTGGAGGCTGGCCCCCTCGTCCACAATGATGAGGGTGTGCTCAAACTGTCCCGCCCCCTTGGCGTTGAGGCGGAAATAGGATTGCAGGGGAATGGACAGGTGCACGCCCTTGGGTACATACACAAAGGAGCCGCCGGACCACACCGCGCCGTGAAGCGCCGCGAACTTGTGGTCATGGGGCGTCACCAGCTTCATGAAATACTTGCGCACCATATCGGCATACTCGCCCTTCAGGGCGCTTTCCATGTCGGTATACACCACGCCCTCCGCCGCCACGGAGTCCTTGACATTGTGGTATACCAGCTCGGAATCGTACTGCGCGCCCACACCGGCCAGGGACTTCCGCTCCGCCTGGGGGATACCGAGGCGCTCAAAGGTCTCCTTGATGTCCTCCGGCACATCCTTCCAGTCATTCCGCATTTTCGTGTTGGGGCGGACATAGGTGGCGATGTGGTCCATATCGAGGCCCTCGATAGAGGGACCCCAATCGGGGATCTTCATTTCGTTGTAAATCTGGAGGGATTCCAGCCGGAACTGCTGCATCCACGCCGGATCGTCCTTTTCCTTGGAGAGTTTTTCCACGATCTCCGGCGTCAGGCCGGTCTCCAAGCGGTAGGCGTCATGCTCCTCGTCCCGGATATCGTAAACGCTGCGGTCTACATCCTCCACATAGGTTTTCTCTTTCAAATCTGCCATATCAGGAGCCTCCTGCCTCAGTCTTCCTTCAGGCTGCCGAAGCCCTTTTCATTGATCTCCTCTACCAGCTCGGCGCCGCCGTTGCGGACGATGACGCCCTCCTCCATCACATGGGCCGCGTCTACATGCAGCGCCTCCAAGATCCGGGTGGAGTGGGTGATGATGAGCAGGGAGCCGTGGGTCCGCTCCCGGAACAGCCGCACGCCCTCGCTGACAGTCCGCACCGCGTCCACATCCAGACCGGAATCCGTCTCGTCCAGAATAGCCAGCTTCGGCTCCAGCATCAGCATCTGCAGAATCTCCGCCTTTTTCTTCTCGCCGCCGGAGAAGCCCACGTTCAGGTCCCGCTCGGCGTAGCTCTCGTCCATGTTCAGCAGCGCCATGGTCTCCTTGAGCTGCTTTTTAAAGTCCCACAGCCGCAGACGGCTGCCGGTCTTCTGCTCCAGCGCGCTGCGGATAAAGGCGCTGAGGGTCACACCGGGAACCTCCAGCGGATTCTGGAAGGACAGGAAAATGCCCTTCTTCGCCCGTTCGTTCACCGGCAGCGCCGTGATGTCCTCTCCGTCAAACAGAATGCTGCCCGCCGTCACGCTGTAGGCCGGGTTGCCGGTAATGGCATAGCCCAGCGTGGACTTGCCGGTGCCGTTGGGGCCCATAAGCACGTGGGTCTCGTCCGCGCCCACCGTCAAATCGACACCGTGCAGAATTTCCTTGTCCTCCACCCGCACGTGCAGGTCCTTGATTTCCAAAAGTGCTTTCCTCATACTGCCTTATTCTCCTTCCGCGCCGCAGGAGCGGCCCGTTGATTTTTCCCCTGAATGCATGAATTGTGCCAACGTGTAATGGTCCACATAGGTGTTGATCTGCGCCTCCAGCCCCTGCCAGAAAGAGCGTGTGCCGCAGTCGCAGACGCTTCCGCAGCCCGCCTTTTCCTCAGAGATACACGATACCGCGCACAGGTCGCCCTCTGCCGCCCGCAGAATCTCCCCCACCGGGTATTCCTCCGGCGGACGGGTCAGCCGGTAGCCGCCCGCCTTACCCACGGAGCTTTCCACCAACCCCGCCCGGCTCAGCGCCGCCATGATGCTCTCCAAATATTTTTTGGAGAGCTGCTGCCGCTGGGCAATGTCGCTGAGCCGCAGCCAAGCACCGTCCCCCTGCTCCGCCATGTCCAGCATGACCCGCAGGGCGTAGCGCCCCTTGGACGAAACCATCATGACCGACACCTCCCGCCGTAATTACCCACTTTGCAAGTAGGGATTTTACATCTTAACTCCTACCATGTCAATAGGGGTTTGAAAATTTGTTGCAAAAAACCGCTGTTTCGGCGATTTTTTGTCAAAAGTCCGCCACGCTTCCCCGAAAACCGCGCAAAAAGGGCGACAGCATGCCATCGCTCAGTGTACCGAAAAAGTCTTTCACTTCACCGGGCATTATCAGCATTTTCCCGGCGGCCGGGCCGCCTCTTGGCGGATTCGGCAGATTTTGTCCCCTCGCGGGGCGAAAAAATGGACAAATCACCGCGAAATCGCGCTTGTGGTCTGCGGGGGAACGCTGTAAAATAGGAGCAACATTAAAAATAGCAAAAGGAGCATCCATCATGCAGCAAAATGCCCGCTTCATCCGCAAACTGCCGATTCCCATGGACATCAAGAAGGAGTTCCCCCTGTCGGAGCGCGTCTCTGCGGCCCGTGCGGCCCGCGTTGAGGAAATGCGCGCCATTTTGGATGGGCGGGATTCCCGGCTGATGCTCATGATCGGTCCCTGCTCCGCCGACCGCGAGGACAGCGTTATGGACTACATCTACCGCCTTGTCCCCCTGCAGGAGCAGGTGAAGGATAAAATTCTCATCGTCCCCCGCATTTATACCAACAAACCCCGCACCAACGGCGCGGGCTACAAGGGAATGCTTCACCAGCCCGACCCCAGCAAAAAGCCGGATATGCTGGAGGGCATCATCGCCATCCGCCGCCTCCACACCCGGGCCGTGGAGGAAACGGGCTTTGCCTGTGCGGACGAGATGCTCTATCCTGAAAATTACCGCTATCTCTCCGACATTTTGGGCTATGTGGCCGTGGGCGCCCGCTCGGTGGAAAACCAGCAGCACCGGCTGGTGGCCAGCGGCATTGATGTGCCCGTGGGCATGAAAAACCCCACCGGCGGCGACCTGAGCGTGATGATGAATTCCATTTACGCCGCCATGGGCGACCATACGTTCCTCTATCGCGGCTGGGAAGTGGAGACCAGCGGCAACTCCTACACCCACGCCATTATGCGGGGCTATGTGAACGAGCGGGGCGAGAGCCGCCCCAACTACCACTATGAGGATTTGGTGCAGCTCCATAAGCTGTATGCAGAGCGGGGCTTTAAGAATCCGGCCTGCATTGTGGACTGCAACCATGCCAACTCCGGCAAACAGTATCTGGAGCAGATTCGCATTGCCAAGGAGGTACTTCACTCCATGCGCCATTCTGCGGACATTCACGGTCTGGTGAAGGGCCTGATGATTGAAAGCTACATTGAGGACGGCAATCAGAAAATCAACGAGGGCGTTTACGGCAAGAGCATCACCGATGCCTGCCTCGGCTGGGAAAAGTCGGAGCGGCTGGTGCTGGAGCTGGCCGAGGCGCTGTAACGCCCCACGCTTTCCGATCAAATACGCAAAGTTGAAAGAGGCATCGCAGCCATGCAGATCAAGCAGCAACAGCAGATCAGGGCATTTTTAAGCGAAAAATTCGGCGGAGACAGTGACAGTACGCTGTTTGAGCGGCAGGAGGCGCTGCTCCAAGGGTGTATCGCCCGCACGGAGGGCAAGTCGCCCAATCAGATGAAAACGCTGACCGAGACGATTCTCCCCCGCGTCGCGCTGTACAAGGCGCTCTCGGAGCACTTTCCCCACGAGGACGCCTACAAGACCATGCGGGCCTATATGCTTGAGATCGTTGCACCGGAAAAGCATTCCTCCACGGCAAAAATGGAGGCCATTCCTGGCTTTTACTTCCTGTATAGCCGCATTTTTCTGCGGGTGGTGCGAAAGAGCGATTTGTGGGAGAGCACGCAGTCCCACGGTAAAGACCACTTTGAGGTCACGATGAAAAAGTGCCTCTGGCACACGGCCTGCGTGGAAAACGGCTGCGCGGAGCTGTGCCCCCTGTTCTGCGAGGTGGATAACGTGGCCTACGGTGGACTGAGGAAGCTGGGCTTTGCCCGCACCCAAACGCTGGGCTACGGCGGCGATTGCTGCGATTTTCACTTTTTCAAAAAATGAAAATACCCACATAATAAAAAGAGCAGGCGTATGTACGCCTGCTCTTTTTTATTTTTGCTTGCCTCATCCGCGCTTCAAAAAGCGCTTCCGGGCCTCCGTGACCTGACGAATGTGGTCGGCTACCGTCTGGCAGCAGCCGCCGATGGCGGAGACCCCCGCCTCCATCCACTGATAGGCATAGTCCCCGAAACGGACACCATCCTTGGGACCGGACCATGTTTTCGTGATGGGGTCATAGGTCTCGCCGGAGTTGGGATACACGCCGATAGGCAGATCACAGCTTGCCTTCAGCTTCTCCACCAGCCCGGACACCAGATGGGGCGCCACGCAGTTCACGCCGATCATCTTCAGGTGGGGATGATTTTCGGACAGCGCCTTGGCGCAGTCCCGGATGTCATCGCCCTCCCATGTGTGGGTATCGTCCCCGCAGGTAAAGCTGACCCAGTAATCCGCTCCCATCTGCTCGGCCAGATCGGCCTCCAGCAGCGCCTCCTGCAGGGAGGGCTGGGTCTCGATGAGCAGCAGGTCGGCCCCGGCGTTCCACAGCAGCTCCATCCGGCGGGCATGGAACTGGCGCAGCACCTCCTTGGAAACGCCGTAACGGCCCCGGTATTCCGCGCCGTTTGCCAGATACGCGCCGTAGGGACCGATACCGGCAAGGCAAAGGGGATAGACACGGCCCTGCGCCTTACCCTCGTTCTGCCACCAGTTCTCCCGCACCTCGTTAAAAATCTCCACGGAGCGGACAATCAGAGCCTCCGCCTCCGCCTCGGAGCAGCCGTTCTTTTTCAGGCCCGGAATCGTGGCCTGATAGCTGCACGTAATGCCGCAGTCCGCACCGGCGCGGAAATAGTCCAGATGCACCTGCTTCACCAGCTCCGGCTGCCGTTCCAGCGCCTTCGCGGTCCACAGGGAATTGTTCAAATCGCAGCCAAGGCCCTCCAGCGCTGTGGCCATGGAACCGTCGATCACCAGAATGCCGCCGGCCTTTTTCAGAGTCTCTTCCAGAGAAATACGCATTTTCAATACTCCTTTTGCAGTTAAAAATCAGGAATGGATGACCTTGCGGAAGAAATCCTTGGCCCGCTCGGTCTTCGTGTGGTCAAAGACCTCCTCCGGCGTGCCGGACTCCGCGATCTGCCCGCCGTACATAAAGAGGACGCGGTCGCTGACCTCCCGGGCATAGCCCATCTCGTGGGTCACAATCAAAATCGTCATGCCGGACTCCGCCAGCTCCCGAATCACATCCAGCACCTCCATGACCATTTCCGGGTCCAGCGCGGAGGTGGGTTCGTCAAAGAGAATCACCTGCGGCTCCAGTGCAAGAGCCCGGACAATGGCAAGGCGCTGCTTCTGTCCGCCGGAGAGCTTCGTGGGGTACTCGTCCAGCTTGTCGCCAAGGCCCACGCGGTCCAGCAGGACCTTGGCCTTTTCAACAGCCTGTGCCTCCGTCATCATCTTGTTGCTCACCGGGGCAAGCGTTACGTTATTCAAAACCGTCAGATGGGGAAATACGTTGAAGTGCTGGAACGCCATGCCGATTCTCCGGCGGTAGGCGGTCACATCGGTCTTGGCCCCGGTCACCTCCTGTCCCTCAAAGCAAATGGAGCCGCCGTCCGGCTTCTCCAGCAGATTCAGGCACCGAAGGAAGGTGGACTTGCCGCAGCCGGAGGGGCCGATGATAGAAATGACCTCGCCCTCGTGAATGTCCAGATCAAGGCCCTTGAGTACCTCCAGCTCGCCAAAGTTTTTTTGCAGGCCCCGTACCTGAAGAATTACATTTTTATCGTTCATTCTGCTTCATCCTCTTTTCAAAGTGGCGGGTGATGCGGGAGAGCGTCACCGTCAGGAACAGGTAGATCAAGCCGGAAATGGTCAGCGGCTCCAGCGCAAGGAACGTGGTGGACTGCACCTGCTTATAGGCGGTCATCAGCTCGCCGAAGAAGAACACGGAGGCCAGGGACGTCTGCTTGATCATCACAATGACCTCGTTACCCAGCGCCGGCAGAATGTTCTTGATGGCCTGCGGGAAAATGACCTTTGTCATAATGGCCCGCTCCGTCATGCCAAGGCTGAGGGACGCCTCCCGCTGTCCGGCGTCCACTGCCTGAATGCCCGCCCGGATGACCTCCGCGATATAGGCGCTGGCATTCACCACCAGTGCGCTTAAAATGCAGGTCGTATCCGAAATGCTCGGCAGAATATTCGGCAGAGCCAGCCAGAAGAAATAAAGCTGAAGCAAAATCGGGGTACCCCGGATGATCTCAATATAGGTGCTCACCACACCGTTGAGCAGCTTGTGCCGAGAGAGCTTACCCAGCGCCACCAGAATACCCAGAAAAGTACCAAAAAACACGGATACAAACGATAGCCACAGTGTATTCCAGAGGCCCTGTGCGAATACGGCGCCGTAGCGCTGCAAAATCAGGCCGATATTTTCTATAAATGAAAGCAATGTAATTCCCCTCCCGGCGGCCTGATCTTACAGGCCCAGATTTTCGGCCTCGACCGTGGCTTCCTCCAGCCACTGGTCATACAAGCCCTGCTCCAGCACCTCGTCAATGATCTTGTTTACGGCGTCCACCAGCTCGGTTTCGCCCTTGGGGAAGCCGATGACGTTGCCGTTCTGGCTGTTGTCAAACTGAACGGTGGAAACCGCCAGCTTGGGATTGGTGGAAACAAACATCTCACCGTTGGCAATGGACACGGACACCGCATCCACCTTGCCGCTGTCCAGCGCCAGCACGGCGTTCTGGATGATGTCAAACGTAACAGGCTCGGAGTCGGGCAGCTGGGTCAGCACGTTCTGCTCCTGCACGGTGCCGCTCTGGAAGCCCACCTTCTTACCGGCAAAATCAGCAAGAGAGGTGTACTCATCCACCTTGTCCGCCGGGACCAGCAGACCCTGATCCCCGCCGGGCTTATAGACCTTGGACATAGCCATGGTCTCCGCCCGCTCCGGGGTATAGGCCATGCCGGCCACAGCCATATCGTACTTGCCCGCGCCAACGCCCGTCAGCACGGCGCTCCACTCCAGCGGCACGATCTCCAGCTCCACGCCCAGTTCCTTGGCGATGTACCGGGCCAGCTCCATATCGGCGCCCAGGAACTGCTCCTGACCGGACTTGGTGTTGTCAATGAACTCATAGGGGGCAAAATAGGGCTCACAGACGTTGGTGATCTTTCCGGCCGCCAGCACCTTGTCCAGCCGGCTTTCGCTGGCGGCGGGAGCGTCGGCGCTGTTGTCGCCGGAGGCGGCTTCGGACTGCTTGGAGCTGCCGCCGCAGCCGGTCAACAGGGACAAAGACAGCGCTGCGGTGAGCAGCAGGGCAAACCAGTTTTTCTTTTTCATCGGAATTTCCTCCCAAATTTTTTATTTTAATTTTTGTTTACAGCGGGTACTTCGTTTTTTTCAGCTCCGCCACCAGCTCTGGGCGGAGGTAGAGGTCCAGCGCGGACGCGGCCATGGCCTTGGCGCCCTGATGCAGCAGCCGGTGGGCGATGTCCGAGTCCGCCACATCCAGAAACGCCGCCTCATGGGTGCGGGCGGGACCGGCGCCGGCCTCAATGGTCCCCATGTAGGTGTAGCAGGTGGGGACCTCATAGGAAACGTTGCCGATATCCGTACTCCCCGCCGTGCGGAGCGGGTCCGCCGTGGGCAAGGGGGTGATGCCGAGGCTGTGAAGGTTTTCCACCAGCAGCTTCACCAGCAGGGGGTTGTTGCGGATATCATAGGTGGTGTACTTGTCCCGGGTGACCTCCACCCGGGCGCCGGTCATCAAGGACGCGCCCCGGGCGCAGTTGCAGACCTTTTCGATGACGGTTTCCAGATAGTTCTTGTCCGCCGCCCGGACATAAATCTCCATCAGCGCGTGGTCAGGCACAATGTTGCACGCCTTGCCGCCATCCTTGATGATGCCGTGGATGCGGACATCGCTGGTAACGTGCTGGCGCAGGGCGTTGATGCCGTTAAAGGTAAGAATGCAGCCATCCAGCGCGTTGATGCCCTTCTCCGGCGCGCCGGCGGCGTGGGCCGCAAGGCCGAAGAACTCAAATTGCAGAATGGTCATGGCCAGCGCCGCGCTGTCCACCCGGTTCGTCTCACCCAGGTGCATCTGGTATACGGCGTCAATATCCCGGAAAGCACCCCGGTCAATCAGGGTGATCTTCCCGCTGGTGGTCTCCTCCGCCGGCGTACCCATATAGACGATTCTGCCGGGGAAGCCCACCTGTTCCTTCAGCTCCTTCAGGGCCACGCAGGCGGCAAAGGTGCTGGCCGCGATCCAGTTGTGGCCGCAGGCATGGCCGTTCTGGTCGCCGTTGGGACCGTAGCCGGGCAGGGCGTCATACTCCGCCAGAAACGCCACCGTGGGGCCCTCACCCGCTTCGCCGAGCTCACAGCGGAACGCGGTCTCCATACCGCAGTAGGGCTTTTCCACCCGGAAGCCCGCCTTCCGCATCTCGTCGGCCAGATATTGTGAGGAGAAAAATTCCCGGTCGCCCAGCTCCGGGTGCTGAAACACCGTGCGGCTGATCTCCTCAAACCATTCTTTATGGGCGTCCTCCGCCGCAAACAGCTTTTTCTTGATTTCTTCCATGGCTCTCTCCCTTTCGGTACGGAAAATAAAAACGCCCTTGTGCTTCCGTAGAAGCACAAGGGCGAACGATTCGCGGTACCACCTTGTTTTACGATGGCCTCTCAGCCATCGCCTCAGCTCCGTCGGCGCCCAACAGGCGATTAACGGAAGAACGCTGTAACGGGCGGACCCGGCGGCAGCTTATCCCTTGGGACTCACCACCGATGCTCAGAGGCCATCTTCGCTCTCAACCGCCTGTCCTTTTACACCAACCGGACTCTCTGAAAAGCGGGGGAAAGAGAGGTACTTACCCCGTCACTGCATCTTGAAGTGTTTTAACCATTTATTTGATAGGGTTGATTATACGCTACCTTTCGGCAGAAAATCAACCAACGTTTCCGCCAAATTCCGCTCCGCATTTTCTTCTCAATTTTGTATGCCCACCCAAAAAGCGGCAATTTTCACAGCCGTGCACCTCTGTGCTTTTATTGAATACCTATCCGCAAAGTGCCGCCCTCACCCTGCCGCTCTGTAATTTATGAGCGACTCATAAATTGGCCCATATCTTTCCCCGCTCTCATATCCGGCTTATAATCAGCGCAGCAGACGGGCCCCGCGGCCCGAAATACAAGGAGGAAATCATCATGCTGAATGAAAATGCCGTAAAGCTGCTGAAAAGCGGACTGTGGGACCTTGCTACCTGTATGGACGGTGAGCCCAACGTTGTGCCCGTCGCCTTCAAGGACGTGACCCCGGAGGGCAAGCTGGTGGTGGGGGATGTGTTTCTGGACACAACCCTGAAGAACATCGCCGCCAATCATGGGAAAATCGCTGTCTCTATATATGACGCCCAAAGCCTTGAGGGCTATCAGGTCAAGGGCACAGCCCGATATATCACCGAGGGCGCGGTGGTCAATACCTTCAAGGCCATGGTAGTGAAAATGTTCAACGGTGCGACCACCGGGGATAACGCCGCAAAGGCTCTCCCCTATAAACGAAAAAAGGACTGCGGCTTTCGCCGCAGTCCTTTTTTCGTTTTCTTTCGATTTGACTGTTATCTTAGACCTTCTCCACCACAACAGCGGTACCCATGCCGCCGCCGATGCAGAGGGTAGCCAGACCCTTCTTGGCCTCGGGACGCTTCATCATCTCGTGGATGAGGGTGACGATGATACGGGCACCGGAAGCACCGACGGGATGGCCCAGAGCGATAGCACCGCCGTTGACGTTGACCTTGCTCATGTCGAAGTGCAGCTCACGGGCTACAGCGATGGACTGAGCGGCGAATGCCTCGTTGGCCTCCACCAGATCGATGTCCTCGATCTTCACACCGGCCTTGGCCATAGCGGCGCGGGAAGCCACCACGGGGCCAACGCCCATGATCTTGGGATCAACACCGCCCTGGCCCCAGCCGATCAGCTTGACCATGGGCTTCAGGCCGTACTTCTCAACAGCCTCGCCGGAGGCCAGCACGATAGCGGCAGCACCGTCATTGATACCGGAAGCGTTGGCGGCGGTCACGCGGGGCGTACCCTTATCATCGGCGTCCTGAATGCCGGTGGGCTCAAAGGTGTTCACAACCTGAGGATTGGGGGACTCGGGGCCCACGGGGAAAGCGCCGCGGAGCTTTGCGATGCTGTCGGCGGTGACGTTCTCCTTGGGATACTCATCGCGCTTGAACTCCACGATCTCCTTCTTGACCTTCACGGGGACGGGAACGATCTCGTCATCGAAACGGCCGGAGTCGCGGGCAGCGCAGGCCTTCTGCTGAGAAGCTGCGGCAAACTCGTCCTGCTCGCGGCGGGTGATGCCCCAGATATCATTGATGTTCTCAGCGGTGGTACCCATGTGATAGTTGTTGAAAGCGTCCCACAGGCCGTCCTTGATCATCTCGTCCACGACCTTCTTGTCGCTCATACGGGCGCCCCAGCGCTCATCGGGCAGGGTGTAGGGAGCGGCGCTCATGTTCTCAGTGCCGCCGCAGACCACGATGTCGGAGTCGCCGGCCAGAATGGAGCGGGCGCCCTCGATGACGGACTTCATGCCGGAGCCGCAGACCATGCCAACGGTGTAGGCGGGAACAGAATAGGGGATACCGGCCTTCACAGAGACCTGACGGGCGGGGTTCTGGCCCTGGCCGGCGGTGAGGATGCAGCCGAACATCAGCTCGTCCACGTTCTCGGGAGCGACGTTAGCGCGCTTGAGGGCCTCCTTGACCACGATAGCGCCCATGTCCACAGCGGGGGTGTTCTTCAGGGAGCCGCCGAAGGAGCCGATGGCGGTACGGCAGCAGTTCACAACATAAAGTTCTTTCATGGTGATCCTCCAATTTGTGTTTTTTATAGGCGGAAGGCTCCGCCGGGTTTCCTTTTTTTCTGAGCGGAGGCGGCTTGTTATTTTTTTGACGAACCGTCTCAGTCCTCTCTGAACAATTTGGATTATAAGCGTTTTCAGAGGTTGCGTCAATGAAAATCTGGCATTTCGCAAAATTTTGTTAAATACTTAACAAAACGCTTGGTACTTTCGTCTAAATTGACGAAATTTTAACAATGTCACTCTACTTCCCCGCCGTTCCGGCCCAGCGCGGCCATGAATTTTCCCGGCTGAAGCGCCTCGTATGCATCGTTCACCTGAACAACGCAGTCTGCCGCAGCCGCCCGCAAGAGGCTGTCAAAATGCGCCGAACGCAACGTTTCTTCATCGGTCGTCAGCCGCCGCAGAATGAGATAGCCCGCCGCGCCCTCCAAAATACCGGAGACCTGTCCCGGCTCCAGCGCCAGCGCCGCGTCCCGGAGCGATGGCGTCCAGTCCGCCTCGGTCATTGTGCCGCCGCAGTCTGTCATCAGCGTCTCAAAGGCGGCGGCCGGGTCCGCCGCACTGTTGATTTCGGAAAACAGCTCCGCCGCGTGGCTGCGGTCCGCGTCCCTGTCCCCGGAAAACGGAACGAGCAGCCGCTCCGCCTCTAAAAAATCTCCCGCCGCCTCAAATGCCTCCAGCTCCCCCGCCGCCGGATACAGGGGACTCCCCGGCGTTTTGCACAACTCATACAATTTTCCGTACAGCGCCGCAGTCTCCGCCAGCACCGTCCCCTGCGCCTCGGTGAGCCATGGGCTGTCCCACGGCGTCAGCGCCGCCCGCTCCTCCGGCGTCAGGGCGCAGCCGAACTGTGTACCCCAGCGCTCCGTTACAGCGCAGAGCACCATATCCTCCAATGCGGCTGCCTTTGCCACCCCCGCCGGGGTCTCTCCCTCCGATAAGGCCGCGTCCCAGTCCAGCGGCTCGTCCGCCGCCGCGTACTGTTCCTCCAGTCTCCGGCAGTCCATCGCCAGCCAGTAGAGATAGCGCCACGCCGGAACGGCCTCGCCATCCACCGTCAAAAAATCCTCCTGATTTTCTGTCAGCCCCGCCGCGCTCTCCAGCGCGCCTGTTTCTTCTTCGCGCTCTGCCGCGCCGCAGCCTGCCAGCAGCAGGCACAGCAGCAAAACCGGCGCTATGCTCCGCAGATTCATAGCATCCCTCCGTGACCGTTTTTCTCCATATCTATGCGCGGTTCCGGCGGAATATGTAAGCGCCGGGGCCTGATGGCCCCGGCATAACTATTAGAGAATCACAGCGGCTACTAAAATAAGCATCGTCAGCAGCAAAAAGGCCGCCGCCGGCTTCCACACAAATTTCAGCCACTTCTCATAAGGAATCCGCCCCAGCGCCAGCGCACCCATGACTACGGCGGCAGTGGGCGTCACCAGATTGACAAGGCCGCAGGCGGACTGGAACGCCGTGACCACTGCGTCCCCGGTGACACCGGCAAACTGCCCCAGCGGCGCCACCACCGGCACGGAAAGGGTCGCAAGGCCCGAGGACGAAGGGATGAACACGGACAGCGGCAGGTAAATGAGATACACCAGCAGCACAAAGGGTACCGCGCCCAGCCCGGAGAGGGCCGCTTCTCCCCAGTGGAGAATGGTGTCGGTAATGCGCCCATCGTTCATCAGCACTGTGATGCCCCGGCTGATGCCGATGATGAACGCCACGCCCAAAAGGTCGGTGCAGCCGGAAACAAAGGTCTCCGCCAGCTCCACCTCTCCCAGCCGGTCCATGAGGCCCACCACAATGCCCGCCACTAAAAACAGGGCGGACAGCTCCGGGAACCACCATCCCAGCACCGGCAGCGACAGTCCCATCTCATCAAAGGGAATCACGCCATAGACCATGATGAGGAACGTGGCGGCAAACACGATCAAAACGGCGATGTGCCGCCGTGTCAGGGGCGTGACCGTGCCGACATCGGCGTGGAGCCGCCCGGCGCCGATTCCAACCACGGAGCGGCTGGAGTCCCGCTTTATCCTTGCGGCGTAGGCGGAAACATACCAGATGGCAATGCCCTCGAACACAATGAATTGAAGCACCCGCCAGAGAAGCCCGTCTCCCAGCGTCACCCCGGCAAACCCGGCGGCAATGCCGGTGGCAAAGGGGTTCACCGTGGAGGCGATGACCCCCGCTCCGGCCCCCAGCAGCACCACCGCCACGCCCACCACGGCGTCATACCCCGCTGCAAGGAACACCGGCAGCAGCAGCGGGAAAAACGCCATGGTCTCCTCCCACATTCCGTAGGTGGTGCCGCCCAAGCCGAAAAACAGCATCAAAATCGTAATGAGCCGGTTTTCCCGCCCCTGAAGCCGGGCAATGAGGTTGCTGACCCCGGCGTCAATGGCCCCGGTCTTCATCACCACGCCTAAAAAGCCGCCCACCATCAAAATGAATACGCAGACGTCCACGGCGTTATAAAACCCGTTGAACGCGGCCTTCAGCACCGCGCCTGCGCCTTGAGGCGCCGGGTCAACAGTGTGATAGCTGCCGGAGACCGGTACCCCATCGGCATAGTCATAGCTGCCCGCCGGGATAAACCATGTGGTCACGGCCACAAAAATGATGAGGCAGAACAAAATCGTGTATGCCGTTGGCATACGGAGCTTGCGCTGTTCCAGAGGAATCCCCCGTTTCTCCGCCCGCCGGAGCGGGCTTATTTCCCGATGGTGGCCACCATAATGGCCTTAATGGAGTGCATCCGGTTTTCCGCCTCGTCAAAGACAGCGCTGTGGCGGGAGCGGAACACCTCGTCCGTGACCTCCCGGATGTCCACGCCCTTGTCATGCCACTCCTTTGCCATCTTCGTTTCAAAATCGTGGAACGAGGGCAGGCAGTGCAGGTACAGCACATCGGGATTTTCCGTGGCCTTCAATGTCTCCTCCGTCACCCGGAAGGGGCTCAGCAGCCGCACCCGCTCGGGAATCTGCGCCTCCTCGCCCATAGAGGCCCACACATCGCCGTAAATAACGTCCGCACCCTTCAGGTCCGCCTTGTTATCGGTGATCTCAATGAGGCCGCCATTTTCCCGGGCCTCGGCAAACGTGGAATTCACCACGTCCTTGTCCATCTGCTTTGCCAGCTCCTCCGGTCCCATGGCGACAAAGTGCATCCCCAGCTTGGCGGCGCCCATCATCCATGCATAGCACATATTGTTCCGCACATCACCGGGAAACACCACCTTGATCTTGTTCAGAGGCTTTTTGCAGTGCTCCTCAATGGTCATGAGATCGGCCAAAATCTGTGTGGGGTGGTCGGCGTCCGTCAAACCGTTCCACACCGGTACGCCGGACCATTTCGCAAGGTCCTCCACAACGGACTGCTCATAGCCCCGGTACTCGATGCCGTCAAAGAACCGTCCCAGCACCTTGGCAGAATCCTCCAGCGACTCCTTTTTCCCCATCTGGGAGGAATTTGCGTCCAGATACGTCACATGGGCGCCCTCCTGCGTGGCCGCCACCTCAAAGGAGCAGCGGGTGCGGGTGGACGTCTTTTCAAACAGCAGCACGATGTGCTTGCCCTTCATGGTGGGCTCGCAGATGCCCGCACGCCGCTTGGCTTTCAGATCGTGGCCGAGGTCCAGCAGATAGCGCAGCTCGCCGGGGGTAAAATCCGCCAGCGTCAGAAAGCTCCGGCCCTTTAAATTCACTGCCATGGTCATCTCTCCTTTTATTTGAGAATTTTAATTTTTGATCGACCGCAAAAGCGCGGCCCGCCGCCTATTTACGGGTCATCGCGGACAAGCGGCATACTCATGCACCGAGGTCCGCCCCGGCCCCGGCTCAGCTCCGCGCTGGGAATGGCGTGGATGCGGATTCCCGCCTCCTCCAGCGACCGGTTTGTCACATAGTTCCGGGTGTAAACCACCACCTCGCCGGGGGCGATGGCCAGCGTGTTGCTGCCATCGCTCCACTGCTCCCGGGCGGCGTCGATGGTGTGCCCCTGCCCACAGGGAATCAGCGTCACTTGGCTCAGGCCCAGATGCTCCTTTAAAATATCCTCCAGCCGCCCGCTTTCCTGCCGGATTTTCATCTGCCCGTCCCCGTCCAGCTCCATGACGAACACGGTAATGTCGCTTAAAATATTGGGGTGCACAGTAAATTTGTCCCTATCCACCATGGTGAACACCGTGTCAAGGTGCATGAACGAGCGGCTCTTGGGAATATTGAAGGCCAGCACCCTTTTGAACGTTTTGCTCCGGGAGAGCACCGTCCGGGCAAGCTGGTCAATGGAATCTCCCTCCGTCCGCTGGGAAATGCCCACCGCCAGCACCTCCGGAGACAGCACAAGGATGTCGCCGCCCTCCAATGAGGACTCCGCGCTGCGGTCATACCACCGGGGCGCGTTCTCATACGCCGGATTATGCTCAAAGATAAAGCGGCCGAACAGCGTTTCCCGGTTTCGGGTCACGGTATGCATTTTGTGAATGGACACGCCGGTGCCGATGGTGGCAAAGGGGTCTCTTGTAAAATAGAGGTTCGGCATGGGGTCCACGGCAAAGGGATAGTCCTCCCCCAACCCGGAGAGATGGTCGCTGAGCCTTCCGCCCAGTCGCCGCAGGTCGCTGCGGCGGACGCCGGCCATCATGGCGGAGACCATGGTCCGGTCATCCAGCTCGGAGAGATATGCCTCCACCGCCTCCCGCTCTCCCTGTTCCTTCACTCCCGCCTCGTCTAAAAACTGCGTCAAAAGCGCCTGCCGCACCTCCGGCCCGGTGAGGGACTCCACCACAAGGTCCGTGAGGTACACCACCTCCACCCCCGCGTCCCGCAGGCATTGGGCGAAGGCGTCGTGTTCCGCCTGCGCCTCCTTGAGATAGGGAATATCGTCAAACAGCAGCCGCTCCAGATACTCCGGCATGAGATTTTCCAATTCCTGTCCAGGCCGGTGCAGCAGGACCTTCCGCAGCCGCCCGATCTCCGAGGTATTATGGATTCCTGTTTCCATACCATCACTCCTTTTCGCAATACGCCATTAGGATTTCTGCTTTTTCCGATTTCATGCGTTCCGATATAAAAATGTTGCGATGGCGGAAAAAGCGCGGTATGATAGGAAATTGGAAGGATGTGGTCTTATGAAACGCTGCGTCATCATCGGCGGCGCCGATATTCACAATTATGACCGGGTGCGGAGCTATCTTCGCCCGGAGGATTTCTGTATTTACTGCGACAGCGGGCTTTACCATCAGGAGCGGCTATGCGCCCATCCCGACCTCATTGTCGGGGACTTTGACTCCCACCCGAGGCCCGAAAGCACGGCGGAGACCATTGTCCTGCCTACGGTAAAGGACGATACCGACACGGTGTTCGCCGTGAAGGAGGCGCTGCGCCGGGGCTTTGAGGATTTTTTGCTGGTGGGCGTTTCCGGCGGGCGCATGGACCACACACTGGTGAATATCTATCTGCTGGTCATGCTGCAAAACGCTGGCAAATCCGCCGTGCTGGTGGACGATTTTTCCGAAATGCGGATGGTGGGCGCGGAGCCAGCGGAAATTCCCGACAGCTTCCCCTACTACTCTCTGGTGAACATCACCGGTACGGCCCGGGGCGTCACGGAGACCGGCTGCAAATATCCGCTCCGGGACGCGGAGATCACCAGCGAGTACCAGTACGGCACCAGTAATGAGGTGCTGCCGGGGCAGACCGCCGCGGTCTCCGTGAAGGAGGGTTCCCTGCTGCTCATCAAGGTCTTCCCCAAGGACGCCTGAACGCAGAGTGAAAGCCTCCCGGAAATATTATTTCAAATTTCTGATTGAAGCTGCAAAAAAGCACGGCAGCGGAGTTAAAAGCTCCGCTGCCGCATATTCGATTTCTATATTGACCGTAATTCCACTAACAAGCCGGATATTGTTGATTCTAAATCTTTTTCTATTTCTTTTTTATTTCCTTTATTAACTCTACTACAATATAAACCAAATACCCCAAAAATATTATGCTCACAGGGATGATTACAAAATAGAGAAAAAAACTTCCAACAAAGCTATGTATCGCAGCCGCAATTATGCTCCCCACGCTTACTCCCTCCCTATTCGCTTACTGCATTCAATTTGTTTTCCCGCCCAAATGTAAAAATACATTTCCCATATAACAAATCTGCAAATTCTGATCTCCTGACATCTTATCATATCCCATTCCCCGCCGCAAGGCTTTGCCGCCGCCGTGCATAAAAAGCGCCCCTCCGAAAATCGGAGGGGCGCTTTGGCTTTTTGCAATGACGCGGCGCTCCGCAGCTTAATCAGCGGAACAGCTTGGAGATGGAGATCTCCTGATAGGTGCGCTCGATGGCATCGGAGAACATGGGGGCCACCGTCAGGTACTTGATGCGGGCGCGCTTCGCCTCGGGATGGGCGGGAATGGTATCCAGGAGAGCCAGCTCCTCGATGTTGCTGGCCTCCAGACGGTCGATAGCGGGGCCGGAGAGAACGCCGTGGCTGGCGCAGGCGTAGACCTTATTGGCGCCGCCCACCTCCACAATGGCCTTGGCGGCGTTGCACAGGGAGCCTGCGGTATCCACCATATCGTCAAAGAGCACGCAGTCCTTGCCCTTGACGTCGCCGATGACGTTCATGACCTCGCACTGGTTGGCCTTCTGGCGGCGCTTGTCCACAATGGCCATCTGCATATGGAGCTTCTGCGCGAAGGCGCGGGCGCGGGCCACGGAGCCGACGTCCGGAGAGACCACGATCATGTCCTCGCACTTATCGCCGAACTTCTTGGCATAGTAATCCACGAAAACGGGGTTGCCCAGCAGGTTGTCCACCGGGATGTCGAAGAAGCCCTGAATCTGGGCGGCGTGCAGATCCATGGTCAGCACGCGGTCGGCGCCGGCGGCGGTAATCATGTTGGCCACCAGCTTTGCGGAAATGGGATCGCGGGCCTTGGCCTTGCGGTCCTGACGGGCATAGCCGAAATAGGGGACAACGGCGGTGATACGGCCGGCAGAGGCACGGCGCAGCGCGTCGATCATCACCAGCAGCTCCATCAGGTTGTCATTGACGGGCTTGCAGGTGGACTGGACAACGAACACATCGCTGCCGCGGACCGTTTCGTACAGGGAAACGGAGACCTCACCGTCGGCAAAGCCCTTGACCTCTGCTTCGCCCAGCTTTGTCCCCATCAGGCGGCAGATCTCCTCTGCCAGGGGGCGGTTGGCGTTGCCGCAGAAAACTTTGATGTCCTTCCCGTGAGAAATCATAGGAAACTCCCTCTCTTTTCTGTATTTTCTGTATCTTAAATAAAAATTACAAGCTCTTTTCCGTGTCCGCCAGCGCTGTCTCCAGCTCCCGGACGGTCTCCGGCCCGAATACCGGCAGCCAGCCCGGCACCAGCTCTGCGCCGGATACCGCGTTGGTCATTTGATCCTTCCAGACCTCCCGCAGCTCCCGGCCCGGCGCCGCATAGGCAAAGCCGGGGCCGGCCTCGGCATAGGGCACCGCCGCGCGGCACAGCACCAGCGTGGTCTCGTCCGTATCGAGAAAGTCCAGCAGCTCCGCGTGCTGCTCGGATACCGTAACGGCCGTTCCCTCCGGGAAGCAGGCCGCTGCCTCCGCCGCAAAACGGGGCGGACAGACAATAAAAAACCGCTGAACACCGTCTGCCAAGCACTGCGCCGCGGCCCGTTCCATCAGGGGGCGGTGCAGGAAGGTCTCCAGCATCAGCGGTTTGCGTCCGGCGGGAATCGAACATTCCTCCTCCAGAATCAGTACGGCTCGGCAGATATGCTTCATGATCGCCATCCTCCTGTCTGTGGGGCAGAACCCGCCACGCAAATCATAGTCAATGTCATTATACCAAACTTTTACGGGAAATCCAGCCCTTCCGCAAAAAAGTTCACGGTAAATTCCGCCAAATCTTTTCCCGGTTTCCCGGCTTTTTCATCAAAGCCACCGAAAGCTCTGTCCGCCGCCGTATAAAACCGGTGAAGGAATCCGGCATTTGCACACAATACGGTTGAATTTCCCGCCGTAAAGGATTACAATAAGTTATTCCAATGATAAGTAACCGAAAAGGAGGCCCCTTATGCTGAACATCGTGCTGGTGGAGCCGGAGATTCCCCAGAACTGCGGCAACATTGCCCGCACCTGCGCCGCCACCGGCAGCCGCCTGCATCTTATCCGCCCGCTGGGCTTTGACATTTCCGACCGTGCGGTGAAGCGGGCCGGACTGGACTACTGGCATTTGGTGGAGGTCTCCGATTACGAAAATCTGGACATCTTCTTCGCACAGCACCCCGAGGCCGCCGCCGACTGCTGGCTCACCACCACAAAGGCCCCCCGGTCCTATCAGGAGGCCCGGTTCTCCCCGGACTGCTGGCTGTTTTTCGGCAAGGAGACCGCCGGTCTGCCCTTAGACCTCCGGGAGCGCTTCCGTGAGCGGTGCATCCGCCTGCCGATGATTGACGAGGCCCGGAGCCTGAACCTTTCCAACACCGTAGCCGTGTGCGTATATGAGGCGCTGCGGCAAAATCACTTCCCCGGCCTGCTGGGCGTGGGTGAAATGGCAAACACCTGATTTTGAAGGACTCTCCCTCCGGCAGTGGACATACTACCCTTACCCTTCCCGCGCCGCGGGAAACGAAATCATAAACTGTTAGATAGGAGCTTGCTTATGAATGATCGGAAGAAAACCGTCCGCGACATTGATGTCAAGGGCAAGAAGGTCCTGCTGCGCTGCGATTTCAATGTGCCGCAGGATAAGAAGACCGGCGCCATCACCAGCGATAAGCGCATCGTGGCCGCGCTGCCCACCATCCGGTATCTGCTGGAGCAGGGCGCGGCAGTCATTGCCTGCTCCCATTTGGGTAAGCCGGAGCCGGACTATGACAAGTGGGTGAAAAAGCAGACGGAAAAGGGCAAAAATCCCGCCGAGCTGACCCGCGAGGCATGGGAGACCGCTCAGAAAAAGCTGACGCTGGCCCCTGTGGCCGTGCGGCTGGGCGAGCTGCTGGGGCAGGATGTCCAGTTCGCCCATGACGTTGTGGGCACGGACGCGCAGGCCAAGGCCGCCGTTCTGAAGCCCGGTGAGGTGCTGCTGCTGGAAAACACCCGCTTTGAAAAGGGCGAGACGAAAAATGACCCTGATTTTGCCAAGAGACTAGCCTCTCTGGCAGAGGTTTATGTATCCGACGCCTTTGGAGCCGTGCACCGAGCCCACGCCTCCACTGCCGGTGTGGCCGCCTATCTCCCCGCCGTGTCCGGCTTCCTGATTGAAAAGGAGCTGGAGGTCATCGGCGGCGCGCTGGCCAACCCCAAGCGGCCTCTGGTGGCCATTTTGGGCGGCAGCAAGGTCAGCTCCAAGCTGGGCGTCATCCGCAATCTGCTGGACATTGCCGATACCGTCATCATCGGCGGCGGTATGGCCTATACGTTCTCCGCCGCCATGGGCGGTCAGGTGGGCGGCAGTCTGCTGGAGGCCGACTGGGAGCCCTATGCGCTGGAAATGGTGGAAAAGGCCAAGGCAAAGGGCGTGAAGCTGCTGCTGCCGGTGGACACCGTCATTGCGGACGCCTTCGCTCCGGACGCCAACAGCCGTGTGGTCAAGGCCGGTGAGATTCCTGCGGGCTGGCAGGGGCTCGACATCGGCCCCGAAACGGTGAAGCTCTACTGCGAGGCTGTGGCCGGCGCCGGTACCGTGATCTGGAACGGCCCCATGGGCGTTTTTGAGTTCCCGGCCTTTGCCGCCGGCACCAAGGCTGTGGCCGAGGCCCTGAGCCGCACAAATGCCATCACCATTATCGGCGGCGGCGACAGCGCGGCCGCTGTGGAGCAGTTGGGCTACGCCGATAAAATGACCCATATTTCCACCGGCGGCGGTGCCTCCCTGGAATTCATGGAGGGAAAAGAACTTCCTGGTGTTGCCTGTCTGCTGGACAAGTAATCGCTGTCTTCACCGCCGCCTATCCCCCGTTGCGGCATTACGATTTGCAGCTCTGTCCGAGCTGCAAATCGTGCCGCTTCCTCGATACAGCCTCGCTTTACCCGCCGCTGGCGGCGCTTCGGCTGTATCCAGCGGTGCCTCTCTGGAGTTTATGGATGGTAAAAAGCTCCCCAGCGCTGCGTACCTGCTGGACAAGTAAAGTCCGGTGTTCTCTCCCCCACTGCGGCGCATCTCCCCTTGAGCGCAAGTGCCGCGAATTGCAACCGTATTTGCCGGTTTTCTGTCAAAAAAGCGTATTTTCTCCGAAAATACTTGACAAATGCCCGCATTTTCGCTATAACCTAATAGGTTTGACCATTGATTTCGTCCTGCTCCGCTTCGGAGCGGACAGCTCAGATAGAGCCATACAGATATGAAGGAGAATACGCAATTATGAATCGCAGATACCGCAAGACCGTTATCGCCGGCAACTGGAAAATGAACATGACCGCCACGGAGACCAAGAAGTTTGCCGAGGAGCTGAAGAAGATCATGCCCCGCGCCAAGTGGTGCGACACGCTGATCTGTGTCCCTGCCTGCAACATCTCCGTTGCTATGAAGGCATTCAAGGATCTGAAGATCTCCGTGGGCGCCGAGAACGTCTACTTTGAGGAAAAGGGCGCCTACACCGGCGAAATTTCCGCCGATATGCTGAAGGATCTGGGCGTTAAGTACGTCATCGTGGGCCACAGCGAGCGCCGGCAGTATTTCTGCGAGACGGACGCCACCGTCAATAAAAAGGTCCTTGCCGTGCTGAACGCCAGCATGAGCCCCATTATCTGCGTGGGCGAGAGCCTTGAGCAGCGTGAGGCCGGCGTGACCGCCGAGTGGATCGCCCTGCAGGTCAAGAGCGCCCTGAACGGCGTTCCCGCCGAGAAGCTGCGCCGCTGCATCATCGCCTATGAGCCCATCTGGGCCATCGGCACCGGCAAGACCGCCACGGCCGAGCAGGCCGGTGAGGTCTGCTCCAACATCCGTGCCACCATCCGCGGCCTGTACGGCGCACGGGTGGCCCGCAGCGTCACCATTCAGTACGGCGGCAGCATGAATCCCAAGAACGCCGCTGAGCTGCTGGCCCAGCCGGACATCGACGGCGGCCTTATCGGCGGTGCCGCCCTGAAGCCCGAGCAGTTTGTGGACATCATCAATGCCGCCAATCAGGAATAAGCAGAGTGAGGGGGCCGAGCCCCCTCCGCTTTCTCTTTGATTCATGCGCTTTTTGCGAAATGAGGTTTTTATGAACAAAACTCCCACCACGCTCATCATTATGGATGGCTTCGGTCTGCGCCGGGAAACCGCCGGCAACGCCATCGCCGCCGCCAACACGCCCCGGCTGGACCAGTTCTTTCAGGAATACGCCCATACGGAGCTGTCTGCCTCCGGGCTGGATGTCGGCTTGCCTGCCGGGCAGATGGGCAACAGCGAGGTCGGCCACACCAATATCGGTGCAGGCCGTGTAGTGTTTCAGGACCTGCCCCGCATCAGCAAGTCCATTGAGGACGGTGACTTTTTTGAAAATCCCGCCTATCTTGATGCCATGCGCGCCTGCCGGGAAAACGGCTCCGCCCTGCACCTGATGGGTCTTCTCAGCGATGGCGGCGTCCACTCCCATATCGACCACCTCTTTGCCCTGATGAAAATGGCAAAGGAGCAGGGGCTTGAGCGGGTGTATATCCATGCATTTTTGGACGGGCGGGACGTTTCCCCCACCTCCGGCGCGGACTATGTGACCCGCACCGTGGAAAAGTGCCGGGAGCTGGGTGTCGGCAAGATTGCCACGCTCATGGGCCGCTTTTACGCCATGGACCGCGACAAGCGCTGGGACCGCGTGGAGGCCGCCTATGACGCCATGGTCTACGGCGAGGGCGCCGCAGTCAATCCCGTACCTGTAGCTGCCGTGAAGGATGCCTATGCAAGCGGCGTCACCGACGAGTTCGTGGAGCCGGTGGTCTGTGACCCGGAGGGCACCATTTCCGATAATGACAGCGTGATCTTCTTCAACTACCGGCCCGACCGGGCCCGGGAGATCACCCGCACGCTGGTGGACCCGGAATTTGACGGGTTCACACGGCAGTATTTCCCCGTGCACTTCGTCTGCACCACGGAGTATGACGCCGCCATGCCCAATGTGACGGTGGCCTTCCCCCGGCTGGTTGTCCGCAACGGCCTCGGCGAATACCTCAGCACGCTGGGTATGACGCAGCTCCGCATTGCGGAAACGGAGAAATATGCCCATGTGACCTTTTTCTTTAACGGTGGCAGCGAGACGCAGTTCCCCGGCGAGGACCGGGTGCTGGTCCCCTCCCCCAAGGTGGCGACCTATGACCTCCAGCCGGAGATGAGCGCCTACGAGGTGTGCGACAAATGCGTGGAGCGCATTGAATCCGGCGCTTACGATGTCATCATTCTGAACTTTGCCAACTGCGACATGGTGGGCCACACCGGCGTGTTTGACGCGGCTGTAAAGGCTGTGGAGACCGTAGACGAGTGCGTGGGCCGTGTGGTGGACGCCACTATGAAGATGGGCGGCATCGCCATGATCACCGCCGACCACGGCAACGCGGACGTCATGACGCAGCCGGATGGCAGCCCCATGACCGCCCACACCACCAATCCCGTGCCCTTTATCCTCTGCGGCGCCGGAACGGAACTGCGGAAGGGCCGCCTGTGCGACATTGCCCCCACCATTTTGGACGTAATGGGCCTTGCCGTGCCGGAGGAAATGAACGGACATACCCTGATCGTAAAATAAATAGTCGAGCCTATTCGGGGATACCCTTTGAAACAGGGTATCCCCTTTTTATCTGCCTTTGCGGTCAGGAAAAATTCTATGATATAAAAAGCCGGAACCTTTGGCATTTTTTTTCGTCTATACAAATAGAAACACACTTTTGAAGGGGGAGCCGTATGAAAAAGAAAGCAGTTATTGCTATGGCAGTTGTGATAGTCGTTCTGACGGCAGGCGTGATTATCTCGAGAGGGAAAATGCCCTATAAAGATTTGAAAGCATCCGATATTGCTTCCGTAGCAGTCTATTTATCTCCGCCGGATGAGACAGTCCAAATTACAAATGCAGAAGAACTTGTTTCATATCTCCGCAAGGTTACCATCTACAATGAAGATACTTCATATACCGACTATTGCGGTCAAACGGTTATGTTCACACTCACAATGGCCGATGGGTCTCAGGAAAAAATTACAGCATGCAATCCATTTGTCATCATCAACGGTATCGGATATAAGACAAAGTACGAACCGTGTGAACAGCTTAGCCGCTATGCAAACAAATTGCTGAACGCCGGATAAAAAACGATAAAGGTCAGAGAACAAAAAGGGGCATTTTTTGAAAAATAGCGTAAAAGAGCACGGTTTGCACCGTGCTCTTTTACATTCTTTTTCTTTCTTATTTCCGGCAGCGGGCCTTTAGCTGCTCTGCCGTGATGGCCCAGCCCTGCGTCATGTAATTGTCCACCGGCACCTCCGGGCAGCTTTCGCCCCGATGCTTATAAATGGTCTGCACCATGATCCGCAGCAGCGCCGGATTCTTCACTAAAATAGGGCCGGTGAGCTGACTTGTGAACACGCTGCCGCTGTGATAGCCCTCCGGGCCGCAGGGGCCCTCGTTGCCGCAGCCCAGCTCCATATCCGTCAGCAGAGGTGTCTTGACACCTGTCAAGACACTACAGCGATTCACAAAGCCCACTACGGCGTCTTCAAAAAGCGCGGTATGGCCGTAGACATCCTCCACAAAGCGCTTCTTCCCCTGCACGGCGGTAAAATCCGCAAGACCGATACCGGCGTATACCTTACCGGCGTCATCGGTAATGGACGCACCCAAAAGCTCCATGGAGTTTCCGGCAAACAGCATGGCCGTGCCGTTCTCCGCCGCCGCCTTGACAGCCGCGCCGTACCGGGCAAAGTCCGCCAGTGCGGCCTTCTGCGCCCGCTCCGTACCGGCGCCCATGTAAATGAAATCGGCATCTGCGATGTCGGCGTCCTCGCCGGGGCGCACCCGCTCCACCGCAACGGTATTCCCCATGGCCTCCAGTGTCCGCTTCAGGATAGACACATTGGCATAGCTGCCGTAAAGACTCATGAGATCGGGATAAAAATGCAGCAGCTTCAATTCCATGACTCAGCCCTCCTTCTCCACATCCGGCAAATTCAGCAGCTTGTCCCGGTCAGAAAAGCAGGTGACCACGTACAGATCCTCGCTGCCCTGGGCCTTGATGGCCGCCGCCGCGTCCGGGATGCCGGGAATGACCTCCCAATTTTGGACACCGGTAAAGGTGAAGCGCTCCGCCAGATCATTGCGGTACAGGCCGGAGATGATGACCCGCTTCACATGGGGGACGTTGAGCTGGTCAAAGTCGATGTCCCACAGCCAGCTTGTCTCGCTGGTGAAATACTTCCTGGACACGGCGTCCACAATGATGAGCACCGTGCAGTCCTGATTGGTGGAGGCAATATAGCGTAGGTTCGTATCATAGGCGATGGAATTTTCATGCTTGGAGGTCAGCAGCGTGCCGTGGTGCTGGCCCAGCCGGAACGTCTGCATCCGGCCGTTTTTCAGGATATAGCTGCTGAGGGTATCCGCAATGGCGCCGCCCTCCACGCCGCACTCCCGGCAGGCGGCATAGGCCACCAGAATGTTATAGACATTGTAGATGCTGCGGAACGCCAGCTTCACGGTGAACCGGCCATCCAGCGTCAGCGCGCCCTCCGTCAAATTCAGCGCCGTGGCGGCGTAATCGGGCTTGGGGCGGGCGTGGCCGCACTTGGTACAGCGGTAGGCGCCGATGTGATTATAGTGCACGTAGTCATACGCCATGGGAGCATGGCACACCGGACAGTAGGCACCGTCATGGTACACGCCGGTGGGGGCGTCCGTATCCGTGGCGCAGTGCTCCAGCCCAAACCACTTCACCTTCTCATGGCCGATGGCAAAGCAGCTGGACAGCGGATCATCCGCGTTCAAAATCAGCTCCGTATCGGGGTGGAGGGCGGGAAGAATGGCGTCAAACACGCTCTCCGGGTGGCCGTTCCGGGTGAGCTGGTCCCGGTAGAGGTTGGTGATGACAAACTCTGTGGGGTGAAAATACTTGAAGCTGTGGGCGGCATAGCGCTCGTCGCTTTCCAGCAGCAGCACATCGGCCTTGACCCTGCCGCCCAGCGTGGCGTGGGTCAAAATCAAGGTGGTAACACCCTCCACCTGATTGGAGCCCTCGGCATTATAGATGACGTTCCTGCCCTGCGCCCGCAGCACCGTGGCGATCATCTCCACAGTGGAGGTCTTGCCGTTGGAGCCGGTGACAGCGATGATGTGGGGCGGCAGCGTCACCCGTTTCAAAATATCCGGGCATATCTTCAGGGCAAATTTGCCGGGCATGGAACTGCCCTTGCCGATGAGCTTTCCCACAAAGCGGCCCAGCTTGCAGACCACAATGGCTAAAAATTTTCGCATGGTTCTCCTTCTTTCAGCGGTTATTTTCCAACCAGATCATCAGCGCCGTTACGTCGGCGGGGCTGACGCCGGAAATACGGGACGCCTGTCCCAAATCCATAGGCCGTACGGCAGAGAGCTTTTCCCGCGCCTCCAGCCGGAGACCCTGAATGGAATTGTAATCCATGTCCGGAGGGAGCTTATGCCCCTCCACCCGCTTGAACTCCGCCACCTGCTGAAGCTGGCGCTTGATATAGCCCTCATACTTCACAGAAATTTCAATTTCCTCCGCAACATCGGCGGGCAGCGGCGGGCGGTCCGGGTCAAAGGGGGCCAGCTCCGCATAATGGAGCTGAGGCCGCTTCAAAAGAGCCAGCAGTGAGCAGCCATCCGGCGCGTCGGCGGTACCGTGGGCCGTGAGGAACTCCGTCAGCGCCGGGGAGGGGGCCACGCCGGTATGCTCCAGCCGCTTGATCTCCCGCTCCACGGCAGCGTACTTTTCCTCCACCGCCCGGAGCCGTTCCTCCGGCACAAGGCCGATGTCGTAGCCCCGCTTCGTCAGCCGGAGGTCGGCATTGTCCTGCCGCAGCACCAGCCGGTACTCGCTGCGGGAGGTCATGATGCGGTAGGGTTCGTTGGTGCCCTTGGTCACAAGGTCGTCAATGAGGGTACCGATGTAGCTCTCCGCCCGAGAGAGGATAAAGGGGCTCTCCCCCTTCAGCTTCCGGGCAGCGTTGACACCGGCCACAAAGCCCTGCACGGCAGCCTCCTCATACCCGGAGGAGCCGTTGAACTGCCCCGCGCCGTATAGCCCGGGAACCTGTTTCGTTTCCAGCGTAGGCAGCAGCGCCAGCGGGTCAATGCAGTCATACTCAATGGCGTAGGCCGGACGGGTCATCACCGCGTGGCGCAGGCCCGGAACGCTGTGAAGCATCTGCACCTGCACCTCCTCCGGCATGGAGGAGGAAAAGCCCTGTATATACAGCTCCTCGGTATTCAGTCCCATAGGCTCCACAAAAAGCTGGTGGCGGAGCTTATCCGGAAAACGGACGATCTTCGTTTCAAAGCTGGGACAGTACCGGGGGCCGATGCCCTCGATAAGCCCGGAGTACATGGGAGCGCGGGAGAGGTTTTCCTGCACGATGCGCTTCGTTTCCTCCGTGGTCCATGTCAGCCAGCACACCGCCCGGTTGTGGGGCGGCGATTCCGTGGAATAGGAAAACGGCACCGGGCGCTCGTCCCCCGGCTGAACCTCCATTTCGTCAAAGTCTACCGTCCGGGCGTTGACCCGGGGCGGCGTACCGGTCTTGAACCGCCGCAGAGGCAGCCCCAGCTTCAAAAGGGAGTCCGTCAGCGGCCCGGCAGCGTGCATTCCGTCCGGGCCGGAGTCCTCCACGCAGTCGCCGATGATGGTGCGGCCCTTCAGATACGTGCCCGTGGCCAAAACCACAGCCCGCGCCCCGTACACCGCGCCGGTGGAGAGCGCAACGGCGCTGACCGCGCCGTGCTCTGTCCGCACCTCTGTCACCTGTCCCTGCCGCACGGTCAGATGGTCCTGCAGCTCCAGCGTGTGCTTCATCCGCTCCTGATACTTCCGGCGGTCCGCCTGCGCCCGGAGAGACCAGACAGCGGGCCCCTTCCGCAGATTCAAAAGGCGGTACTGAATGCAGCACTCGTCCGCCGCTCTGGCCATTTCGCCCCCCAGCGCGTCCAGTTCCCGGACAAGGTGGCCCTTGCCGGTGCCGCCGATGGCGGGATTGCAGGGCATATTGCCCACAGCGTCCAGATTGATGGTAAAAACGATGGTCTCAAGGCCAAGGCGGGCGGCGGCCAGCGCCGCCTCGATGCCGGCGTGGCCCGCGCCGATGACAGCGATATCAAATTGTCCGGCAAAAAAGGTATCCATAGCTCTATCCTTTTTTCAGGGTAATGACCGCAAGCTGCGGCCGGTTAAACAGGCGAAGCGCCCATTTGGGAGAATTGCCGAGTCCCCGGGAGACAAACACCTCCGCGCCCGCGCAGTCCTCGTCCGTACAGTGGTAAAAGCCGCTGGTGAAGGAGGGGAACCAGTTCAGGTTCGTGTCCAGCAGTCCGTCCGTAAAGGGCAGGCGCCAGATGCCGCCGTGGGCGTGGCCGCTGAAGGTCAGGTCCGCGCCCAAGCGGCAGTAGCGGCCGTTAAAAAGATTATTCCGATGGGCCAGCAGCAGCCAGAAGGGGTCGGCGTATTGCGTATACAGCCGCTGCGCCAGCTCCGCGGGCGTCAGTTGGTCGGCATAGCCGTTGGGGTCATCGATTCCGGCAATGAAAATCGTCTGCCCGTCTTGCTCCAGCGGCACAAATTCGTTGGAGAGCACCGTAACGCCGCTCTCCGACAGCGCAGTCTTTACCGCCTCGGCTACGGCATTGCCCTGCGCCCACTCATGGTTCCCGGTGACAAAATAGGTGGGTGCGATGGCGCTGAGGGCCGCGCCGACGGTCCGGGCATAAGAAACAGGCTCCTCCGCATACTCGTCAACAAGGTCGCCGGTAAGAAAAATCAAATCCGGGGCGGCCCGCTCCACAGCAGCGTACAGCCGGGTGTTGTCCGCGCCGAACTCCTTGCAGTGAAGGTCGCTGAGCTGTGCGATTCGCAGACCGTCAAAGGCGGCGGGCAATGCATCGGAGGTATAAACGGCGTTGTCCGTTTCGATAGAGGCGTTGCCCCAGAAGACGTACAGAATAGCTGCCAGCAGCACAAGGCACAGTCTGCGGAATATGTGGTGTCTTCGTGCTCTGCCGCGGCCTGCCATGTGCGTCCCTCCCCCATTTTCAGGCGATCAAGCCGCCCTGCCAATCACGGTCATATAGTATACCACACTTCTGCTCTCTGCGCGAGAAAATTTTTATAAAATAGGGGGGGTATTTTTCATAAAAGCTCAGGCGCTTGCAAATAACACGGTTTTGTGTATACTATCGTATTTAGTGATAAAAAACGTGAGGTGCGCCATGCCGATTTTCGATACCCATGCTCATTATGACGATTCCCGCTTTGACGCCGACCGGGATGCCCTGCTCTCCGCACTGCCGGACGCCGGTGTAGGCCTTGTGCTGGACCCCGGCTGTGATATTCCCTCGTCCCAAGCGGCAGCGGCGCTATCGGAGCGATACAGCCATGTTTACGCCGCCGCCGGAATCCACCCGGAGGAATGCAGCGGCTTTCATGAAGGCGAGCTGGACACGCTGCGGGAGCTCCTATCGCGGCCCAAGGTGGTGGCCGTGGGCGAGATCGGCCTCGACTACTACTGGGAGGAAAATCCGCCTCGGGAGCTTCAAAAAACAGTGTTCCGCAAGCAGCTTGCGCTGGCGGAGGAGCTAAGGCTGCCGGTCATCATCCATGACCGGGAGGCCCACGGAGACACCATGGACATCATCCGGGAGTTCCCCGCCGTGACCGGTGTGTTCCACTGCTTTTCCGGCTCCCCGGAAATGGCGGCGGAGCTGCTGAAGCGTGGCTGGTACATTGGCTTTGACGGGCCTGTGACCTATAAAAACGCCCGCCGCGCACCGGAGGTGGCGGCTATCACACCGCCGGAGCGGATGCTGGTAGAAACCGACTCCCCCTATATGGCGCCGGTGCCGGTGCGCGGCAAGCGGAATGACAGTCGGAACCTAAGCTACGTGCTGGAAACGCTGGCGGCGTGGAAGGGCATGACGCCGGAGGCGCTGACCGCTATCACTTGGGAAAACGGCCGGCGGCTGTTCCGTATTCCGTAAAAAGTCGGTCAGGCAGCCCTGAACGCAGAAAAAAGAGCACTCCTACGGGAAATTTGAAATTTCCAGTTGATAATTTTTACGGAATATCGTATAATAGCTTTCGCAATTCATCCTCCGCTTGCAGACGCGGAGCCGGTCTCGCGCAATGGAGCCCCGTGAACCATGTCAGGCGGGGAACCGAGCAGCATTAAGCGGGATGTTCCATGTGCCGCGAGGACGCCGGTTCCGTGTCTGCAAACGGAGGATGCTTTTATGCGGTCATGCCGCATGATGGCAGACTGTTTTTCAGGAGGTGTGTTCCATGTATCAGGCGCTGTACCGCAAATGGCGGCCCAAGGTGTTCTCCGACGTTATCGGACAGGAGCACATCACCGAGACGCTGAAAAAGCAGGTGGCGGAGGGCCGCACCTCCCACGCCTATCTCTTTACCGGCACCCGGGGCACCGGCAAGACTACCTGCGCCAAAATTCTGGCCAAGGCGGTGAACTGCGAGCACCCGGTAAACGGTGACCCCTGCTGTCAGTGTCCCAGCTGTCTGGGGCTGGAAAACGGCAGCTTTCTGGACGTTTTGGAGCTGGACGCCGCCTCCAACAACGGCGTGGATCAGGTCCGCGCTCTGCGGGACGAGGCCATTTACGCCCCGGCCAACGTGAAAAAGCGGGTATACATCGTGGACGAGGTGCATATGCTCTCCACCGCCGCCTTCAACGCCCTGCTGAAGATTTTGGAGGAGCCCCCGGCCCACCTGATGTTCATTCTGGCCACCACGGAGCTGCACAAGGTCCCGGCCACCATTCTCTCCCGCTGCCAGCGGTATGCCTTCAAGCGCATCCTGCCGGCGGACATTGCCAAGCGGCTGACATACGTGGCGGGACAGGAGCACATCGACCTGACACCGGACGGCGCGGAGCTTTTGAGCCGGTTGGCGGACGGCGCTCTGCGGGACGGACTGAGCCTTTTGGACCAGTGCGCCGCAGCGGGCGGCACGGTAGACAGCCGCGCCGTTTTGGAGGTGCTGGGCCTTGCGGGCAATTTGCAGACCGCAAAACTCATGGAGCACATTTTAAAACGCGACGCCCAAGGCGCGCTGCTGCTTTTAAATGACCTGTATGCCGGGGGCAAGGATGTCGGCGCGGTGCTGGGGGAGCTTTCCACCCTGACCCGCGACCTGCTGCTGCGATGCACTGCCCCGGAGGGGGGCGCGGCGCTGCTCTCCGGCGGCTTTGACAGCGCCACGCTGGACAGGCTTTCCGGAAACGTCCCCTCCAACCGCTTTTTGTATTTAGCCTCCACGCTGCAAAGAGCGCTGGCAGACCTATATTACAGCGCCGACCGGCGCACAGATGCGGAGCTGTGCCTGCTGCGGCTGTGCGATGAAAGCCTGTGCGGCGACCTTACCGCGCTGGAAAGCCGCATCACCCGGTTGGAGACCACCGTGGAGCGAGGCGCTGTGATTTCCGCCGCCGTGAATGAAAACACTCGCGCCGCCAAAACAGCGGAGCCCTCCCGACCCGCTGGCGGCAGTGCAGCGGCAGCGCCGCAGACGAAGAAACCGACGCAAACGGAGGACGCTCCCCCGTGGGACGAACCGCCGCTGCCGGAGGAGCCGCCCATGCGGGAGGAGCCCGGCGAACGGGTCTTCGACATTCCCCCGGATGCCGCCTCCGTGCGGTCAACTCCCCCTACCCCCCATCCGGCGCGGACAGCGGCTCCCGCCTCCGTTCCAACGGAGGCAAAAAAGCCGCCTGCCGGCTCCACCGCTGTCAGCGGAAGCTGGTGGCGCGCCCTGTCCGAGAGCTGCAAGGGGCAGCTTCCCCCCATGTACCGGGCGTTTCTGGATTTGTGCGGCGGCACGCTGGAGGGCGACCAGATCACGGTCTATGCCCCGGATGAAATCACGCTGAGCCGGTTGGACAACGATCGGGTGCGGGGCGTTTTGTCCGCCGAGGCGGAGAAGGTCTCCGGCCAGCCGGTGCGGCTGCTGCTCCGGGTGGGCGAGGCCCCGTCGGCATCCCCAGAGGAAAATCTGAAAAGTCTGCTGGAATTTGGCAGCCAATTTGACAATATTCAGATCAAATAATCAGGAAAAAGGAGAAATTTACCATGGGTTACAGTGCACGCCGTGGTTTTACCAACGGCAAAATTTCCGGAGCCGCCCGTCAGGCGGAGCTGCAGCAGAAGATCGCGGATATGCAGGAGAAAATGACCGAGGCGCAGAACGCCGTTGAGGCGCAGGAGTTTTCCGCCAGCGTCGGTGGCGGCGTTGTGGAGGCCAAGGTCAACGGCAAGAAGGAGGTCATCTCTATCCACATCAAGCCCGAGGCCGTGGACCCCGAGGATGTGGAGATGCTGCAGGATCTGGTGGTCTCCGCTGTCAACGAGGCGCTGCGTCAGGCCGGTGAGGCCATGGACAAAAGCATGGACGGTATCACCGGCGGACTGGACCTGAGCAAGTTCGGTCTGTAAAAAATTGCACGGAATAAGCGGAGCCCTCCGGCTCCGCTTATTTTTCAATCCGCTTACTTTCAAATCGGGAGGTTTTTATGAACAAGCGTATCCCAGCGGCGGCGCTGGCGCTGTGCCTGCTCACCGGCTGCGGCGCCCGGGCGCCCTTGGAGCTGCCGGAGGCCGAAGCGGACAGCACCGCCGTTGCCTATGTTCCGCTGGATGACCGGCCGGACAATGTGGGCCGGGTGGTGTATCTTGCGGAAAGCCTCGGCTACACTTTAAATATGCCGGAGGAATGGACATACAAAACGCTGCTGGACGGGCAGAGTGAGGACTACTGCGCGGAAAACGGTCTGGACCCCATGCCGCAGAGCTTTCCCCACGGCTCCCCCTCCGCGCTCTATGACTGGGTTTTGGAGCAGGAGGCGGCGGGGTGCGACCGCTACATTCTCTCCATGGACCAAATGCTCTACGGCGGGCTGGTGGCCTCCCGCGTGGCCGGGACCACCGCGGAGCGAAACGGCATGGACTGGCCCCTGACGGAGTTGATAGACGGACTTTTAGGCGCGCTGGCCGCCGACCCCGGCAATGAGGTATGGCTGCTGGACAGCGTAATGCGCCTTGCCCCCACCGTGGGCTACGCAGGCGGGACACTGGAATACTACAACGCCATGCGGACCATGGGCGCGGCACCCCGGAAAACCCTCACCGGCGACGAGCTGACACTGGAGAACATCCGGCACACTTACAATACGGACGCCGATGGAGACAATCTGCTGCATTTTGAGGGGGAAAATGCTGATGCGCTGTATGATGGTGCCCTTCGTTACATGGAGCACCGGCTCGATAAGCTGACCCTCAGCGCCGCGCTGCTGGAAAAGGTGCAAAGTCTTGGCAGCGGCCAGTTCCATGTGCTCATCGGCATTGACGATTCCTCCTCCGAGGACTGCATTCAGAAAAACGAAATCGCCTATCTCCAAACCCGGCTGCGGGAGGGGGATGTGATTCTCTCCGGCGTGGACGATCTGGCCTTCAAGGCGGTGACAAAGCTGTACCTTTCCGAGACGGAGGATACCCGGGTCTATCCCCATGTGTTCGTGTCCTACTTTGGCGGCACGGAGAATCAGCCCGCCTGTGAATATGACTATAAGCCCCTGACGGAAATCGTAGATGAGCACATCGACTATTTCGGCATGAAGCGCGTCCCCTCGGCAGAGCAGGCAGAGGTGCAGATTTTGGTGCTGACCCAGCCGGCGGACGAAGGAAAACAGCAAACGTACTATGACGAGCTCATCCGCACACTGAACGCCTGCGAGGAAAAAGGGCAGCTTGTCATTCTCATCGATGCTGGGAATGGCCGGTACGGTACGGCGTTCCATGATGCGCTGGTAAAAAAGGCGGCGCTGGGCGGGCTTTTGAGCTATGCGGGCTTTCTGGACATGGCCATCGTCACCGGCACGGCGCTGAGCCACGGCGCGGCGCGGTACGCCCACCTGGTGCTGGGACAGACCTCGCAGAGCGAGGAGGCCGCGTTCCAAAAGGCGCTGGCGGACAGCATTATAAAGGACTTCTGCTATAAAAACGTGGTACGGGAGGACATTCTATCCTACGTGCGGAATGAGCTGGGAGGCGACCCCAACAATTTCTGCAATCCGGAGCTGGACCGCAGCGCCATCACCGCCCGACTGGAGGCCGGGATGGAGCAGGCCGCCGCGCCGGTGCTGAAAAACTTGGAGCGGAGCCGAATGTGTATCCGGCTGACGGACGGAGCGGCCGAGACCGCCCGGTGGGGCACGGTCAGTCTTTCCGGCTATCGCTTTCCATGGTACCGTGCCTTTGAGATAGACATGGACATCAGCCTTGGTCCCCTGACTCAATAAAGCTGAGAACAGAAAGGCCGTGCCCCGCATTCAGCGGGGCACGGCCTTTTGTAATTTGTTTACGGGCAGTCAGAGGGCAGACGCATATACAGCAGCGGATAGGGGCCGCCCTCCTCGTCCCGCTCCGTCCGGCGGTAGGTTCGGAAGCCAAAGTGGGCGTAAAAGTCCACGGCCTGCGGGTTCTGCTCGTTCACCGTGACCTCCCGAACGCCGTACTGCTCAATGCCGCAGCGGAGCAGCCGCCCGCCACGACCGCAGCCTCGGGCTTCCGGTGCAAGGAACAGCATTTCCAGCCGCCCGTTCTCCACGCCCATGAAGCCCACCGGCTCCCCCGCCTGATTTTCCGCCGCGACAAGCTGCGCGACGCCGCCGACGGCCTGCGGAACGTAAGCGCGAATCCGCAGAATCTCCGGCTCGGAGAGAAAATGGTGCGTGGCCCGGACGGAATGCTCCCACACGGCGGTCAGCGCCTCGATCAGCCGTGGCGTTCGCTCCTTAACAGCCGCCAGACGGATTTTCTTATCCACGGTGCGTCTCCGCACGGACAGGCGTTACATAGAGCTTCACACCCTCTATTCGCTCCACGGTCACTTCTGTGCCGATGGGAATGGTCGCGCCGCTGCTGCTGCGGGCTGTCCACATTTTCCCCTTTACATATACGGCGCCGGTACCGGCGGCGTCGTCGATGTCCTCCGTCACCCGGGCAGAGGCGCCGATGGTCTGGTCCAGATTGGTGGGCTGAACATGGCCCGCCATTTTCTTCACCAGCGGCCGGGTCAGGGCCAAAATCACGGCGGACACCGCAAGAAACAGTAGTATCTGAAGCCACAGCGCCCCGCCCAGCAGGGACACCAGCAGCGCGGCCACCGCGCCGCCCACAAACCATACGGACACCAGCGCCGCCGTGGCGGCCTCGATCAGCCCAAACACAACAGCCGCACCCAGCCAGAGCCAATTCATCATCAAACAGCACCTCCTGTTTTCAATTCTGCTGCTATCGTAGCACAATTCCGCGCAAAAAGCTATTTTCATTTGTGTTACAATCTGTTATGATACCATCAGTTGATAAGGGCAAACACAGTTTTTCGGAACTGAAACAACATCCAGCTTCGTTTTCCTCATTGCCGGGCAGCGGCCCGGCTGCTTCGTCAGCCTCGCTGAGCCGCCGTTTCCGATCCCGAAAAACTCCGAAGGACTTTCCAGCGAGCAAAAATGGGCGCTGATGCGGAAGCGGACGAAGGCTTGCTGGTGCAAGCCAAGGACAATGACAAAATCAGCGGCTATTTAGGCCGCTGGAAAGCATATTTGCCCTTATCAATTGATGGTAGAGTGTAAAAATGTTTGAAAGGAGACACGGGCTATGACATTGACGGTCCCTTGTCTATTTGGTTTGGAGAGTCTGGTGGCGGAGGAAATGCGCCGTTTGGAGCTGAAGAACGTCCGGGCGGAAAACGGCCGGGTGCACTGCGACGGTACCATGGCGGACATTGCGCGGCTGAACATCAATCTGCGCTGCGGCGCACGGGTGCTGATGGAGCTGGGCTCCTTCCCCGTTCGGGATTTTGAGGCGCTGTTTCAGGGTGTTTACGCGCTGCCGTGGGAGGATTATATCCCCCGGGACGGGGAATTTCCTGTAAAGGGCTATTCCTTGAACTCCCAGCTCCACTCTGTTCCCGCCTGTCAGGCCATTGTCAAAAAGGCCTCCGCTAAGCGGTTAGGTGAGAAATACGGTCTGGAGACCCTGCCGGAGTCCGGCAGCCGGTATCAAATTCAATTTGCCATTATCAAGGATGTGGCGACGCTGTATCTGGACACCTCCGGTGAGGGGCTTTACAAGCGTGGCTACCGGGCGCGGAACATGGGCGCCCCCCTGCGGGAGACGCTGGCGGCGGCGCTGGTGACGCTTTCCCGCTACCGGGGCCAAGACCCGTTCTGCGACCCCTTCTGCGGCAGCGGCACCATTCCCATTGAGGCGGCGCTCATCGCCAAGAACCGGGCGCCGGGACTGGACCGCAGCTTCGCCGCTCAGAAGTGGAAAAACATGGACTCCAAGCTGTGGCTGGAGGCCGGGGACGAGGCCATGGACAAGGAATTCCACGGCCATTATGACATCTGGGGCGGTGACATTGACCCCGCCGCCGTGGATTTGGCGCGGCACAACGCGGAGCTGGCCGGTGTGGATGACTGCATCCGCTTTGAGGTGGCGGACGCCGGAAAATTCCACCGGGACAGCGAGTACGGCCAGTTGGTCACCAACCCTCCCTACGGCGAGCGGCTGCTGGAAAAGAAGGAGGCCGAGGACCTGTATCGAATGTTCGGCGCGGCCCTCCGGGACCTGCCCCCCAAGTGGCGGGTGCTGGTGCTCAGCTCCCATACGGAGTTTGAGCGGTGCTTCGGAAAGCAGGCGGACAAAAAGCGCAAGCTCTACAACGGCATGATCAAATGTGACGTATTTATGTACGGAAGGTGATTCTGATTATGCCGATGCGGCACATTCATCGGAAATTTTTAAATACAAAAGATAATTTTATTGTCGAATATTACATTTTGTATCTGAATTTTCACAGAATTTGCCGAAATGGCGGTACATGAGCGGAACCATAGCGGCGAAAACTTCATAAGTTATTTACAAATTCCCCCTTTACAAACCGGGGCAAGTGTACTATGATAACAGCGTTAGCACTCGAGAGAGTTGAGTGCTAACGCTGAATTTGTTTTATCTTATGAAAATATATAAGGAGGAATCCCAAATGAAACTCACCCCGTTATCTGATCGCGTGATTTTGAAAATGGTAGAGACTGAGGAGACCACCAAGGGCGGCATCATCCTCACCGGCTCCGCCAAGGAGAAGCCCTCTGTGGCAGAGGTCATTTCCGTGGGCCCCGGCGGCATGGTGGACGGCAAGGAGGTCACCATGACCGTGAAGCCCGGCGATAAGGTCATCACCAGCCAGTATGCCGGTACGAAGGTCACGCTGGAGGACGTTGAGTACGTGGTCGTCCGTCAGGGCGATATTCTGGCAATCGTGGAGTAACTTAAAGAGGGGATTTCATCCCCCTTTAAATTCCCCCCACCAGTTTGAGAACTGGTGAACGCCGCCCCCGGCGGCTGAGTCAATGTATTTTCGCCACGCGTATGTCACGGCGAAAATGATGAAAATGCACACTACACTTTACTTCTAAATTTGGGAGGTTTTCAATTATGTCTAAGCTCATTATGCGCGGCGATGAAGCCCGCAAGGCTCTGCAGGCCGGCGTTGACGCTCTGGCCGATACTGTTAAGATCACCCTGGGCCCCAAGGGCCGCAACGTGGTTCTGGATAAGAAGTACGGCGCTCCCCTCATCACCAATGACGGTGTGAGCATCGCCAAGGAGGTCGAGCTGCCCGATCCCTTTGAGAACATGGGCGCACAGCTGGTGAAGGAGGTCTCCACCAAGACCAACGATGTTGCCGGTGACGGCACCACCACCGCCACCCTGCTGGCTCAGGCCATGATCCACGAAGGCCTGAAGAACCTGGCTGCCGGCGCCAACCCCATCGTGGTAAAGAAGGGCATGGCCAAGGCTGTTGAGGCCGCTGTGGCTGAGGTCAAGAAGCAGGCCAAGAAGGTGGACGGTTCCAATGACATCGCCCGCGTCGGCGCCGTTTCCAGCGGTGACGAGGAGATCGGCAAGCTCATTGCCGACGCCATGGAGAAGGTTTCCGCCGATGGCGTCATCACCATTGAGGAGTCCAAGACCGCCGAGACCTATAGCGAGGTTGTGGAGGGCATGCAGTTCGACCGCGGTTATATCACCCCCTACATGGTCACCGATACCGAGAAGATGGAGGCTGTCATTGACGACGCCTACATTCTCATCACCGATAAGAAGATCTCCGTTATCTCCGACATCCTGCCCATTCTGGAGCAGCTGGTCCAGTCCGGCAAGAAGCTGGTCATCATCGCCGAGGATGTTGAGGGCGAGGCTCTGAACACTCTGATCGTCAACCGTCTGCGCGGCACACTGAATGTTGTGTGCGTCAAGGCCCCCGGCTTCGGCGACCGCCGCAAGGAGATGCTGCAGGATATCGCAATCCTCACCGGCGGCACTGTTGTCAGCGAGGAGGTTGGTCTGGAGCTGAAGAACACTACGCTGGATATGCTGGGCCGTGCCCGTCAGGTAAAGGTCACCAAGGAGAACACCACCATTGTGGACGGTGCCGGTGACGCTACCGCCATCAAGGACCGTGTGGGCCAGATTCGCAACCAGATCGCTGTCACCACCAGTGATTATGATAAGGAGAAGCTGCAGGAGCGTCTTGCCAAGCTGGCTGGCGGCGTGGCTGTTATCAAGGTCGGCGCTGCTACCGAGACCGAGATGAAGGAGAAAAAGCTCCGCATTGAGGACGCTCTGAACGCTACCCGCGCCGCCGTTGAGGAAGGCGTTGTGGCTGGTGGCGGTACCATCTTTGTGAACGTCATCCCCGCCGTGGAAGCTTTGCTGAACACCGTTGAGGGCGACGAGAAGACCGGCGTCCAGATCATCGCCAAGGCTCTGGAGGCTCCTATCCGTCAGATCGCGGCCAACGCCGGTCTGGATGGCTCCGTGATTCTGGAGAAGGTCCGTGCCTCCGGCAAGAACGGCTACGGCTTCGACGCTTACAAGGAGGAGTATTGCGACATGGTTGCTGCCGGTATCATCGACCCGGCCAAGGTGACCCGCTCCGCTCTGGAGAATGCCGCATCTGTCTCCGCTATGGTGCTGACCACCGAGTCTCTGGTGGCTGATAAGCCCGAGCCCCCTGCTCCCGCTCCCGCCGCTGACCCCAGCATGGGCGGCATGTACTAAGCCGTCCCCGCAAAGCCTTGAAATCAAAGGATTTTTCGCTGGCAATCTGATAAACTTACCACAAATTTACGACAATTGCCAACGAAAAAGCGCCGAGATATGTATGAAGCTACCGTCTGCATTTTGCAGGCGGTAGCTTTTTTCTTGCAAAAACACTCCTATAATCCAAATTACTCAACTCGTTGCTGCGCGGAGCTGCTCACTCCCCATCTTGCAAAAGCAGAAAAGCATGATACAATGTGGCCGAACGGGTTCCATTGGTCATGTTTGATTGGGACAAATCGGCGCGTTGTACCGAAAAGTGTCGAAAATACTGAGGCACGGAACCGTTAAGTGATTATTGGAATAAAAGTCCGCAGAAGTGCGGATTTTTCAAAGGGTTGTAGTTAGTTTACTCTAACCGCAAGGCTGTGTACACATCAGTTAGATTTCTCTAACTGATGTGGTGTCAGCTATGAAAGAACGAAATCTTCCGCATCGGAAGCCGCTGCGGAGAATCACGGCCGATTCCGTCGGGCCGCGTGAAATCTAAAAACTGGAGGTGTGCTGTGTCATTTTTTGAAAATACCCGCAAGCCCGCGGGGCTTGGCGGGCAGCTCATGGTCACCATGATGAATATTGGCCACGGTTCCATTGCAAGGTGGGGGCTTCAATTTCTGGCTCCTCCGCCGGACGCAAGAGTGCTGGACTGCGGTTGCGGAGGCGGGGCAACCATCCGAATGCTGCTGGAAAAGTGCGGAAAAGGGAGTGTAAAAGGCATCGATCATTCACCTGTCAGCGTGGAAAGAGCAAAAAAGCTCAATCAGGCCGCCATCGCGGAGGGACGCTGTACGGTCCTGCAAGGCAGCGTGACGGATATGGTCTTCGCGAGTGATTGGTTCGACGCTGTTACGGCTTTTGAAACGGTCTATTTCTGGCCGGACCTGCCGCAGTGCTTCCGCGAGGTTTGGCGTGTGCTGAAGCCCGGCGGCACCTTTCTCATCTGCAATGAAAGCGGCGGCGACACAAACAGCGGTGAGAAATGGACAGAGATCATCGATGGCATGACCGTCTATAAGGACATTGAGCTGAAAACGTATCTGGAGCAGGTCGGATTTCACGATGTACAAATTCACAAAAGAAAAAGCTGGCTGTGCGTCACAGCACGGAAGTGAGAGAAGAAATGTGAAGTTTCACAAAGAAAGGGCGTCCGCTATGAAGCAAATCGCTATCGGGCAAATTCAAGCCGGTGCGGCTGCCGCATACCGCCTGTCAGGCTATGCAGGCAGGACTGCCGCGGCACATTTCTCCGCATTGATTTGAAGGGAAGCATTCCATTGAAAAAGCAATCCAATTTATCCCGGCTGCTGGAGTACGCCGGAGCATACCGGGGCCTGACCTACCTTTCATGGGTACTGTCTGCCGCCGGTGCACTGCTGGCGCTGGTGCCGTTCTGGTACATCTGGCGTATCCTCAAGGAGGTCATCGCGGTCGCACCGCAATATGAAAACGCGGTCCATGTAACGCACTACGGCTGGAGGGCGGTGATATTTGCTGTCGCCGCCGTGCTGGTGTACATCATGGGACTGATGTGCTCACACCTCGCGGCATTCCGCATCGCCACCTATCTGCGCCTTGCCATGACCCGGCATATCGCCACCCTGCCGCTGGGCGCCATCGAGCAGTTCGGCAGCGGCAAGCTTCGCCGCACCATTTCCGAAACCGCCGGAGCGGCGGAGACCTATCTCGCTCACCAGCTACCCGACAAGGCCAAGGCCATGGCGACCATTGTGGGACTTTTAGCACTGCTGCTGGCCTTTGACTGGCGGCTGGGACTTTTGAGCCTTGTGCCTGTGGTACTTGCTTTTCTTGCCATGACCAGCATGACCGGCAAAAAGCTGCAGGACAAGATGACCCAGTATTAAAACGCGCTTGCGGATATGTCCAGCGAAGCGGTGGAGTACGTGCGCGGCATCCCCGTGGTCAAAACCTTCGGTCAGACGGTGTTCTCCTTCAAAAAATTCAAGGGGACCATCGACAACTATGAGCGTTGGGTCATCGCCTACACCAAGCAGCTTCGCTGGCCCATGACCCTCTATACGCTGGCGGTCAACAGCGTGTTCGTGTTTTTGATCGCGGGCGGCTTCCTGTTTTCCCACGGCGGGGCAGACAACGGCATTTTGCTGAATCTGCTCTTTTACATCATCATCACGCCGGTCATCTCCCTGACCCTTACCAAGCTGATGTTTATGAGCGAGAACGGCATGATCGTGCAGGACGCCATCACCCGCATTGACAGTGTGCTGCAAAGCCCGCCGCTTTCTCAGCCCAGCGCTCCGCAGCATCCCAAGGACAGCTCCGTGACGCTGGACCATGTTACCTTCAGCTATGACGGTGCCAAAAATGTGCTGGAGGATGTCTCCCTCTCCATCGGCGCAGGGCAAACGGCGGCGTTTGTCGGCCCATCCGGCGGCGGCAAATCCACGCTGGCGGCGCTGGTTGCGCGCTTCTTTGACCCGCAGAGCGGCAGTATCTCCATCGGCGGCGTAAATGTGAAGGACATCGACAAAAACAAGCTGATGGACACGGTATCCTTTGTGTTCCAAAACAGGCGCCTCATCAAAGGCAGCATTCTGGACAATGTCCGCATGGGTAAGCCCGACGCCACGGATGACGAGGTGTTCTCGGCGCTCCGGGCGGCGCAGTGCATGGACATCATTGAAAAATTCCCGGATGGCGCAAATACCGTCATCGGCTCACAGGGCATCTACCTCTCCGGCGGTGAAACGCAGCGGCTTGCCATTGCCCGCGCCATGCTGAAAAACGCGCCGGTGCTGATTTTGGACGAAGCCACCGCCTTTGCAGACCCCGATAACGAGACAAGGGTGCAGGCGGCCTTCAAGGAGCTGGCAAAGGGCCGCACCGTCATTATGAGCCCACCGCCTGCCCACCGTTGTAAATGCCGACCGTATTTTTGTATTAAAGGACGGTCATCTGACAGAAGACGGGACTTTCGCAGAGCTTTCCAAGGGTGAGCAGAGTCTGTTCGGAACGATGTGGAGAGACTACCAGCAGTCTGTCCAATGGAAAGTGGCAAAGGAGGCTTAAACGATGATCAAATACCTACAAAGGCGTTATACAGTACCTCGTCCACGCTTGCTTTGGACGCCTGCGTCATGCGGCGGCGGGTGTAGGTGGAAAGGGCTTCGAGATATAGCGGCGGGAGCCCTCCGCATACAGCACACCCAACGCAAGGGAGGATTTGCCGGAACCAGACACCCCGGCAATACCCACGATTTTCCCCAGCGGAATATCGACGTCTATATTTTTTAGATTGTGGACTTTCGCTCCGCGAATCAGTATTTTATCAATCGCGGTTCATCCCTCTGCTTTCTGCCGTTTTGGAATCAAATTACATTTCAAGCTGCGCCTTTGTGCGCGGCAATTTTTCCGCACAGCAATCGGCGCAGTCTTTTTTCCTCTTGAAGCAGCTTTCCTGCTGCCATATTGTTTATAGTAGCACATGAACTTAACTTTAAGTCAAGCGCTTTCTGATGTTTTTAGAGAAGCGCGATGTATACGATCGAACAGGTACAGAGTTATTTGACTTACCCACGCTGTATCTTGGCTGTCATTATATTGGGTCACACAAAGCCCCGTGGAAACCAATGTCGGGGCCGATGAAAAAACGTGAAGCCTGACGATTTTACGGATTTTTTATATGTCAGCAGAATTTTTTCTTGCGCGGACACATAATGTATGCTATTATAAAAGTGTAATCGCAAGTAAATTATAAGGAGGCAGTGATTTGCCGAAAGGAAAACTGTTAAACGGCCTTATAACGCAGCAAAAGGTATTACGGGCGGCGGTGGCGTTGTTCCTGGAAAAGGGCTACACGAAAACCACCACCGGCGAGATCGCAAAGGCGGCGGGCATCGGACAGAGCTCGTTCTTCCATGTTTTTCCCAGTAAGGAGGCGCTGCTGCTGGAGCTGGTAAAGCGGATGTTCAGCGGGCAATTCGCTCTGGCGGGACAGCACAGCGGGGAACAAGATCCTGTGCTCCTGTACGCCGTGGAAACGGCCCTCCAGCTTCACATTGCCGAGCTGACCGAGCCGCTGCGGGAGCTGTATGTGATGGCATACTCCCTGCCTTCCATCGCGGCGTATCTGTACAAAAGCACAACGAAGCGGCTGCAAGTTATTTTCGGGCCTTATCTGCCGGAGGCGCAGCCCAAGGACTTCTACGAGATGGAGATCGCGTCAGGCAGTATCATGCGGGGCTTCATGTCGGTTCCCTGCGATGTATATTTCACGATGGAGGCCAAGGTTTCCCGCTTTCTGGACTGTTCATTGAAGCTCTATGACGTGCCGAAGGAGAAGCGGGCGGCAGTCACAGCGGCCGTCTTGCGGATGGATTTGCACACAATGGCTTTGGGCATCATCCAAAAGACCGTCCAACAGGCGGAAAAGGGCTTTGAGGCCCTGACGGAACAGTAAATTTAGGCAAGGGGATATCCCCTTGGTGCATCCATTGGATGCACCATACCACTTTCATCATGGAGGGATCACAATGAAGAAACGATTATTCAGCATTCTGGCAGTTCTGGTGCTGTGCCTTGCCCTGTGCGTGAGCGCAAGCGCCATGCAGCTCTTTGTCAAGACGCTGACCGGCAAGACCATCACGCTGGAGGTGGAACTCACCGACAGCATTGATAATGTGAAGGATAAAATTCAGGAAAAGGAAAGCATCCCGCCCGACCAGCAACGGCTCATTTTTGCTGGCAAGGAGCTGGAGGATGGCCGTACTTTGATGGACTACAATATTCAAAGGGAATCCACCCTTCATCTGGTGCGGCGGCTGCGCGGCACAGCGCTGACCGCAGACATGACGGAGCTCACCGGCGGCGAATACAATCTCATCGGTGATGTAACGTTGACAGAGACACTCCGCATTACTGGCAATGTTACCCTCGACCTGAACGGCCATGTACTCCAGTATAAAAACGACGAAGTACACGGCAGTCCATTGGTCGTGGAGGACGGCGCTCACCTGACCATCAAGGACAGCGGGTCAAACGCGACGCACAAATTTGCCCCGAACAGCGACGGCTTGTGGGTGCTGGACGAGGCAAGCGGCACAGAGACCGTCACCGGCGGCGTCATCACCGGCGGCACGGGATATCCGATCCAGTTCGGTAGCGGCGCTAATGTCTACGACGCATACTATGGCGGCGCTGTCTATATCAAGCCCGGCGGCAAACTGACCATGGAGGGTGGCAATATTGTCGGCTGCTCGGCGGTCTACGGCGGCGGTGTGTATGTTGCGGGCGAATTTGTCATGACCGGCGGCAGCATCATCGGTTGTGCAGCGGACCGCGGCGGCGGCGTGTATATGAGGGATAATAATGCCGTTTTCAATATGAGCGGCAGCGCCGCTATCCGCTACTGCAAAGCCGCCTCGAAAGACTCCTCGTATGCACCAGGCGGCGGCGTGTATGCTCTCGGAGCATTTACCATGTCCGGTAATGCGGCCATCAGCAATTGCGAATGCATCACGGGCAGCGGGCGCGCCGCGGGCGGCGGCGTCTATGTGTCCCACCACAACAAAAATACTGAATTTACCATGAGCGGCAGTGCCGTGATCGAGAACTGCAAAGTGACGGCATCTTCTCAAAATAGTTGGACAAAGAGCTATGGCGGCGGCGTCCTTGTCAGCAGCAGATCGTCACTCACCCTAAAGGATCAGGCTGCCATCCGGAAGTGCAGCGCCGAGAATACCGCCGGCGGAGTGACCCATGGCGGCGGTATATTTGCTGAAGGAACCCTTACCATAGCGGGCCTTGCGGAGGTTGACAAAGACTGCTCCGCTGCTGTCGGAAGCGGCATATACATGGAGGTGGGTCCCGATTTCATTGTTTCCCAAAATCTGTATGCCAACGGCGGCGTGATCGCGGGCGAAGTGGTGCTCAATAGTGCCTCAAATCATGGAGCCACGCTCAAGATCACCGGTAGCGATGAGGGCGTCACCGAGTTTAAGGGTTCTGTGCTCAATAACAACGGCATCATCGAAAAGGGCAAGTTTACCGGCGAGGTCATCAACAACGGTACCATCAGCGGCGGCACATTTAGCGGAACCGTCATCAACGGCGAGGACGGCACGATCGCCGAGGGCGTTTCGATTCCCAACTTGAAATTCATCGTGACCTTTGATAACGAGGGCACGAGAACGACGGCAATCATCGATAACGGCGTCAAACTCACCGCGCCCGCCGCCCCGACCAAGGAGGGCTATCGTTTCGGCGGCTGGTATTACGATAACAGCGGCAGCAAAGCCAAATGGAACTTCGACACGGATACGGTCACGCGCGCCATGACGCTCACGGCTAAGTGGGTACGGACTTATACCGTCACCTTTGAAACCAGCGGCGGCAGCGCGGTAGACCCTGTGATCGTCGATGCTGGCAGCACCGTCACCAAGCCCGCCGACCCAACGAAGTCCGGCTATACCTTCGGCGGCTGGTACAAGGACAGCACGTTGCAGACCCCGTGGGATTTTGCCAATGACACCGTAACGGCGGATACGACGCTCTACGCCAAGTGGACGGCGAACCCGCCCGCCCCGAGCTATGACGACAGCGACCCGACCTATGCCGTCAGCGCGCCGGTCGCGGAGAACGGCAAGATCGCCGTCAGCCCGAAGAACGCCTCTGCGGGCAGCACCGTGACGATCACGGTGAAACCCGACAGCGGCTATGTGCTGGAAACCATTTCCGCCACCGACAGGAACGGAAATGACCTCAAGCTCACTGACAGGGGCAATGGGAAATACACCTTCACCATGCCCGGCAGCAGAGTTGAGGTCAAGGTTACCTTCATGGAGGACAACAGCGTTCTGAACTTCTTCTATGACGTGCCCAACGGCGCGTACTATTATGACGCGGTGAAATGGGCCGTGGACAACGGCATCACCGGCGGCGTTGGTAACAGCCTCTTTGCACCGAACCAGCCCTGCACCCGAGGTCAGATCGTCACTTTCCTGTGGCGTGCGGCTGGATCTCCTGTGGTGAATTACGCTATGAACATGACAGATGTTGCCGAGGACGCGTACTACGGCGAAGCTGTCCGCTGGGCGCTGAGCGAGGGCATCACCACCGGTATCGGTGATATCACCTTCGGCCCGGATGCGGCTTGCACTCGCGCACAGGCAGTTGCATTCCTATTCCGCTATGCGGTAGCCAGCGGGATGGACACTGTGACGCTGGCAGACCTGATCTCCGGCTTTGCGGACGCCGCCTCCGTACCCGGTTATGCGGTGTCCGCCATGAATTGGGCACTGAGCCAGGGCATCATGCAGGGCAGCGGCACACAGCTTCTGTCCGGCAATACCTGCACCCGCGCCCAGATCGTTACGTTCCTTTACCGGGCAAATCAGGGGAAATAACCTCCTTTTCAGGCGGCGGAGGCCGCAGTGAGGCATACGCGGACAGCGGTGAGCAAAATGTTCACCGCTGTCTGCGCTTCTTGGGGAACAATGCTTTGTGTGGATAGTTTAAAAAGCAAAAATTTGCTTTATATAATAAGAAACACGCCCCCGGGATTGTCCGGAGGCGTGCTTCTTTTTCAAAAGAGAAGGGGATATGGAGAAAAGTGTAGACAGTTGAACTTAGTCGCCCAGCGCCTGCTTCAGATCGGCGATGATATCGTCCGGGTCCTCCAGACCAACGGACATACGAATCATACCATCGGTAATACCGGCCGCCTCGCGGATCTCCTTGGGAATCATGGTGTGGGTCATGGCGGCAGCCTGCTCCACCAGCGTTTCCGTATCACCCAGAGACACGGCCAGCGTGCAGAGCTTCAGGCTGTTGATGAACTTCTTGCCTGCTTCCAGACCGCCTGCCACATCGAAGGAGATCATGCCGCCGCCGCCCTTCATCTGCTTCTTGGCAATGGCGTACTGGGGATTGGATTCCAGGAAGGGATAGCGGACCGTTTCGATCTTCGGATTGGCCTCCAGCCACTTGGCGATCTTCAGAGCGCTCTCGTTGTACTGCTTCATGCGGACGCCCAGCGTCTTGAGGCCGCGGCACACCAGAAATGCGGTGAAGGGAGCCATCACGGAGCCGAAATGCATCAACGTACCCAAGCGGCACTCGCGCAGGAACTGCTCATCGTTGGAAACAACCGCGCCGCCCAGCAGATCGCCGTGGCCGCCGATGTATTTGGTGAGGCTGTGGATGACTGCATCCACGCCCAGATCCAGCGGGGTGGTGTTGTAGGGCGTGGCAAAGGTGTTGTCGATAAAGACCTTGATGCCGTGCTTATGGGCGCTCTCCACCACGGCGGCAATATCCACCAGCACCATGGTGGGGTTAGCGGGAGACTCCACATAGATCAGCTTGGTGTTGGGCTTAATGAGCTTTTCCAACTGGCTGAGGTCAGCGGCGTCAAAGGTATCGTGGGCGATCCCGAAGCGAGGCAGCCAGTCACTGGTCACGTCCTCCGTGCCGGAATACTTGGCCTTGGTGAAGATGGCGTGGTCGCCGGCCTTGAGCAGAGCGAAAATCGCGCCGGAAACAGCGCCCATGCCGGAAGCGTAGGCCACAGCGCCCTTGCCATGCTCCAGCGCGGCCAGCTTCTGCTCCAGATAATCCACAGAGGGGTTGGTGATGCGGCTGTAGGCGAAGCTCTCGGCGTAATCGTCACAGGCCTTCACAGCATCGTCCGTGGAGTCAAAATAGAAGGTGGATGTCTGGTAGATGGGAGGAATTAAAGCGCCGTACATATCCCGGGGCTCACCGGCGTGGACTTCTACGGTGTTGAACTTCAATTCCTCATGCTTCAGGTCAGGATGCTTCAAAACTAACTGGCTCATGCGTATACCTCCTAAAATTTGTGCGGTTTTTCTAAAACCTACCATTTTGGTTGAGAAAAGCATAGCACAAATCACAGGGGTTACGGAAATACCGTGATGTTATTGCCGGTCATAACCAATTATTTTTCCATTCAGGTCTCCGGCACATCGCAGCAGTGGCGCTGGAGCAGCTTGACAAGCTCCTCCGCCGGCCGGGACAGCGTATGGCCCTTCTGGCAAATCCAGCCGATGGTGATCACATCATCATAGCCCACGATGGGCCGCTTTACAACGCCCAGCTCTCGGTTTCCGGCAGAGACCGTGCCGGTCCCCAAATCATAGCCCTGACACTCTTTCATGACCATCATGCTTTGGTAAAGGCCGCTGATGATGTTCACCTTCCGGGGATAAAAGTCCGGCAGCAGCATTTCCTCCTGCAAAACGGAGGGAGAATCGGAGTCCAGCTCATACATGATGCAGGGATAGGGCTGCAACTCCTCCAGCGTCAGCACGGACTTTTTTGCCAGCGGATGGGTTTCGTGGATGAACACATATGGCTTGCTGTTGACCAGCGGGTGAAATTCCAAATGGTTGTCCCCAAAAACACGGTTCATGTGCTTGCGGCTGCGGTCACTGATAAAGAGGACGCCCAGCTCTGTGGTCTTGTCCGACACCTGCTGGATGACCTCCGGCCCCTGTCCCACTAACAGCTTATAAGTATAGTCATCTTTTTTGCTGGCGCGCTGGTAATCCATCAGGGCATCAATCACAAAGCAATAATGCTGGCTGCTGACGCTGAGGGTCTCATGGGTCTTACCCATGTCCTGCGTAAAGTGCCGGGAGATATGCTCGGCGTCCTTCAGCAGCCGCTCCCCCATATTCAGCAGCTCCCGGCCTTCCGCCGTCAAGGTGATGCCGGCAGCGGAGCGGACAAAAATGGTAATTCCCAGTTCCTCCTCCAGCGCACAGACCATTTTGCTGATTCCGGGCTGTGATACGTACAGCGCTTGGGCTGCTTTACAGAAAGAGCCGTATTTAGCCACCGTGGAAATGTATTTCAACTGAAGAAGCGTCATGACAAATTGCCAACCTTTCCTCGTTTTTCGATGGATTTCTTGTATTATAGCACAAGAATTCCAAAATGTGCAACTATAATCATACCAAAATAGTCTGTTTTAAAAAAACAAACATTTTCGTGATACTAAACAACAGTTTTTTAAAAACAGGTGATTATAGGTCGATATATACAAAAGTAATTGCAGTTCATAACATCGGTTTATTGGACAAACGCGATTTCAGCCGCTATCATAAAAGTCAGCAAACGGTTCTCAGTTTTTCAGTGTGCAAAATAGGAAAATAGGGAGGAACTTATTTATGCAAGAGAAAAAAATCAAATTCACAGACGTCCTATTCGTAGGTCTGGCGTTCTTCGCCTCCTACTTCGGCGCGGGCAACCTGATCTTCCCGCCGATGCTGGGCCTGCAAAGCGGCAGCAACTGGCTCAGCGGCATGATCGGTATGCTGGCCTCCGGCGTGGGTCTGCCCATTCTGGCTATCATTGTGCTGGGTATGTGCGGCTCTGTCCAGAAAATCTCCGACCATGTGAACAAGAAGTTCTACACCGTCATGATCGGCGCCATCATGATCCTCTGCTGCTGCGTGTCCATCCCCAGAACCGCAGCCGTCGGCATTGAGATGGGCCTTCAGGGCATCTGGCCCGGCGCACCGTATCTGGTGTTCGTCATTCTCTACTTCGTGATCGCGTTCCTGTTCGCTAAGGACCGCGGTACCGCTTTGGACAATGTGGGCAAGATTTTGACTCCTGTTATGACCATCATCCTGTTCATTCTGGTGGTCAAGGGCGCTGTCAGCCCCATCGGTACTCCCGGCGCCGCCTCCGTGGATAACGCCTTTGTCAACAGCTTCCTTGGCGGTTACAGCACCGGCGACGTTCTGGTGTCCTTTCTGGCTGCCGGCGTGTTCTTTGACAGCATCAAGCGCAAGGGCTACGAGGGTGAAGCCTTCCGCAATGCCCATGTCCGGGCCTGCCTGATCGCCGCCGTCTGCCTGGCTGTCGTCTATGGCGGTCTGCTGTATATGGGCGCCTGCGTCAGCACCGAGTACACGCCCGACAGCATCAGCAACGCCAACCTCCTGCTGGCGATCATCCGCTCCAGCGGCGGCCAGATCGCGATTTACGGCCTGTGCCTGTCCGTGGTGCTGGCCTGCCTCACCACCGCCATCAGCCAGATCACCGCAGTGGCAGATTTCTATGAGACCGCCACCCACGGCAAGCTGTCCTACAAGGTTCTGGTCATGATCGTCCCTATCGTCACCACCATCGTCGCCAGCTTCGGTCTGGATACCATCGTGAGCCTGACCTCCCCCTGGTTCTCCTTCTTCTATCCCATCACGCTGGTAATGACCATTCTGGGCATCTTCGAGAAGAAGATTCCCAATGACGGCGCATTTAAGGGCGCTGTGTATTTCACCGTGGTGTACGCCATTCTGGACCTGCCCCACGAGTACGGCTTCGGCTTCCTCGATCCCGTTATGAACCACATCCCCCTCTATGCTCTGGGCTTCGGCTGGATCGTTCCCGCTGTGGTGGGCTTCATCGTCGGTCTCATCGCCGGAAAGGGCAAGGGCCGCACGGAGACCTGATTTCGCGTGAGTTTCTGAAAAAATCTGATACCGCATTTTAATTGGAACGCGCAAAGCGCGTAAGGAGGATTATATGTCTATTGAAAAGGGCGACGCAACCAAATACGTCCACACCGGCAATGGTGAGCTGTGCTACGAGCTGAACAAGGCGCTGACAGTGCCGGAGACCTTCCCCATCTATCTGTCCTCTGCCTACATTTTCGACTCCATTGATCCCATTGATAAGATTTGCGACGAGGGCGCTCCCGGCTATGCCTATTTCCGTCTTGGCAACCCCAACGCCGACGCCACCTCTCAAATTCTGGCGGCCGGTGAGGGCGGCGAGAAGGGTCTGGTGTTTTCCTCCGGCATGGCGGCCATCACCACCTCCATTCTGGCAACGGTGAAGCCCGGCGACCACATCGTGGCCTCCCCCATCATCTACGGCGAGGCGTTCTACTACCTCAAGCACGAGCTGAAGCGCTGGGGCGTGGAGACCACCTTCATCGACTTCAACACGCAGGATGTTGCGGACTATATGCGTCCCAACACCAAGCTGGTGTACGGCGAGACCATCGCCAATCCTCTGATGAGCGTACCCGATATTCAGCATCTGGCGGATGTTGCCCACGCCCACGGCGCAAAGCTGTTCATCGACAACACCTTTGCCACCTCCATCATCGCAAAGCCCATCAAGTTCGGTGCCGACCTTGTAATCTACAGCGCCACCAAGTATCTCGGCGGCCACGATGATCTGGTAGGCGGCGCGGTCATCGGCTCCGAGGAGATCATCAAGTCCCTGAGCTTCTACCTCGGCCTCTACGGTGCCAATCTGGGCGCTACGGAGTCCTGGCTGCTGGCCCGGAGCCTGCGGACCCTGCCTCTGCGTGTTAAGAAGATGGCGGAAAACGGCATGGCGCTGGCCAAGTTCTTTGAGAGCCATCCCAAGGTGGAAAAGGTTTATTATCCCGGTCTGGAGTCCTCTCCCAGCAAGGCGCTGGCCGACAAGCAGTTCGAGGGCAACGGCTACGGCGGTATGCTCTGCGTGAACTTCAAGGGCGGTCAGAAAGAGATCGACAAGCTCATCAGCAATCTGCAGCTGGTCCGCTTTGTTCCCACGCTGGCCGGTGTCGGCACCACGCTGACCTATCCCCCCAGAGCCTCTCATCGCGATCTCAGCCCCGACGAGCTGGCGGCTATTGGCATCACCATGGGCCAGATTCGCCTCTCCTCCGGCCTTGAGGACACCGATGACCTGCTGAACGATTTCGATCAGGCGCTGGCAAAGCTGTAAAGCAGAGATACCTACCCCTATAAAAATAACAGCAGAGCATCCAGTTGGATGCTCTGCTGTTATTTTTGCGTTTTTAAACGAATTCTTGGCATTTCCGTATGCGGATTGCAGAACAAGGTCCGAACTCATTTCCAACATCCTACGAATCACTGCGACGGAGTCCCCCGCTGAAACCCAGCGCAGCGATTTCAGTGGGGAGAGGGCGAACAGCGGAATGAGCAAGGCGCTGCCGGAAGGCAGCGCCGCGGGCTATGGATCTTGTGAGGATGATGCAGAACCCTACCAGATCTCCCTGATTCAAGTGCGCTCCGCACACGGGTAAAGGTAACGGATGCACAGAGTTGCACGCACCGCAAGGGAAGGAGATGTTTGCAAAAACCGAGGCTCGAACTCGCTTCCCGGTATCCCACGAATTGCCGTTGGCAATTCACAGGAACCCTGCCGGCCTCCATGATTTAAAACACACTTCACGTGTTGAGGTGGAGACAGCGAGTTCGTACTTCTATCAGCGGCAATCCAAAAATACTATACTTTCTGTTGTCCGCAAGGACAGGGATGTTTGCAGGGGAAACCTTAGCCGGGTGAACACCGTCGCGGCATTGCTGTTTGTGGCCTTTTGAAAACCACAAACAGCGCCGCTTCCTCGAAACAGGCTCGCTTCTTCCGCCACTGGCGGCGCATCGCCTGTTTCCCCTGCTTTTTAATCCCCCCCGCAGGATAAGTTTGCGAAGCAAACTTGCCCGCTCCAAAAAAGAAACACCACCCAATGGGTGGTGTTTCTTTTTTGGAGCGGGCTACGAGGCTCGAACTCGCTACCTCCACCTTGGCAAGGTGGCGCTCTACCAGATGAGCTAAGCCCGCAAGAACAGTAGTTATTATAGCAAGCACGCTCGTTTCTGTCAAGAGGTTTTTCCTATTTTTCCGTTTTTTCTTCCGGTAATTCATTGGCTGCCGGTTCTGCCGCAGTCTGCTCCGCCGGCTTCAGCAGAAATTCCACAATTCCCACCGGGTCCGTTTCCGGGTAATAATGCACCAGCCACACGGTCTCCACCGGGACGCCGCGCTCCTGCCGAACCTGCGTGAGCGCCTGCTCCACCTTTTCGCGGCTGTCTGCCTGCCAATAGCTCACGCGGACCACCAACTCCGCCCGGTCCCCGTCCAGCGCCGCTGTCAGCAGATCATGCAGAGCGCTGGGGCTGGTAGCGTTTACAATGGTCTGCACCTGCTCGGCGCTGCGGCGGTAGCTGATCTGGACGTTCATCTCATAGCAGCTCCGCTGGGGCTGCTCCACAGCGGTGATATACTCCACGGCATAGGCCCCCAGCGGCGTTTCCTGCTGGACCTCCAGCATGGCCTGATCCATCTGCTCCATGGCAGCCTGATCGTCCTCAAAACCGTATAGGCGCAACACGGCGCTTTCCGTGTGCTGGCCGATCAAGATCAGCAGGTCATTGACAATGTCCTGATGGTTTTCCGCCCGAAGCGTCCCCGCCGCCTCGCTCTCCCAGAGCTTGCTGCTGTGGGGCTCTGAGACGGTATAGGAGCGCTCCAGCAAGGGGGCGCAGCCTGTCAGCAGGCATAGCGCCAGCCCTGCCGCCGCCAACCGTTGACCCTTCATCCGCGTCCCCTCCGTTCGATTTTAATAGCCAAGCGCCTCGTCTACGAGGACCACTTCCATCTCCATGCTGCCAATGGCCTCCCACAGCACCACCAGTCCCCGGCAGATGCGCTCCGGGCTCTTGCAGTCATAGCAGTGGTCAGCCTTGACCGCACAGGGCGTTTTCCGCTTCAGACGCTGGGCGTTCTTCGGCGCGGCAATATTCCGCGCCCGCCAGAGGGCCTCCTCATACGTGGGAGCCAGCTTGTTCCGGCCCACCACGAACCAGACCTTTTTATGACCGTACAGTGTGGATGCCACGCGGTTGCCGGTACCGTCGATATTGATGAGCTCTCCTGTTTCCGCAAGACCGTTTACCGAGGTAATGTAATGCTCCGCTGTCATGGCCGCCTGCCGGGCGTCTGCTCCGTCAACCGTGGGCCGCCAGTGCCAGTTGACCCGGTCATGCCGCTCCAGCCGCTCATAAAGACCCATCTGCTCCAGTGTCACGGAGCCTCCGAAGCCCACGGAGGTATTGTCAATGGCGCTGTCCAGATAGTCCGCCGCCTCCGCCGCCGTGGCGAATACACTGACGCGGAAGCCCCGGGCCTCCAAATTCTGTTTTACCCTTGAAAAATCCGTCATAGCCCCTTCTCCTTTACAGCTCTTCCTTCTGATATTCCCGGAAGCCCTCGCCCAAGACCTCATGGGCGTCGCAGACGATCAAAAACGCGCCGGGGTCAATGGCATGGACGCGCCGCTTGATCTCCACGATCTCCCGCTGACGAAACGCCACCAGCAAAACGTGCTTTTCCGCGCCGGTGTAGGCCCCGGCGGCATTGAGAATGGTCACACCCCGGTCATAGGCCAAAATAGCGTCTGCCACCGCCTTCCAGTCATCGGAAATGATGTACGCCACCTTAGAGGCGTTCATGCCGTAGAGCACCGTGTCCATAACCTTGCTGGACACATACAGGGCCACCGCGCCATAGAGAGCCGTTTCCAGCCGCTGAAAGGCGATGGCCGTCAATGCCAGTACCACACCATCCGGGATTAGTATCAGCTTGCCCATGGGAAGCCACGGAAATTTCAGCTTCAGCAGGCGGGCCACGATGTCCGTGCCGCCGGTGGTGGCCCCCTGTGAGAATACAATGCCAAGGCCCGTTCCCATCATGGCGCCGCCGCAGACTGCGGCCAGCATGGAATCCATGGGCGGAAAGGTATAAAACAGGGCAATTCCGTCCATGGCAAGAGAGCTGACCGCCATGGCAAACAGTGAGGAGGACAGCAGATGGAAGCCGATGAACCGCCAGCCCGCCAGAAACAGCGGGATATTCAGCAGAATTGTCAAAATACCCACCGGCAGCACCGGCAGCAGGACATTGATGGCCTGCGCCAGACCTGTGATGCCGCCCATGCCTACGGCATTTGCCGCAAAGAACCAGTCAAAGGCCAGCGCGAAAATCACCGCACCCAGCGCTATGATGGCATAGCTTTTCAGTTGCCTTTTCAAAAGCTTCTCCCCCTCATTGTCTGTTTGTCTTTTATGCCGCAGAGACGTCCGACTACCATGCGGAAGGTACACGCTCTTTACAGCAGACTGATCTGCTGGTCCTCGGAGTCCTCCTCTTTTACTAAGGCCCCGGCGGCGGGAATCGCCCGCACCCGGTAACGGGTCCGGTTGGTAATGGCGGTCTCATCGGAGAGCCGCACCGACTCCAGATGGTATTTCGGCTTCAGCGTCATCACCGCCACGCCCTGTGCGGAACGGGTGGTCTTCGGCGCCAGCAGCGCCGTGTGGAAAATCAGGCAGCGGGGCTCGTTGGAATAGACCGCCAGCTCGCAGTCCTCGTCCAGCCGGCGGATACAGGCCAGCGGGGCTTTATCGGAGTACGCGCCGGTGAGCTTGCGGCGGTTAGAGGTGGTCTGATACGCCTTCAGCTCCACCCGGGCCGCCTTGCCGTTTTCAAAGAAGAACAGCAGGCTCCCGGCATAGTCCGCCCCCGGCAGCACCATGAAAATTACGCTTTCCCCGGCGTCCATCTTCAGCTTTGTGGGCAGATAATCGCCAAGGACACTGGCTTTGGCATCATCGAACTCGCCAAGGCGGGTCTTATAGACCTGACATTTATCCGTAAAGAACATGGCCTCGGCATTGGAGGTGGTCTCAAAGCCCTGGCGGAGGGCATCACCCTCCTTATACTTCTGCTCGCTGCTCATCCGCAGAGAGGCAGGTGTGATCTTCTTAAAATACCCTTCCCGGGACAGGAACACAGATACAGGATATTCCTCCTTCTGCTCCGCCTCCGGGGTATACTGCGTAATTTCGTGGGGATAGACAATGGTGGTACGGCGGGGCTCGCCGTACTTTTCCGCAGCGGCGTTCAACTCCTCCACAATGACCTTCTTTACCCGCTGGGGGCTGTTCAGAAGGTCCTCCAGATCCTCGATCTCGTCCCGCAGGGCGTCGGTCTCCCGGGTGCGCTTGAGGATATATTCCTTGTTGATGTTCCGCAGCTTGATCTCCGCCACGTATTCCGCTTGAATCTGGTCAATGCCGAAGCCGATCATCAAATTGGGGATGACCTCGGCCTCCTCCTCCGTCTCCCGGATAATTTTGATGGCCTTGTCGATGTCCAGCAGAATGCGCTTGAGACCCTTGAGCAGATGCAGCTTGTCCTTCTTCTTGCCGAGGACAAAGTAGACCCGGCGCTTCACGCTCTCCGTGCGCCACGCGGTCCATTCCTCCAAAATCTGCCGGACACCCAGCACCTTGGGGCTGCCGCCGATGAGCACGTTGAAATTGCAGGCAAAGGCGTCCTCCAGTGGCGTGAGCCGGTAGAGCTTAGCCATGAGCTTATCCGGGTCCGTGCCCCGCTTGAGGTCGATGGCCAGCTTCAATCCGGACAGGTCCGTCTCGTCCCGCATATCGGCGATCTCCTTGGCCTTGCCCGCCTTGATGAGCTCCGCCACCTTGTCCAAAATCGCCTCTACCGTGGTGGAATAGGGAATCTCATAAATTTCAATAAGGTTTTCATCCTTGACATAGCGGTACTTGGCCCGCACCCGGACGCTGCCCCGGCCGGTATTGTAAATATCCCGAAGGGCGCTGCTGTCCGCGATCAGCTCGCCGCCGGTGGGAAAATCCGGGGCCAGCAGCGTTTCCGTCAGGTCGCAGTCCGGGTTTTTCAGGTAGGCCACCGTAGTATCGCAGACCTCTTTCAGGTTGAAACCGCAGAACTGGGAGGCCATGCCCACGGCAATGCCGCTGTTGGCAGATACCAGAATATTGGGGAAGGTGGTGGGCAGCAGCGCCGGTTCCTTCATGGTGTTGTCATAGTTATCCACGAAGTCCACGGTATCACTGTCGATGTCCTTGAAGATCTCCCCGCAGATGGCGGAGAGCTTCGCCTCCGTGTACCGGGGAGCAGCCCATGACATATCCCGGGAGTAGGACTTGCCGAAGTTGCCCTTGGAGTCCACAAAGGGGGTCAGCAGAGCGCCGTAGCCCTTGGACAAGCGCACCATGGTATCGTAAATGGCGGCGTCGCCGTGGGGGTTCAGGCGCATGGTCTGACCCACGATGTTGGCGGACTTCGTCCGTGCTCCGGTCAGCAAGCCCATTTTGTACATGGTGTAGAGCAGCTTGCGGTGAGAGGGCTTGAAGCCGTCGATTTCCGGGATGGCCCGGGAGACAATGACGCTCATGGCATAGGGCATATAGTTGGTCTCCAGCGTGTCGGTGATGGGCTGCTCCACCACCGCCGCATGAAGGCCCATGACGTTGGGGTTATTAACTGGGTGCCGGGCTTCCTCCGGCTGCTTCTTTTTCGGCATAGTAAAAATTCCTTATTCTATCAGTGGGGTTTCATCGGAAATCACGAAATATCCGCCAAATCCAAAAACCTTGCTCCGTTTTCCGCGATATGGTCCTTCCGGCCCTGCAGGTTGTCCCCCAGTAGAAGGTCAAATACTTCGGACGTCCGGGCGGCGTCCTCCGGCATGACCCGGATCAACCGTCGGGTCTCGGGGTTCATGGTAGTGAGCCACATCATGTCGGGGTCATTTTCGCCAAGGCCCTTGGAGCGGTCGATTTTGTACTTCTTTCCCTCCAGCGACTTTACGATCTCCGCCTTCTCCTTATCGGAGTAGGCAAACCACGTTTTATCGCCGCAGTTGATCTCAAAAAGCGGCGTTTCCGCAATATACACATAGCCCTTTTCAATAAGGCTGGGCGTCAGGCGGTAAAGCATGGTCAAAATCAGCGTGCGAATCTGGAAGCCGTCCACATCGCCATCGGTGCAGATGACCACCTTGCTCCAGCGGAGGTTGGCAAGGTCAAAGGCGGCCAGGTCCTTTACGTGCTTATTCTGAATTTCCACACCGCAGCCCAGCACGCGGATGAGGTCGGTAATGATCTCGCTTTTGAAAATGCGTGCGTAATCCGCCTTCAGGCAGTTCAAAATTTTGCCCCGGACGGGCATGATGCCCTGATACTCCGCATCCCGGCTGAGCTTAACACTGCCCAGGGCGGAGTCGCCCTCCACGATATAAATTTCCCGCTTCTCCACATCCTTGGACCGGCAGTCCACAAATTTCTGGACCCGGTTGGAAATGTCGATATTGCCGGAGAGCTTTTTCTTGATATTCAGTCGCTGCTTCTCCGCGCTTTCCCGGCTGCGCTTGTTTACAAGGACCTGTTCGGCGATCTTCTCGGCGTCGAAGTGGTTCTCGATGAAGTAAATCTCCAGATTTGTCCGCAGGAACTCCGTCATGGCCTCCTGCACGAACTTGTTGGTGATGGATTTTTTTGTCTGGTTCTCGTAGCTGGTCTGCGTAGAAAAGTTATTGGAGACGAAGATCAGGCAGTCCTCAATATCCTGCCATGTGATCTTGCTTTCATTTTTCTGATATTTGTTTTGATCCCGCAGGTACTTATCTACTGCGGAGACAAAGGCGCTTTTCGTGGCCTTTTCCGGCGCGCCGCCGTGCTCCAGCCACGAGGAGTTATGGTAGTGCTCAATGACCTGCACCCGGTTGGAAAAGCAGCAGGCGGCAGAGAGCTTCACCTTGTACTCCGGCTTGTCCGCCCGATCCCGGCCCCGCTTTTCCGCCTGCCAGAATACCGGGGACGTCAGGGCTCCCTCCCCGGCCAGCTCCGCCACATAGTCCTGGATGCCGTGCTCGTAAACGAAATCCTCCTCAGGCAGAGAGCCGTCCTCCTGCTGATCCCGGAACTTGAAGGTAATCCCCTCATTCACCACTGCTTGACGGCGCAGTATATCCGTGAAATATTCCGCCGGGATGGCAATGTCGGTAAACACATCCAGATCCGGCAGCCAGCGGGTGCGGGTGCCGGTCCTTTTCGCCTGCGATTTCGGCAGCGGCGTTTTTTCCAGTCCGCCCACGATCTCGCCCCGCTCAAAGTGGAGCTTATACTCAAAGCCGTCCCGCCAGACGGTGACGTCCATGTAGCGGGAGGCGTACTGGGTGGCGCAGGCGCCCAGACCGTTGAGGCCCAGAGAGTATTCATAGTTGTCGCCGGTGAGATTATCATACTTGCCGCCGGCGTACAGCTCGCAGTACACCAGCTCCCAGTTGTAGCGCTGTTCCTTTTCGTTCCAGTCCACAGGGCAGCCCCGGCCCATGTCCTCCACCTGAATGGAGCGGTCGGCGTACCGGGTGACGATGATGGTCCGTCCGTGGCCCTCCCGGGCCTCGTCAATGGAGTTGGAGAGAATTTCAAATACCGCGTGCTCACAGCCATCCAGACCGTCGGAGCCAAAAATAACGCCGGGACGCTTGCGTACCCGGTCCGCGCCCTTCAGGGACGAAATGCTGTCATTACCGTAATCCTGCTTTTTTGTTGCCATAGTTCCTCCATGGGGCTGAAATTTTCAATATGTTGGCATTGTAACACGATTCCGCTGCAAATTCAAGGGTTCCCCCCTCCTGCGGCTCTTTTTGACGGAAAGGGGGCCGTTTCGCCCGGAAATGTTGTTGCGTAATATTACCTGCCCCGCTCTCTCCACAGGCGTTTTCACCGCCATTGCAGAGTTTTTCACATTTTCCACACGGTTTTCCACATCATTATGTCACCCTGACAAGTTGCAAAAAGTTCACAATTTCACATAGGCTTATACAAGGAAGCAGCCCCGGTCATACCGGGGCTGCTGAAATCCTGCCGCTATCCCTTAAAAGGGGCTGTCTGCTCCCTGAGCCACGCCTCAAAATCGCTGCGGATTTCGGGGAACGGCCGAATAGGGACTGCCGGGGTGGGATACGTCCCCAGCGCCTTATTCAGATGGGCCGTGCCGTACCAGCAGCCGAATTGATAGCCGCACTTCGGCAAAACGCCCACAAGCGTAAAATCCATGTGCTCGTGAAAGCCGAGGCTGTTGCCGGTCAGATGTTCCTTGGCGCCGCGACGCGGAGAGAAACGGCAGGCATACGATCACTTCCTTATTTTTCCAGAATATGCACGTTGAGATGGTCATAGGTCATCTCAATGCTGTGGCGGGCAAAGGCGTCCCGCAGATTTTCGTTGACGGAGAAGTACACCGGCCAATAGTTTTCCGGGGCGCACCAGCAGCAGATGGTATACTCAATGGCGCTGGCGCCGTAATTCGTCAGCCGCACGGTGGGCGCCGGGTCTAAAAGCACATCCGCCGCTGCCTCCACCGCCTCCATACAGGCGGCCTTCACTGCCTCTGTGGGGGCATCATAGGAGGCCGTGACCGTCCGCACCACCCGGCGGCGGCCCAGCACGGTATAGTTGATGATCTTGGAGGCGGAGAGCTCCTTGTTCGGCATCAGGACCATCTGCCCGTCCGGCGTTTCCAGCTTCACGCGGTTCAAGCCGATCTCACGGACTGTGCCGGATACGCCGCCGGCCTCAATATAATCCCCAAGGGCAAAGGGACGGGAGGAGAGAATCACCAGCCCGCCGGCCACATTGCCGAGGATGTCCTCCGCCGCCAGGGTAACACCCAAGGTCAGCACGGACAAAAGTGCTGTCAGCGAGGACGTGTTGAAGCCCAGCGCCTCCGCCGTAATGATGAGCGTCAGGACATATAAAATGACCTTGACAGCGGTAAGCAGGAGCCCTTGCAGCCGGTCGCCCAGCTTTTGCATCCGGCTCAGCAGACGGGTGAGCAGCTTCATGATGAGCTTCACCGCAATGAGGCACACCAGCAGCGTTGCAAGGGCGGAGAGGACCTTGTCGAGACTGTACCCGGCCACAGAGGCCCCTAAAAAATTGGAAAGGTCAGGCATTGCTGTCCCTCCTTACCGTCCGGCCCTGCGGTCAGCCTCGATGAGCCGCTTCAGCCCCTCCACCGCCACCTTCACAGAGGCGGTGGTATCCTCGCTCATGGTCTGGTCCAGCCCTGCGGCCTCCCGCTCCTGATTCCATACCACATGGAAGCAGCTTCCGCAGCGGCAGCCCAGCGCGGCAGCCACCACGAACAGCGCGGCGGACTCCATCTCGCTGGCCTTGACACCCAAACGCTTCCAACTCTCCCACTTCTGCTTCAGCTCATAATACACTGGGGAGGCGCTGGGGTCATGCTGGCCGTAAAAGCTGTCCTTGCACTGGACAACGCCTAAATGCAGAGGATAGCCCAGCGCCCGGGTGGCCTCCGCCAGCGCGTTGGTAATGTCCCAATCCGCCACGGCGGGGAACTCGATAGGGGCATACTCCAGACTGGTGTGCTCAAAGCGAACAGCGCCGGTAGCCACCACGATATCCCCGGACTTCACATTCAGATCAATACCGCCGCAGGTGCCGGTGCGGATAAACGTGTCCGCGCCGCACTTATGCAGCTCCTCCATGGCAATGGAGGCGGAGGGACCGCCAATGCCGGTGGAGCAGGCCGTGACCTTCTCTCCCAGCAGCATGCCGGTCCAGACATTGTATTCCCGGTTATAGGCCACCTGATGCGCGTCCTCAAACAGTGCGGCAATGGCCGGCACCCGGCCCGGGTCGCCGGGCAGAATGCAGTAACGGCCGATGTCCTCGGAGGTGCAACGGATATGGAACTGTTTTTCTAACTGATGCATAACGAATCACCGATCCTTTCCTTTATAAAATATAGTATAGCAGAGCCTCCCCCGGCTTGTAAAGCCGCTGCAGCCTCCCGCCGCGAAATTTCCCGGCTTCCGCGCCACCGCGCCGGTTTTTGCGATTAGGTTTCTCAAATTAGCGAACATTAACCGAAAGCTTTATTTATTTAACTCATATTTTTTCAAAAAAACCGCACTCTTTTCACATTTTGTTCACAAAAATCTCTTGCATTCTGTCGAGTCCCGTGTTACAATGCGTCTGCAAAAAAGGAGGGGTCATATATGAAGCAGCATAAAGCATTCGCGTGGCTCACCGTCATCTTCTTTGCCCTGACAATGTTCACCGGCATGAAGAAGAAATAACAGGAGGTATTTATTATGAATTTCAAGAAGTTGGGTCTGTTCGCCGCCGGTACGCTGTTCGGCACCGCCGGTATCAAGGTTCTCACCAGCAAGGATGCCCGTAAGGTCTACACCGAGGTCACCGCCGCCGCCCTGCGGGCCAAGGAGTGTGTGATGACCACTGTCACCAACGTGCAGGAGAGTGCCGGAGACATTCTGGCCGACGCCAAGGTCATCAATGACCAGCGCGCCGCCGCTGCCGAGGCTGAGGTCGTGGAGGATGCCGCCGAGGCTTCCGCTGAGACTGCGGAATAACAGGTATCCACGGAAAAGCCGCCACGCTCTGGCGGCTTTCCTTCTTTTACTCTTTGGAGGCATACATATATGAAATGTACCATTCTTCACGAATGCCCCGGCCGCCTGCGGATTCACGCGGCGGCGCCTGCCATGTCTCTGCGGCAGGCCGACATTCTGGAGGCATATCTGAAAAAGACGTCCGGCGTTGAGGGCGTCAAGGTCTATGACCGCACCGGGGACGCCGTGATCCGCTATACCGGCAGCCGGGAGCCCGTGCTCCGCGCCCTGTCCGTTTTCTCCTATGACAAGGCGGAGGCGCTGGCCCCGGAGCACAGCTCCCGGGAGCTGAACCGGGAATTTGAGGACAAGCTGGTATTCACAGTGCTGCGGCGGGCGGGCAGCAAGCTGTTTCTGCCCATGTCCATTCGGACGTTCATCGCCGTGTTCCGCTCCATCAAGTACATCAAGGCCGGTCTGAGCGCTCTGCTCCACGGTCATCTGGCTGTTTCCGTGCTGGACGCCACCGCTGTTACGGTGTCCATGCTCCGGAGCGACTTTGAGACCGCAAGCTCTGTGATGTTCATGCTGAACCTTGGCGAGATTCTGGAGGACTGGACCCACAAGAAGTCCGTGGCGGACCTTGCCGGGGCCATGTCCCTGAACGTGGACAAGGTGTGGCTGAAAACCGCCGACAGCGAGGTGCTGGTCCCCATCGGCGATGTAAAGGCCGGGGACTGCATCGTGGTCCGCACCGGCGGCATGATTCCGCTGGACGGAAAGGTGGACTCCGGCGAGGCCACCGTCAATCAGGCGTCCATCACCGGCGAATCCCTGCCGGTCCCCAAGAGCGCCGGCAGCTATGTCTATGCCGGTACCGTGGTGGAGGAGGGCGAGTTCGTTGTCCGGGTGGAAAAGGCTGTCGGCGGCGGCCGGTATGACCGCATCGTCAAGATGATTGAGGAGTCCGAAAAGCTGAAATCCACGGCGGAGGACAAGGCCTCCCGCCTTGCGGACCGGCTGGTGCCCTACACGCTGGGCGGCACGGCGCTGACCTATCTTCTGACCCGGAACACCATTAAGGCGCTGGCCGTGCTGATGGTGGACTTTTCCTGCGCACTGAAGCTGTCCATGCCCATCGCCGTGCTCTCCGCCATGCGGGAGAGCAGCGGCTATCACATTTCCGTCAAGGGCGGGCGCTTTATGGAGGCCGTTGCCAATGCCGATACCGTTGTGTTCGACAAGACCGGCACACTGACCTACGCCACGCCCACTGTGGCCAAGGTGGTCTCCTTTGACGGCTACAGCGCCAGCGAAATGCTGCGGCTGGCCGCGTGTCTTGAGGAGCACTATCCCCACTCCATTGCCAACGCCGTGGTGGCGGAGGCCAAGCGGCTGGGGCTGGACCACAAGGAATACCACTCTCAGGTGGAATACGTAGTGGCCCACGGCATTTCCAGTACCGTTGAGGATAAAAAGGTCATTATCGGCAGTGCCCACTTTGTCTTTGAGGACGAGGGCTGCGTAGTTCCTGAGGCCGAACAGGAAAAGTTCAATACGCTGCCGGAGGAATATTCTCACCTCTACCTCTGCATCGCCGGACGTCTGGCCGCCGTGATCTGCATTTCCGATCCTCTCCGCAAGGAGGCCAAGGAGGCAATTCAGGCGCTCCATGCCTGCGGCATCTCCAAGGTAGTCATGATGACCGGCGACAGCCGCCGCACCGCCGAGGCCGTGGCCCGGGAGGTGGGCGTGGACCAGTTCTATGCCGAGGTTCTGCCAGAGGACAAGGCCAATTTTGTCCGGCAGGAAAAGGCCGCCGGTCGGAAGGTCATTATGATCGGCGACGGTGTCAACGATACCCCGGCTCTCTCTGAGGCGGATGTTGGCATCGCCATCAATACCGGCGCCGCCATCGCCCGTGAGATCGCCGATGTAACAATTGCCTCCGAGGACCTTTTCGAGCTGGTGACGCTGCGGAAAATCTCTCAGGCATTGATGGGCCGCATCCAGCGCAATTACCGCTTCATTGTCGGCTTCAACCTGATGCTCATTGTTCTGGGCGTGACGGGCGTGATTCAGCCCACTACCTCTGCCCTGCTGCACAATGCCTCTACGCTGGGCATCAGCCTTGACAGCATGACGGACCTACTGGACAAGGACAAAGAAAAGGCGCTCCCTGAGACCGAAAGCGCTTAAAAATACAGCAAAAATTGATAACTCCCTCTGTAAGAGACAGCAAAAGCAGGCTGTCTCTTACAGAGGGAGTTTTTATACGGAATTAAGTGGTTATATTGCTTTTTGCGCGTTACAGCGTTTTGGCCCACGCTGCTGCGTTTCCGCGGCGGAGCAGCTTACCCAGACGCCAATCAGCGGCGGGATAAAGCTCCTTCAGGTGCGCGGCGGCATTTTCCACGCCGCTGCCGCCGGAGGTGGCAAAGGGGATCACAGTTTTCCCCTCCAGCGCGACCCCATCAAGGAACGTGTCCACAATGCGGGGCTCCACATACCACCAGATAGGAAAGCCCACAAAAATCGTATCATACTGCGCGGGGTCCACGGTCAGCGGCTTCATGGCCGGGCGGCTGGCGGGGTCCTGCATTTCCAGCGTGCTGCGGCTTTTCTTGTTCGTCCAGTCTAAATCAGCGCTGGAATAGGGCTGGACCGGGGCGATTTCACAAAGGTCCGCGCCTATGGCTTGCGCCAGTTCCCGGGCCACACCGGCGGTGACGCCGCTGGCCGAAAAAGACGTTACCAGAATTTTACCGTTCATAGCCGCCTCCTGATTTTCAAAAATAGTTTGCGTAGTCTACTGTACGGTGACGGGCCGCAGATAGACTCCGCGGAAATCGAACCAGCCCCGGGGGTCCCGGAAGCCGCCCATATAGGTTTCCCGCAGGTCCCACGCCGTTCCCGCCGTATAAAGCGGGGCCAGCGCACAGTCGATTTCCAACAGCAGGTCCTCGGCATCGTGGAGACAGCCCATGCGGGCGGAGCCCTCCTCGGCCTTGGCGATGATGGACATGAGGGTATCAAAGGCGCTGTTTTCATAATGGAGCAGATTATCGGAATTGCCGGAGGTCCAGTCCATCAAAAAGCACTCGGCGTCATTGCACACGGCGGAAATGGCCCTACCGGCCAGCATATAGCTGCCGCTGCGCAGCGCGGTCATCAGCTCCGCCTTTGTAACGCCCCGGGGGGTGATGTTCAGGCCCAGCACGCTGCGCCACATCCGGCACAGGGCCTCCGCCACAGCGCCGTTGGTGCCCTCGTCTGCGTAGAGATATTCCAGCGTACCCAAATCGGAGCCCCGGTCATAACCTGCCTCCTGCATGAGCCGCACCGCCTGCGTGCAGCGGTCGGCATAGCCCTCGGAGGTCATGTCGATCAAATCGCCGCCGCTGGTGCGGAAGTCCTGCTCCCCCTCCGGCACGCCGGGGGGAACAAGCCCTGCGGCAGGCTTCCCTGTAACGCCCGCCAGTGCGGCGATGGCGTCCCGGTCAATGGCAAGGCTCAGGGCGCGGCGAATCCCGTCTTCCTCCAGCCGGCTCCAGTTAAAGAGGACGGAGTAGGTCTCCAGCACCGGATCTGCCTGCCACGTCTCATCGGCGGTGATCCGTGCCGCCATCTCCTCCTCGCTCAGAGGCCACACAGCGTCTACAAGCTCCTGCGCGTAGAGAATCTGTCCGGTCTGCTCGTCGCTGAAATGGAACACCAGCTCATCCGGGCCGGTGATTTTTTTGCCGTAATTGGCGTTTTCCGTCAGGGTCAGGGTACTCCCGGTCAGGGTCTCCGCCGTGTAGGGACCGTTGGTCACCAGCATGGTGGGGTCGGACCACCAGCGGGCGGAAGAATCCGAATCGGGCTTCACCTCGTTCACGGCGTCCGCCGCCTCCTTCAGCCGCTTGACCACATCCTGCCGCAGCGGCATGGTGGCAATGGAGGTACAGACCTCCCGCAAAAACCAGTCATAGTGACCGTCCAGCGTGACGGTAAGCGTACTGCTGTTTTTAGCGCTGACCGCCAACAGGGACATATCCCCGGAGGCGCGGGCCTGCTCATAGCCGCTGACAATGGACAAAAGCGGCGCGTAGACCGACGCGGTGGCCGGGTCCGCCAAGCGCTGCCACGCATACACGAAATCCCCGGCCTTGACCTCAACGCCATCGGACCATTTCCCGCCCCGCAGACGGAAGGTATAGGTCACGGTGCCATCGGCGTTTTCCTTGACATCCACGTTCTTTGCGGCGCCGCTCACAGCGGTAATCTGGCCGTTTTCGTCCTTTTCCAACCGCATGAGGTTTTCATAGAGGTGATTTAAAATGGTCTGGTCGCCGATCTCCTCGGCGTAAATGGGGTCATAGGTGGCGGGCTTGTCCCCCACCCGGACGGACAGGGAAAGGCGGTCTCCGTCATCACCGGCGCTCCCGCAGCCCGTAAGGCAGGTAAGCAGCGTCAGCGCCGCAAGAGCAAGAGCCGCCAGCCTTTTGCGAAGTTTCATAAGGACTCCTTTGCTTTAAGCCATGGTCAGCTTGCCGTCATCGTCGAATTTCACCGGCAGAATTTCGTTGCGAGTGTTCTTAGCGATGTCATCCATGCGGATTTTAGAGGGAAAATCCGCCACAAAGCTCACGGCTACGCCCTGCCGCTTGGCCCGGCCGGTACGGCCGATGCGGTGGACATAGTCCTGATTTTCGTCGGGGATGTCGCAGTTGAATACAATGTCCACATCGTCTACATCAATGCCCCGGGCGGCAACGTCTGTGGAGACAAACACCCGGAGTTTCCCCTTGCGGAACAAATCCATGACCTGCTCCCTCTTTTTCTGGGGGATGTCGCCGTGGATGCACTGGGCGTCAATGCCCCGCATCTGCAGAAACTTTGTGATGCGCTCCGTGTTGCCCTTGGTATTGCAGAACACCATGCAGCGGTCAAAGCCGGTCTCCGTGAGAATTTTGGCAATAGCCTCCGCCTTTCCGTCATAGCTGACGTCCATGCGGAACTGCTTGATGTCCGGCTTGTTCTGCTCGTCCTCCCGGACGGTGATCTCCTCAGCGTCCCGCTGGTACACCCACGCGATATCCATGACCTCCCGGGAAATGGTGGCGGAGAACAATCCGAGATTCCGCCGCTTGTCCATCTTGTCCAGCAGGCGGGTCACATCATGGATGAAGCCCATATCCAGCATCCGGTCCGCCTCGTCCAGCACCACGGTCTGGGCGGTCTCCACCCGGACCGTGTGGCGCTTCATGTGGTCGGAGAGCCGGCCCGGTGTGGCCACAACGATCTGGGGACGCTTTTTCAGCGCCTCGATCTGCCGGTTGATGGGGGCACCGCCATACAGGCACACGGCCCGGACGCCGGGCTTGTAGGTACACAGCACCCGCAGCTCATCGGTGATCTGAATAGCCAGTTCCCGGGTGGGGGCCAAAATCACCGCCTGCACGCTTTCGTCCGCAGGGTCGATATGCTCCACGACGGGAATGCCGTAGGCAAAAGTCTTACCGGTGCCGGTAGGAGCCTTGGCCACCACATCCCGCCATTCCAGCATGGGAGGGATGCAGCCGGCCTGCACCGGGGTGGATTGAACGATATTGCGCTCCAGCAGAGCGCGCAGAATTTCGGGGGACAGCTTCAGGCTGTCGAACCGAACTCCCTGAGTGATCTCCATGGTCAATTTCCTCACATTTGCACATAATTAAGAATATTATACACATATCCAGTGTTTTTGTAAAGCCTGCCGACTGTGAACAATTTTCTTTTGCAGCCTCGTTTTTGAAGGCCGCAGCCTGCTATGAGCAATGCCGGTGTCCCGCTTGAAAAAATTTTCAGGTCTGTTGCACGTTTTCGTGCAACTTTTCGCATTTGAGCGCATATCATGTAGGAGTTCTGTTTTTTGCAAAGGAGGGGTGGATATGGAACCGAAAAAGCCGCTGGGCGATGTGGATGATCTCATCTTTCAGGAGCCGTGGGAGGTCAGCCAGCGATAAAATAGGGTGAAAGCGCGCAGGCTTTGCCCTGCCGCGCAAAAAGCGGCCAGCAGCGTTTGGGCTGCTGGCCGGAAAAATCTTGTTTTTCACTATCCCCTCATGGGGCGTTTTTTCAAGTGTGGGGGCGCGGACGTCGCTCTTTTCTCTGCGGAAATCAGGCGGCGCAGGGCTCCGTTTTCAAAAAGCCTGCTTTTTGCAGGCTCATCACCAACACAGGAATCAAGATAATGTGCACGATGATACCGGGAACTGCGCTGGTAAAGGCTCCGGCGATGAAGGCCGCCCAGCCGAACTCGGAGCCGGTGACGCCGCTGATGATCGTCATGGCAAGGCCCCAGACGATACGTCCGCCCAGCATGGCCAAAATCAGCGACACATAGATGTTGCTCCGCTTTTTCGGCAGCAACTGGTACAAAAGGCCCGAAAACAGGCCGTAGGCCGCCAGCTCAAAGCTCATGGCAATGGCTGTGACCAGCGGCGGCATCAAAAACAGGCTGTGGCGCAGCATGGGCGCCACCAGTCCCACCACCATCGCCCACCACGGGCCGCAGAGAAAGCCTGCCAGCAGCACGGGAATGTGCATGGGACTCAGCGCCCGGCCGATCTGTGGAATCTGTCCTGTGAGAAACGGCAGGTACAGGCACAGGGCCAGACACATAGCCGCGCAGGTCAGATGGCGCAGCAGCAATTTGGTTCTGGAATTTGCATTCATGGAAAAGCTCCCTTTCAAAGTGGTTTGCCGTCTTGAACGGGAGGCGTGCCCCGGGGCACGGTTACGAAGAAATGCCGGGAAAATAGCCGGCTTGGCCGGCAGTTACCCGCTTACTATACCGCGATTTTTCATAGATTGCAACTGTTTTTGCCCGAAAGCGGTATAGTTTCCGCTTCCCGCGTCCATACTCCCATCGTACCTATTTTCTGCAAGGGAGGAATTTTATGGAAAGAAATGTGAAGCAGGTGCTATCCGGCGTGGGCTTTTACGGTACGCTGGCGGTCTGCCTCGCTGTGGTGGGCGTGTGCGGCTGGGTGCTGCTGCGCGGAGAGGGCACGGAGCCGGTACAAGAGCTCCCGGTGACGCCGCAGGCGGCGGTCTCTCAGCCGGTGACGGTGCCAGAGCGCGTAGAGGAGCCGGTGGCGGAAACACTGAAGCCGGAGCCCGTCCCCGTAGACACGGCGGACAAGCCGGAAATGCCGGAGCTGCCGGTGGAGGACGTTCCCGTAGCGGCACAGGCTCCCAAGCTCATTGTGGAGCCGCTGCGGGGCGAGGTTCTGACCGCCTTTTCCATGGAGGAGCTAATTTACAGCCCCACAATGGGAGATTGGCGCACCCATGACGGCATTGACATTGCTGCCAAGGCCGGGACCACTGTGCTGGCGGCCAGCTCCGGGACGGTACGCTCCGTCACGGGCGATGCGCTGATGGGTACCACCGTGGTACTGGAGCACGAGGGCGGCTACGAAACCACCTACGCCAATTTGCAGTCCAAGCCCACGGTAGAAACCGGGGACAGCGTATCCGCCGGGCAGATCATCGGCGCTGTCGGCACCACCGCCGCCGCAGAGAGCGGCGCGCCCCACCTGCACTTCGCGGTGAGCCGGGACGGAAAGGCCGTGGACCCCCGCGCCTATCTGGAGCAGTAAATGAAGAAGCCGGGAGCAAATGCTCCCGGCCCTTACTTACAAAATCGTACCGCCGCCGAGGACGGTATCTCCCTCATAAAATACCACGGCCTGTCCCGGCGTGATGGCCCGCTGGGGCATATCGAAGCAGACCTCTGCGCGGCCCTCCGCCGTGACCGTCACCGTGCAAGGCTGCTCCGTCTGGCGGTAGCGGGTCTTGGCGCTGCATTGAAACTGCCGGGGCGGCGTATCCCACGCGATCCAGTTCAGGTCCCCGGCTGTCAGCGTCCGGGAATATAGAGCCGCGTTTCCGCTGAGCACCACGCGGTTTCGCGCCGGGTCGATAGCCTTGACGTACAGCGGCTCGTTAGAGGGAACGCCAAGGCCCTTCCGCTGGCCGACGGTATAGTGCGTGATGCCCTTGTGCTGCCCTAAGATTTTGCCAGACTCGTCTGTAAAGTCGCCGGGGACATCCGTTTTTCCGGTATGCCGCCGGATGAAAGTGGCATAGTCACCGTCCGGCACGAAGCAGATGTCCTGACTGTCCGGCTTTTTCGCGTTGTAAAAGCCCTGCTCCTCCGCAATGGCCCGCACCTCCGTCTTATGGAACGCCCCCAGCGGGAGCTGCGTATGGGATAGCTGCGCCTGCGTGAGCATATAGAGCACATAGCTCTGGTCCTTGCTTGTGTCCAGCGCCTTTTTTAATAAATATCGCCCATTTTCCCGCTCAATGCGGGCATAATGACCGGTAGCAATGGTATCGCAGCCCATCAGGGACGCCCGGTCATAGAGCCGCCGAAACTTCAGGTAGCGGTTGCAGTCGATACAGGGATTGGGGGTCTGCCCCCGCTCGTAGGCCGCGGCGAAGCGGTCCATGACCTGACAGCGGAACTCATTGGAAAAGTTGAATACATAGTAGGGCATTCCCAGCCGGTTTGCCACGCTCCGGGCATCCTCCACATCCTCCAGCGAGCAGCAGGTGCGGCTGCGGGAAATGCCGATGTCCTCGTTGCGGTACAGCGTCATGGTGGCGCCGAGGCAGTCCCAGCCCTGCTGGCCCATAAGGTACGCGGCAACGCTGGAATCCACGCCGCCGCTCATCGCGATCAATACCTTTCCCATCACATCACCCGACAGCCGGAAAAGCGGTCAAGCGCCGCCGCTTTCTTGAAAAATTCCATATTGTTCCTCCTTGGGTACACAGGTCTACAGAATGAATTGCTGTTTGCCGGAAAGACACACCTGCCATGCGGGAGAAGCGCTCCGCAGACGCTCCACCGCCCGGGTGACCTCCCGGATGAGATAGTCTATCTCCGCCTGCGTGTTCCATTCGCTAAGACTCAGGCGCAAAGCGCCGTGGGCCAATTCCCGGGAGCGTCCGATAGCCAGCAGAACATGGCTGGGATCCAGCGAGCCGGAGGCACAGGCACTCCCGGAGGAAGCGCAGATTCCGGCCTGATCCAGCAAAAGCAACAGGCTCTCCCCCTCCACGCCCTCAAAGCAGAAGCTCACATTGCCGGGGAGGCGGTGGACAGGGTCTCCGTTGAGAACGCTGTGGGGGATTTTGGAAAGTCCGGTAATGAGCCTGTCCCGCAGAGCACTGACCTTGGCCGCGTTTTCCGCAAGGTGGGCACAGCTTTCCTTCAGCGCGGCGGCAAGACCCATGACGCCGGGGACGTTTTCCGTGCCAGCCCGTCTGCCCCGCTCCTGCGCGCCGCCCTCAATGAGCGCAGTCAGGGGAACGTCCCGTCGGGCATACAGCACGCCGACACCCTTTGGGCCGTGGAACTTGTGGCCGGAGAGAGACAGCAAATCGATATTCTGCTCCTCTACGTTGATGGGAAGATGACCCACCGCCTGCACGGCGTCCGTATGGAACAGCACGCCCCGCTCCCGGCACACGGCGCCGATCTCCGCAATGGGAAGCACGGAGCCGATCTCGTTATTGGCGCACATCACCGACACGAGGCAGGTATCCGGCCGGAGGGCTGCCGCCACCTGTCCGGCGGTAACGGTGCCGGTGGGACCCACCGGCAGCAGTTCCACCGTAAGGCCCTCCGCCTCCAGCCTTTTCAGCGTATGGAGAACGGCGTGGTGCTCAAAGGCGGTGGAGACAATATGCTTTTTGCCGCTGCGCTCGCCGATGCGGGCGGCGGAGATGAGGGCCTGATTATCGGCCTCGCTGCCGCCGGAGGTAAAGGTGAGCTCCCGTGGCGTACAGCCAAGACAGTCTGCCACGGTCTCCCGGGCGCTTTGCAGCGCCCCGGCGGCCTCCCGCCCCATGCGGTATAGACTGGAGGGATTGCCGAAGCAGCCCTCCAGATACGGCAGCATGGCGTCAATGGCAGCGCGGCTCATTTTTGTGGTGGCGGCGTTGTCCGCGTAAACGGTCATAGGGCAGTCTCCTTTACAGAGATTTTTCCGCGCGCAAAGGGCAATACGCTGCCCGCGGCAGACTGCCGCAGAGCCGTATTGCCCTTTACGCAATGGAGGGGTATGAAAAAATCAGATATCCGCAGTGATCAGCTCCGTCTGCTCCCGGGCGGTCAATACCCGCTTGCCGGGGTCTACGGAATGGGTCAGCCAGACGTTGCCGCCGATGACGCAGCCGTCACCGATTTTGGTGTCACCGCCAAGGATGGTGGCTCCGGCGTAAATGACCACATTGCTGCCGATGTCCGGGTGGCGCTTCCGGCCCTTGACCAGCGTACCGTCCGGCTGAACAGCAAAGCTCTTCGCTCCCAGTGTCACACCCTGATAGAGTTTAACATGGGCGCCGATGACGGTGGTCTCGCCAATAACAACACCGGTGCCGTGGTCAATGAAAAAGTAGGGACCGATCTCCGCGCCGGGATGAATGTCGATACCGGTCACGGAATGAGCGTACTCCGTCATCATCCGGGGCAGCATGGGGATATGCAGGCAGTACAGCTCGTGGGCGATTCGGAATACGCTGATGGCCTCAAAGGCGGGATAGGCCAGCATGACCTCCTCCCGGCAGGTGGCGGCGGGGTCGCCCTCGTAAGCCGCCTGCACATCGGTATCCAGCATTTTTCGGACAGCCGGGAGCCGAACCAGCAATGTGTTTGCCGTGTCCTCCGGCGAAATATCCGGGCAGATCAGCTCTAAAATATCACGAAGCTGCGTCCGCACGGCGGACTCCGCCTCGGCCTTGGTATGAACCTCCGCCGCAGGGGCGAATACATTGGGATACAGCAGGAAGCGAAGCAGCGCCAGCAGATGGAGCTGCCGCTCCTTTAACCGCGCATAGTTCAGCATGGGGCACGCCCTTTTTACTGCGCGAACAGTTCCGTGGAAAGGTAGCGGTCGCCGGTGTCCGGCAGCAGGACCACAATGGTCTTGCCCTCGTTTTCCGGCCGCTTTGCCGCCTCAATCGCCGCCCACACGGCGGCGCCGGAGGAAATTCCTACCAGCACGCCCTCATGCCGGCCGATCTCGCGGCCTGTGGAAAAGGCGTCCTCATTGGCAACGGGAATGATCTCATCATAAACGGTGGTATCCAGAATTTCCGGCACAAAGCCGGCGCCGATGCCCTGAATTTTATGAGCTCCTGCCATACCGGTGGAGAGCACCGGGGAGCTTGCCGGCTCCACCGCAATGACCTTCAGCGCAGGCTTTTGCTCCTTGAGGTAGCGGCCCGTGCCGGTGATAGTGCCGCCGGTGCCGACACCGGCTACCAAAATATCCACAGCGCCATCGGTATCCGCCCAGATTTCGGGGCCGGTGGTGATATAATGGGCCTGCACATTAGCGGGGTTGACAAACTGGCCAGGAATGAAGCTGTTGGGGTATTCCTTCGCCAGCTCCTCCGCCTTGGCGATGGCGCCCTTCATTCCCTTGGCGCCCTCGCTGAGTACCAGCTCCGCGCCGTAGGCACGCATCAACTGCCGCCGCTCCACGCTCATGGTCTCCGGCATCACAATGATGACACGGTAGCCACGGGCGGCCGCCACGGAGGCAAGACCGATGCCCGTGTTGCCGGAGGTAGGCTCAATAATAACGGAGTCGGGCTTTAAAACGCCCCGCTTCTCAGCGTCATCCAGCATGGCCACCGCCACGCGGTCCTTTACGGACCCGGCAGGATTGAAATATTCCAGCTTCGCCAGCACACGAGCCTTCAGGCTGTGGGCCTTTTCGATATGCGTCAGTTCCAGCAGGGGCGTATGGCCGACTAATTGATCGGCAGAGGTATAAATATTAGACATAATGTGTTCTCCTTTTGATATTAAAGGTTGAGGCTTCTAAAAATGGACCGCAGCCTTCAACATCGAAAATCAGGAGAGGGGAGTTTGGTTAAGAGAGTCATGGCAATCACCTACTGATTAGGTATGTTTATATGATATGCTTTGAAGCATACTTTGTCAATAGGTTTATAATTTTTTTACAGACAGCACGGCCCCACATCCGTATCCTTGACCTGATGCAGCAGGTCTGCCAACGAAATGCTGTCCAGATAGCCGTTAATGAGCTCGTCCAGCTTTTCCCAGACCGGGAGCGTCTGGCACTTTTCCGCCCGGGGGCAACGGTTCACCTCACCGTCCAGACAGGCAACCGGGGCCAGCGACCCCTCGGACAGCCGCAGAATCTCCCCCACGGAGTAGTCCTTCAGCTCCCGGCTGAGGCGATAGCCGCCGCCTTTGCCCCGCAGGCCCTCCACAAGTCCGGCCTTGCCCAGCACGGAAATGATGCTCTCCAAATACTTTTCGGATATCTCCTGCCGCTCCGCGATCAGGGGCAGCGGAATGTACTTTCCTCTATCGTATTGCGCCAGCTCCAGCATGATTCGCAGCGCATAACGTCCTCTTGTGGATATCAGCATAAAAACGCCTCCCGTCAAATATGTTCCGATAAACCAATTTTACCACTATGTTATCAAATTACAAGTGAAATTCCGAACGGTCATTCCTTTTCAGGCTTGGCGGGCAGGATATCCCGGACGCGGAGGATCTTCCCCTCTACCGTGAAGCGCACCTCCATTCCGGCAAAAGGAAAGCCGTAAACGCGGTTCGGGTCATTTTGGTAATGGGGCCGGGGGTCCTGTGCCAGCACGCCCCGCAGCGCCTCCCGCCGCTGGGCCGGAATCCGTTCCAGCAGCTCCGGCGGAATCTCCACCGTCAGGCTCTCCCCTGCCGGTACAGCGGCAAAGCCGCCCAGCGCGTCCGGGTGGCAGTCGGCGTATGGGATGTAGGGCTTGATATCCAAAATCGGCGTGCCGTCCACTAAATCGGCACCCCGCACCCGGAGCACCGGCCCCTCGGCGGTCTGCTCGATGCCCTCCAGCTTCACACAGGACAGCGCGATGGGGTTGGGCCGGAAGGGTGAGCGGGTGGCGAACACGCCCATACGGGCATTTCCCCCCAGCCGGGGCGGGCGGACTGTGGGAGACCAGCTCTCCCGAATCGCCCGGTCAAAAACCCAGATGAGCCAGAGGTGGGAAAAATCCTCCAGTCCCCGGAGGGCGTCCGGGCTGCGGTAGGGCGGTGTAAATACGATGGATGCCTCCAGCGCGTCCACCAGACCGCTCTGCCGGGGAACGCCGAACTTTTCGGCAAAATCACTGCGGATGTGGGCGATGGGTTCCATGCTGAAGCTGTTGGCCATAAAGCGCCTCCTGTCGGACTGAAATGTATTTGCTGTTATTATAGCAGAAAAATGTCCGCTGGAAAAGAGAAAGCATCCGCCGCCGGTGAAGCTCCGGCAGCCGATGCCTGTCTCTTTGAAGCCCACTGCCCTACCAGCGGTCGGCGCCGGGGGTAACGGCGTTTTCGCCGTCCAGCAGATCACCGTCCCGGTCACGGGCCTTGGCGTTTTCCAGCATCTGGTCCATGGGAACGCCCTCCGTTACGGATTCATCGGTATTGGCCGGAGACTGACCCGGATTGGTGTCCGGCGCGGTAACGGTATTGTCATCCCGGTCCAGCATCCCGCTCTCCTGCTGATGGCTGTCATCGGTTGTGTTCCCGCTATTTTTGCTGCCGCAGGAGCTGAGCGCCAGCGCCAGCGTCAAGGCTGCCAGCAAAATCGAAACGCTTCGTTTCATCCTCTTTCCTCCTTTTCTGCGGAGTCAATGCGATACCCACGCCTATTTTCCCCATTGGAAGGCAAACCAATCAGGAAAAAACAGTTGCTTTATCTGTTTTCTTCCTGTATAATACAATTATCAGGAATAATTTCTAATTATGAATTTGGAAAGGAGCAGAAATATGGAATTGAAGGGAAGCAAAACGGAGGCCAATCTGTGGAAGGCGTTTGCCGGAGAGTCTCAGGCCCGGAACAAGTATGACTACTATGCCAGCAAGGCGAAAAAGGAGGGCTACGAGCAGATCGCGGCTCTGTTTCAGGAAACGGCCCTGAACGAAAAAGAGCACGCAAAGCTGTGGTTCAAGGCGTTGGATGGCATCGGCACCACCGCCGAAAATCTGGTGGCCGCCGCTGCCGGAGAGAACGAGGAGTGGACCAGTATGTACGCCGAAATGGCCCGCACCGCCGAGGAGGAGGGCTTTTTGGAGCTGGCCGCTCAGTTCGAGGGCGTTGCCAGAATCGAAAAGGCCCACGAGGAGCGTTATCTGAAACTGCTGGAAAATCTGAAAAACGGTGAGGTCTTCAAAAAGGGCAACAAGGTTCTCTGGTTCTGCCGCAACTGCGGCCATGTGGAGCTGGCCGTGGAGGCCCCAGCCGTGTGCCCGGTGTGCCATCATCCCCAGTCCTATTTCCAAATCAAGGCGGAAAATTATTGAGAAGTCATTTTATGCGTCAAGGCTCCCTTTTGGGAACCTTGACGCTTTCTATGGCGGGCGTTTGACATTTCGCCTGAAATGTTTGTGAAATTCGCCGTTGACGGGACGGAAAAAAACAGGTATAGTAAGCATTAGAAAACTGGTGGAGCACACCTCTTTGGTTAAGATGAGGAACTACTTGGTATAGAAAAGGAGAGCTGTATCATGTATACACAGGAAATCACCGTTAATAACGAGGTAGGTCTGCACGCCAGACCCGCAACCTTCTTCATTCAGAAGGCCAACGAATTCAAAAGCGGCATCTGGGTGGAAAAGGATGACCGCCGCGTCAACGCCAAGAGCCTGCTGGGCGTTTTGTCCCTTGGCATTGTAAAGGGCACCAAGATCACCCTGATCGCGGATGGCACGGACGAAAAGGAAGCTGTCGGCGCTCTGGTAGAGCTGGTAAAGGACAACTTCGGCGAATAAGCAAACGCTACATCAGCCGCCTCTGCTTTTGCAGGGGCGGTTTTCTTACGCTCTTGCGCCGGTGTGTCTTTTTTGCTACACTGTGGGTAAAATGATGATCGGGTGGTGATTGGATGACAAAGGATGAGCTGCGGGAAAAGGCCAACGATCTGCCTTTGCAGCCGGGGGTCTATCTGATGATGGACCGGACCGGGAAGGTCATATATGTCGGCAAGGCGAAAAAGCTGAAGAACCGCGTCAGCCAATATTTTCAGGACAGCGCCTCCCACACCCTGAAAACCCGGCAAATGGTCAGTCAGGTGGACCATTTTGACACAATTTTCGTCTCCAGCGAATTTGAGGCCCTTGTGCTGGAAAATTCCCTCATCAAGCGGCATATGCCCCGCTACAACATTCTGCTGAAGGATGACAAGGGCTACCCCTTTGTCCGGCTGGGCCGGGGGCGCTATCCCAAATTCACCATGGTGAACCGCCCTGCCAATGACGGGGCGAAATATTTCGGCCCCTTCGGCGGGCGCTTTGAGACCCGGCAGGCCATCGACGCCGTATGTCAGGCACTGCGGCTCCCCACCTGCCGCCGCCAGTTTCCAAGGGACATCGGCGCGGAGCGGCCCTGCCTGAATTTCCACATGGGCCGGTGCGACGGTTTTTGCCGCCCGGAAATGCCGGAGGCGGACTATGACCGCCGCATTGAGCAGGCCTGTCAGCTTTTGGAGGGCCGCTCCAAGCAGTTGATTCGAGACATGACCGCCGACATGGAGACGGAGGCCGAGGCGCTGCGCTTTGAGCAGGCGGCCCAGCTTCGGGACCGGATTCAGGCCATCAGTGCCCTGAGCAAAAAGCAAACGGTCATTGCCGGCCTGTGCGCCGACACCGATGTATGGGGCGTGTTCCGTGGCGCGGGCAAAAGCGGCTACGCTGTGCTCCACATGGAGGGCGGCAATTTAGCAGGCCGCGAAACAGAGCTGCTGAACGCCCCCATGGAGGAAACGGCGGCAGAGCTGCTGGCGGCAGTCACCGCCCAATACTATCTGCCACGGGCCATTCTCCCCCACGAGATTCTACTCTGCGTGGACACTGGTGACTGTGAGGAGCTGTCTGAGGCACTGACGCAGCGGGCCGGGCACAAGGTCTGGGTCCATGTACCCCAGCGGGGCGAAAAGTCCACGCTGGCGGATATGGCCATCCGCAACGCGCAGGAGGAGGTGCAGCGGGCCACCACCGCCGAGGAAAAAACAGCCTATACGCTGGAGCTGCTGCAAAAAATGCTGAATCTCCCCCAACCGCCCAAGCGGATGGAGTCTTTCGATATTTCCAACACCGGCAGCAGCGACATTGTGGCCTCTATGGTGGTCTTTCAGGGCGGAAGGCCTCTGAAATCCGCCTACCGCCGCTTCCAGATCAAGGAGCTGACGGAGGGCCACCCGGACGATTACGCCTCTATGCGGGAGGTGCTGCGCCGGAGATTGCAGCGGGCAGCGGACGGGGACGAAAAATTCCTGCCCCTGCCGGATGTCTTTTTGATCGATGGCGGCATCACCCATGCCAACACCGCGCTGGAGGTGGCGCAGTCCTTCGGCTGTACCATCCCCATTTTCGGCATGGTAAAGGATGACCGCCACCGCACCCGCGCGCTGGTAACGCCGGAGGGGCGGGAGATCGGAATCGTAAATCAGCAGGCGGTTTTCTCCCTTATCGGCCAAATTCAGGAGGAGACCCACCGCTTTGCCATCACCTATCACCACCAGCGCCACACCAAGAGCACCATGCGCTCCGCGCTGGATGGCATTCCCGGTCTCGGCACCAAGCGGCAGGCGGAGCTGAAGCGGCGTCTTGGCACCATCCGGGCCATTCGGGAGGCGGATGAGGAGACACTGGCAGCGATTCTGCCGAAAAACACGGCCCACGCCGTATGGCTCCATTTCCACGAGGGTAACACCGCCGGGACGGAGCACACTGCCTCCGGCGATTTGTCCGAATAAATCCAAATTCCCTCTTGACTTAAAGTTCATTTTAAGTTGTATAGTAATTCCCGAACAAATCGTCCTGCTGCTTCCGCACGGAGGGCAGGCACACAAGGAGGCTATACCGATGAAGAAGCCGTATATCATCTGCCACATGATGACCTCTGTGGATGGCCGTATCGACTGCGCCATGACGGAGCATCTGCCGGGCGTGCAGGAATATTATGACACGCTGGATGCCCTGAACGCCCCCACCCGCGTCAGCGGTCGGGTCACGGCGGAGCTGGAGCTGGCAGGCCCCGGCGTATTTCACAGCGAGACCGTCACTCCCTTCGGGCGGGAGGGCTTTTCCAAAAAGACCGCTGCCGCCGGGTACGAGATCATTGCGGATACAAAGGGCACACTGCTGTGGGAGGTGCCGGAGGGCGAGCGCCCGTTGCTGATTCTCACCAGCCAGCAGGTAAGCCGGGAGTACCTTGCCTATCTGGACGCACAGAACATCTCCTGGATTGCCTGCGGTGAAACGAAAATCGACCTGCCCCGGACCTGTGAAATCCTTGCGGAGCAGTTCGGCGTAGAGCGCATGGCCGTTGTGGGCGGCGGGCATATCAACGCCGGATTTCTGGCGGCAGGTCTGCTGGACGAGGTCAGTGTGCTGATCGGCGCTGGAATCGACGGTCGGGGCGGAATGCCCGCCGTGTTTGACGGTCTTCCCATGGAACGGCCTGTCACGGAGCTGAAGCTCAATTCTGTCCGGCAGTACGGCAGCGGCGCCGTTTGGCTGCGCTACGCCGTGAAGAAATAAATACGGAGGGAAACAGCATGAAATATCAAAATCAGGACGCATTTGAAAAAGCGAATATGTTCGGCACCGGCACTCCCAACACCGCCTATGCCCAGTATTTTATTGGAAATTCCTTCCTCAACCCCCTGACGGACCCCAAGGGCGGCCTGTTCGCCGCCAATGTGACCTTTGAGCCGGGCTGCCGCAACAACTGGCACATCCATCATGCCGAAAAGGGCGGCGGGCAGCTTTTGCTGTGCACCGCCGGTGAGGGCTGGTATCAGGAGGCCGGCAAGCCCGCCGTGAGCCTGACCACCGGCAGCGTGGTGATGATTCCCGCCGAGGTGAAGCACTGGCACGGCGCGAAAAAGGACAGCTGGTTCAGCCATATCGCCGTGGAGGTCCCCGGCGAGGGCTGCCGGAACGAATGGTGCGAGCCAGTGACGGACGAGGAATACAGCAAGCTGTAAGGAGGATACGATATGGCAGTCAGGCAGACCGCGGGGCGGGACCAGTTAGGCACGTTCGCCCCTAAATTCGCCGAGCTGAATGACGATGTTCTGTTCGGTCAGGTATGGAGCCGGGAGGAGCAGCTCTCCCTCCGGGACCGTTCTCTTGTCACTGTTGTGGCACTGATGGCGCAGGGGTTGACGGACGAGTCCTTCCGCTATCACCTGATAAGCGCCAAGAAAAACGGCATCACCAAGGAGGAAATGGCGGAGATCATCACCCACGCCGCCTTTTACTGCGGCTGGCCCAAGGCATGGGCCGTGTTCCGTATGGCAAAAGAGGTCTACGGTGAAGAATAAGTCCCCACAATATTCTGAAACGATAAGAGCCGCAGCCCATATCGGGCTGCGGCTCTTATCGTTTCCTTTCAAATTGCTGCGCTCTGTGCAGGCATCAGCTTTCCATGTGGCGGCCCAAAAACGCGGCAATGGTCTGCGCCAGCTTATATTCTGCGTCGCCGGAAGCGGATTGACCGTCCCCGATGAACAGCACCAGCCCCAGCAGATCGCCCTCTGAGAGAATCGGCGCCGCCACTACAGTCATGAGACGGTCGCTGCTGTCGGACACCGGCACCGGCTGGTTCTGACCGTCATACTGGTAAATCCGGCGGTTTTCCATGATCTGCTCTAACTGCGCGGAGATGCGCTTCCCCAGCAACTCCCGCTTGGCGCCGCCAGCCACGGCGATAACGGTATCCCGGTCCGTCACGGCGCAGATGGCCCCCGTGGAGCGGCTCATGGTCTCGCAGAGCTGGGCGGCAAAATCCTCCACGCCGCCCATCAGGGAATACTTTTTGAAAATGACCTCGCCGTCCCGGCTTGTATAAATCTCCAGAGGGTCGCCGTTGCTGATAACATTGGCACGAAAGACCTTGTCCGGACGCATTTTTGCGCTTTGGACGATGGTAATGGTTGAGATATCTCCCGTGCCGTCAGGAAAATTTACGTTGCCCCCCTGACGGGCCATGGCGGCAACGAAGTTCTCCTCATGCGGCAGCTCTCCGCAGCGGAGCAGACAGTCAATGTCGGCTTTCAGCCGAATTTCCAGATGATCCTCATAGACCTTGATTTTCTCAATGATAAGCTGTAGATCCTTGCGGTCAAGATGTTCCTTGCTTAGCAGGTCATCAAAGACCTCCATGGCGGTTTTCGCCGCACGGTTCACTTGGATAATGGTATTGCGTTTGTCCGCCGCCATTTGAAGCTGATTTTGCAAGCCGTTGATGCGCTGAATCAGGTCATGCTCCAGCTCGTCATAGGTCTCCTCCAAAATGGCCTCCTGCTCCGGGTGCCGCGCCATATCCCGGATACGCTGGCGCTTGGTGGCTTTCAGTTCCTCCTGTGCGTCCAGCAGCAGGGTTTCCAGATTCTCCGCAGTGCGTTCCGTTTCACTTATGTCCTCCTGCTCGTGAGCAAGGTCGGCGTTGAGACGCTCCAGCATATTTGCGGAGTTGTCCTTTACCTTTTTGAGATATAGCTTCATCAGTTCGTCCAGCCTGTCTACCCGGATGTGGTGACTGGTGCAGCCGGACAGTCCCCGGCGGTGATAGGTGCCGCAGGTGTAGGCGGGGCGCAGATCCCGGCGGCTCATAGCAAACATGGGACTGCCGCAGTCGCCGCACTCCAGAAAACCTGAATACACATTGTCATTGATTTTCTTCCCGCGGTAGTGGTTGGTAGAGCGCTGTTCCCGCAGGGCGCGGACGGTGGCAAAGGTGCGGTAGTCGATAATAGCCTGATGGTGGTGTTCAATGACGATGTGTTCCAACTCATCCCGCTTGACGTCCTTACCGTTGATTTTGGCACGGGTGTGCTTGCCCTGCCGCAGGGTCCCGATGTAAAAATCGTTGTCCAGAATACCCTGCACCGTGACAATAGCCCAGTCCTTTTTCACCGTGCGGCGGAATTCCTCCCCCTCCGCCTCTTTGCGAAGCTGCTCTGACATCCGAGGGGTGGGCACACCAGTATCTGTCAGGTGGTTGGCGATTTTCTTATATCCCCAGCCGTCCAGATAGAGCTGGAAGATTTCCCGCACGATCTCCGCCTCCGTGGGGACGATCTCAAACTGCTTTTGTTTATTGAGGATGTAGCCATAGGGCGCGGCGCACAGCCACGCGCCGTCAGCCTGACGGCGGCGGATGACGGACTTTACCTTCTTGCTGGTGTCCGTCACTGGCATTTCGTTGATGAGAAACTGGAACTGGATTTTCAGCCAGTCATCGTCGTTTGGGAAGTCAATGTTGTCTCCAATGGAGATGATACGCACACCGACGTCCCGCAGGTCTTCCAACTCCACCAAACCGCGGGAATTGCGGCGGGAGAAACGGGAGAAGTCTTTGACAATAAGAATGTCGTACTTGTGGCTCATCAGCCCGCGCCGCATTTCCTGATAACCCTCCCGCTGCTCGAAGGTGTAGCCGGAGCGGTCCCGATCCTCGTAGAAGGTCAGCGTACTGTCGGGGAAGCGGTGCTTCACAAAATCTTCGATGATAGCCTTTTGGTTCTCGATGGATACATTGTCGCGGTCCAGTTCCTCGTCCACCGAAATGCGCGCGTAGCCCGCGATGGCAAAGCGTTCGATCATAGCTTGTCACCTTTCAGATATGCAGCGGTCTGCCGGTCAAATTCAGAGATGTAGTCGGCATCCTGCTTTTGGCGGAATTCCTCATAAATAGTACCTACTTTTTTCACTGCCGCCTCGTGGGAGATGTGGCCCTTGCCCTCCAGCACCTTGCGGCGGTTGTTGGTGAGGAAGCGGTCGGTCTCACTGAGCCAATCCTGCATGCTCATGAGCTGCTCGTCCTCCGCCATCAGTTCGGCATAGTCGATGAACATGGTCACAAGACGATTCAAGCGGCTCAATTCTTTTTCGTTCAGGTAGTTTTTGGCCACCAGCGTGTCGCTTTTCAGAATTTTTCCGTCCGGCGCGCCCTTCCAGTTAGTCAGGCCCATGGTGGGGCTGTCCAGGGTGGCTCGTTCGGAAATCAGTTCCGCCGCTGTCTTACCGGTGACAGCAAAGTGGAGCTTGTTCTGCACGAAGGCGTAGAACGCTTTCGTGGTCTCGCTGTTTTTGTCATAGTCGTAGCTGCACTGCTCAAACACATCGGCAATTTTCTGGTAAGCCCGGCGCTCGCTGGCGCGAATCTCGCGGATGCGCTCCAGCAGCTCGTCGAAGTAATCCTTGCCGAACGGACGGCCGTTCTTCATCAGTTCGTCATTGAGGACAAAGCCTTTTTGGATGTATTCCTTCAACGTTTTCGTCGCCCACTGGCGGAACCGGGTGGCCTTTTTGGAGTTGACCCGGTAGCCTACGGCGATGATGGCGTCGAGATTGTAATGGTCAATGCCGCGCCGCACTTCGCGGCTGCCCTCCTTGCGAACTACCGAGAATTTCTCGGTAGTTGCTGTCTGCTCCAATTCACCGTCCGCATAGATGTTTTTCAGGTGCAGAGAGATGTTGTCGGCGGAGCAGTCGAACAATTCTGCCATGCCGCTCTGTGTCAGCCAAAAGGTTTCGTCCTTGAACACCACGCTAACGAACTGCTTGTCAGTACCGTTGTCGTACAGTAGAATTTCGCCGTGTTGTGGAAGGAGTCCACTCATAGGCACGCCGCCTTTCTATCAAGATTGATCTGCTTGTTGATTTAACTTTGCAGATAATATTGTATCACGGTTTTTTTATAAAAGCAACCGCAAATCGCATTTCGTTTTGCCGGTTTGACTAAGCGGTATCGGTCAGTACCGATACCGCTTGCGCCTTTCATTCCATCACCGGTGTCTGCTGTTTCGCTTCCAACTCTGCCGCATGGTTTCGATTGTAGAGCAGGAGCTGATGGGTCTGCTCATACAGATCTTCCGTGCCGGACTGAAAGACTGCCACGGTGTATTTTTTGCCGTTGTATTCCTGATAGATTGGACGGAGCTGTTCACGCAAAGCGGCATCTGCCTGTTCCGAATGGCTGAGCCATATCTCTACGATCTTACGGTCATCATGGACATTGATTTCCAAATGCATCACGCTCCTTTTCCAATAGTTTCCTCTGCTTTCAAGACTTTATACCCGATGTCTGCCGTCATAGTCCTCCCATCGTTTGCTCATGCTGTTGCTTTTTCTGTTCTTCCCGCGCAGCCTGTTCATCCAATTTTTCTTTCACAGCCATGGCCGCGCCTGCGGCGAAGCCGATCACCGCGCCGAGGTTTTCGGCGGCGATCTTCGCCTCCATGCGCCGCTGTTTTTCCTCGGTGTCCTCATCCTCGTCCATCAATGTCCCCACGGCAGCCAGTCCGGCCACGGCGGGCATCAGAGAAACAGGCCGCGGATCGCCGCCGCGCCATACCAACCCGCCAGTGTCGCCGTGCCAAGGATCAGCACCAGCATGATCCGCTTGAGGGCCACCAGCAGGCTGAAGTCCGGGAGCCAGTCGATCCACTTGGAGGAATACTTCTCGCTCAGGTTCCCAACCCGTTCCAGCAGTTTGTTCATCTCTGTCAGCGATCTCTGCATCTCCGTGAGCGACTTCTGCACCGGCGTCAGGTCGGTGCGCGGTTTCAACTCCGGCAGTGCTTTCCGAATTTCCTCCAGCTCCCAGTTTATTCTGTCTGCCTGCTCCGCCAGCTTGCTCATCGCCTGCGGCAAATCGCACTGGATCACGATGGGCTGCATCGGCTGCGCTGCTTGCTGCGGTGCGCTGTTCGGCTGGTTCATCCGCTTCAATTCCTCCATCGGTTTCCTCTGCTCGATGGAATTTTCTCTGGACGAGCTTTGCTCGTATTCTGAATTCATGCTCCATGGCCTCCTTGCAATACTTTTCTTTGTGTAGTTTGCTGTCACGGCACTTTAGTCCGTCCGGCGTGGTGTAGGTGATGTACTTGCGGGTGCTCTCCCAGCACACCGCGTAGCCCTCGGATGCCATCAGGGAAACGAAGGTGTCCTTGTCGGCGGCGTATTTCATGCACGCATCGATGGTGTTCATGAGCCACAGCTTCCAGCTTTGGCCCTTCAGAGCCGTGTGATATTCCGCGCCGCTCATGCCGCGGGCCTGCTGCGCGGTCGGCTCAAAAACCGGTAGACCCATCTCCGGACAGATCACGTCGTTGCGCTGCATCAGCTCCTGCAGTTGTTCCTTCGCCATGTGCAGCTTTTTGCCGGTGTCGAAATTGACGGAGTTGATGACGCAGTGGGAGTGGATATGTTCCCGGTCTACGTGGGTACAGACCAGCACCTCGCAGCCGTCAAAGTATTCTGCCAGCTGCCGCGCGGCTTCGTGAGCCTGCCGGGGATCGACCGCCGCGCCCTTCGGAAAGCTCTGCACCATGTGGTAGAACATCACGCCGCCGTCCTTGTGGTAGAGCAGCTTGGTGCTCAGGAAATCATCGTAGACGCTCTGCGGCTGGCAGTTGATGCCGCTGACGAGCGGCCCGCCCTCCCATGCGGTTTTCTTTTCCAGCATGACGTAGAGCATCACGCCGCGCATGGCGGCGCGGGACTGTGTGCCCCGTTTGTAGTCCACAAAATGTACGATGGCCATACGGCTCACCGCCCTTCCATGACTGATCGCAACGCGGCGCTGACCTCGGACAGCTCACCGGCAGCTTTTTCCAGACCGATGACCTGCACCTTGCCCATGTTGGCGAGGACGGTGAGGCGGTTGATGTTGCTGCCGATGCCCTTGAGCTGGCGGAGCAGTTCTTTTTGCTCGTCGATGACCACGATCCGCTTGCCGAGACAGCAGGCGGTGACGTAGCCGCTCATGGACATGTGGGCCTTCGCCGCCAGCGCCCTGATCTTCTCACGGTCAGCGGACGCCATGCGCGTGCTGAATTTGATATCTTTTTTCACAATCAGTGACCTTTCTGAAATGATTTCTCTCGTCCCCTCGGAGAGCTGGGGGTTCCTCAAAGGGGGACTGGTCCCCCTTTGAAGCTGCGCCGCCGGAGGTGGGTAAAAGCGTTTCCGCAGAAACGCTCGCAGCTTTGAGTGGGTGTGGGCTTCCGCCCGGAAATGGGGTGTGGGGCCATGCCCCGCCCAGTGCATTTGGCAGGGCAGCGGCTTCGCCGCAGACCAGACAAATGCGATGCTGGCCGTCGTCCGAGCGGACGACGAATCCCTCGTCCCGCCGCAAGCGGCAGGACTCGCGCTCTCTGTCGCTCGTCCTCTTCCCACCGAAACCGCTTCGCTGGGTTTCGGCGGGAGCCCTGTTGGGGGAGGTGATAAAAACTCCCGTGTTATATTTTTTACATTTCTGTGTGGGGGTGGTATCACTTACCCTCCGGTTGCTGTGGCTGTGTCGGAACAACCCGGCACGGGGTTTATTTCAGCAGAAAAAACGGCTTTCTCAGAGCGGGTGCTCTGCACCGACGGACGAGCTGTTCCCTCCCGCACACAGTGCTTTTTTGGCACCTCTATGCGTGGGGCGGTATCACTACCCTCGGTGTGTGCTTCATGCCGTTGAAACGCTGGACGCCCGCGGGTCACGGCGGCTTATTTGCCGTTTTTATGCCGTCCCGGAATTCGCCCTGTGTGGGCTGAAGATCCCCTCAGCGGGTACACACGCCACCCCAGCCCCCAACCGCGCACACAGCGGCTCACACGCCGAAACACGGCGGGTTATCAGGGTCGATGGTGACGATGTTTCCGGCAGCGGGATCATCGACACCATCGGCCCTTTTCAGGCAGATCAGACGGTCGCCGTTGCTCTTGCGGAAGGACACCGTAATGCCGTTTCTCCTTAGAGCGTCAACGCTTTTGCGGATTCGGTGGGAGAAGCTGTTGGGGGTCAGCCACTCCGCACCGGCAGGGTCGATCTTTTCCAGTAGCACCTTGGCAGGGGCGCTGATCTCCGGCTGCCGGCGCAGCAGTTCAGAGAGAAGAAAAAGAATCCGTTCACTGGGCTGCTCCGTCTGTTCGCAGTCGTCTGACAGCAGCTTCCAGCCATGATCCTCACCGTCGAACTCCAGCGCCAGTTCCCGGTAGGGGATGTCCCGCCCGGTGCAGTAGAGCGTGGCGGTGTTCTCCCTGCGCTTACTCTTGCGGAGGACGAAGTTGCTGTCGGTGGCACCGCTGAGTCCGGTGGTGCCGGAAATCATGTTCATGGGATCATCGTCATTCATCTTCCGCAGATGGTGCACCAGCAGAATGGCGATGCGGTGCTTGTCCGCCAGCGCTTTCAGAACGCCGATGTCCCGATAGTCACTGGCATAGGGATTCGCGTCATTGCCCACGGTGCGGATGCGCTGGAGCGTGTCGATGACGATGAGCCTGGTCTGCGGATGCTCCTTCAAGAATTGCTCGATCTGTTCCACCAGCCCATTGTGGAGCTGCTGGGACATGACGGCGAAGTGCAGCGTGGGCGGTGCGTCCTCTGTGAGATCAAAGAGGCGGCTCTGGATACGCTGGAAGCTGTCCTCCAGACAGAGGTACAGCACCTCGCATGGCCGTGTGGCGAACGTCCAGAGCGGTTTGCCCTGCGCGGCGCAGAGACACAGCCACAGCGCCAGCCACGATTTGCCGATCTTCGGCGCGCCTGCCAGCAGGTGCAGCCCTTGCGGGAGCAGATCGTCGACCACGAAGGAGGCCGGCTCGTAAGCGGTGCTTTGCAGCGTGTCCGCGTCAATGGTTTGCAGTCGGTTCATAAAAATTTCTCCTTTCCGGTTTGTCAATGTGGTATACTGATACTGTAAAGGAAGGGAGATGGTTTTTACATGGAAGAGTGGTTTTCGAGATTTTTCCAAGACTTGCAACTACAGCTCGGACTGCGTGACCCCAAGTTGACCGCTCCCGAAAAGAATATCTCCGGCATCTTTTTGGAAACAGATACCGGAGAGAACATCGATATTTTATTGGTTGGCAAGGATGGGTGTGTAGAAGAACTCAGGGGTCGAACGCCAGCGGAGGAACTGGTTCGGTTTACTTCTCTGGATTTTGCGGAATACCATGCCGTGATCCAGCGGCTCTGGACGGAGCATCCTCTGTTTTTGGAACGCATGGATGTTCCCTATTCGGACTATGAGGATTTTGAAAAGCAGATCGGCGACTTGCCTGATTGGATCATGAAGATCGATACCATCTCCGCTTTTTATGCCGCTGAACATCTTCAGGACGCAATGGCAATGCAGGACAATGGTTCGCCGATTTTTCCGTCCGAGAAAGGTGCCGCAGTTCTTTGTGCGCTGGACGAGCCGTGCAGGGCGCAGCTGCGTATTCGAAATCTGCTGGAGATTGGATTTGCCGACTATGAACGCGCCGCGCAGTGGGAGCGGTATGGAGCATTGGAGGAAGCATACCCTGCGTTGATGCACCAGTTCTTTCCGTGCAGGCCGATGCCATTCGGACATCGGTTGCGGTACACGGTTGAAAGCACCTTTGAATTGTACCTGCTGGAATTGCAGCTTTATTTCCGCCAGAAGAAAAAGCGCATCGCACGGTGTGAGTGCTGCTGGCAGTATTTTATTCCAAAGACCTCTGCAGAAACGCATTACTGCGACCGTGTGATCGACGGACTGTCCTGCAAGGCGCTGGGGCCAAAGCTCAAGGGCAAGGATGGTGCGGCATTGGATGAGGCACTGCGGATATACAATGCTCTGCGACATAGAATGGAAGAACGGCGGAACCGTTATGAGGACGCTCCGCCAGACCAGCGGGAACGGCTGAAGCCTGTGAGCGATACCCGCTATCAGGAATGGATCAGGGCAGCAGTCAAGGTAAGAGGACAGTATCTCAAAGGAAAAATTTCCGCATCGGATTTCCTGCGGGGAATCGATACCTTTGGAGAACTGGAAACCTATGAGGTCGAGCAGGTGTCTCTGCCAGAGCCGGACAGCACGGCATGGCGGCAGCATATCAAGGGAAATCTGGACTTTGATCCAGCCACAAACTACAAGGGCTTCATGCTGCTGGACTTGAGAGAAGAGAATGCGGAATGGAAGGTTTGGACGCCGGAGGAACAGGCGGATATCGACCGCGGCGGGCATGGGAGCTTAAGGGAGAAGTATAAAAAGTAAGGACTGAGGGAGTTTTACTCCCTCAGTCCTTACTTTTCCAAAGATTCATAATAGGATATGATGCAAATACCTCTTTTTCTTCTGGGCAGAGCCGGTCATAAATTAAATGAGCCTCATAAAAACTCTCCAAAAGAATATTGGCGGCTAACTGATATTGCGCAGGGATTCCCTTGGTTTTCATGGATGAAAGGTACTGGATTTCTTCTGGATTCAATTTCCGACGACGCTTCTCTGTCTGCAAACGATTAATTTGATATAGATCCACTTGCGAAGAATCCTTTTCACTCAAAAAGTCAAGCAACTGAATTACTACATCTAAGATGGTAGTATCTTTTCTCCTGTCATATAATTTCAAAAGTTCCAGAATAAGCAAGATAATATGTTCCCCATATACAGCGGAATACGGCTGTTTTTGTATTGATGGAACAATTTCTGATAGGTCTGCATTATCTATTGTTTCAAGCTGTTCGGCCGTCACGAGAACGTAAGGGCTTACTCTTGTTCCATGTTCAGGTGAATCATCTTTTCCCGCTAAAACCAGATCGTCAATTTCAAAGAAGTTACGAATGAAGCAGCCTGTTTCATTATCCGCCTTTTTCAGCACAAGCAGAAGTGATATATTCCCTATTGAAATTTTCCCAACAGCGGGTTGCTCCGAACACTTCAAAGGAACTGTAGAACCATCCAATATACCATCTACGAGGTAATTGAGATTACTTGTTTCTTTATCTGTTAGACTTCCCAATGATAAATCTTTTTGGACATGGAGTTTCTTCAATGTGGCATCTGCGCGCAGGAGAGCGGACAAACGATTCGAAACCTCGTCCAGCGTATGTCCATGAAAATCGAGAGAAGAAAAGACAGGCATTAAAACCTTACCGATGTAAATGGGTTGTTTTTGCATCATTGCTGATATGAGTTTCATTTCTCGGATTTGTTCTTGTAGCGTTCCTTGGAATTTATAGTTCACATTAAAATGATGATTATTTGCGGTGATTGTAATATCGCTACCAAGTTCAAAATGCCGTTTCTTATTTGGCGCTCGAATGACATCTATGTGGTCATACAAAACTTCTCCATTCACAACTATTTCGTTCTTTTGTCTTGTTATAATTTTTTGAGGATATATCTTATCTACAGCAAAAGCAAGGTCAATATTTTTCGGTTTCGCATAGATGTATTGGGGATGGCTCAATAATTCTTCAAAAAGGTCATCTCTGTTTTTTAAGCCGATACTTGGCACAGAGAACTGCAATTTATCGATTTCTAATGATGTTTTTTTCAAATCCTGAACAGAGCAAACATCGGGAAGTAAACTGGCTTGCTTCCGCTTATTTGTCAAAAAATCATAGCAAACTCGTATTATGCCATCTTTATATCTGTGCGGGAATAAATCCAATTTTATCTGCTTGGTTTTCTGCGAACCAGCCGAATCCAATATGCGTCTGAGGTCAAATGGCAAAAGCGAAGTATAATAAATTTTGTAATCATCATAATTCTTGCTTTGGATAAGGAAAAAGATAACACCACCATCATTTAGATAATTACGTAAATCACTGACCTCAGCTTGAAATGTTGCCTTGTTTTTTTGAAAGCGTTCAACCCAAGTGCCCTTGACTTGGACAGGAATCCGCCCCGCTAAATTGGATTTATTAAATTCACTTGAGTGATATAGTCTCATTTCCCCATCCCACGAGGGTGTTTTATCGTTTTCATGAATGTCGGGTTCGATGACGCCTGTCCTTAAAACAGCATCTGTCAGTTTGTTGATTGAGTACATTTCTATAACAGAAGTATTAGGCTTCTCTTCCATATCTTTGCCACCTCTTATATGCCTGTTATCAAATCTCCCACATGGTTTCATCTCCGCAGATGTTACGGATCTTCAATCTAACCGGTTTCTTTTCGCTGCGGATAGCTCCGTCCCAGAACTCCTTGGTTTTCTCGCCGTTGCGGATGACATAACCCAGCTTGTCGATCTTGATCTCGCTGTCGGAGTGCCACGCTCCGTCAGCGGCGGTGCAGTCAAGGCTCAGATACTCGATCAGTTCCAGCCCCTCCTCGCTGATTTCAATGGGCTTGAAGGGCTTCTTGGGCGAGGCGTTCATGCGGGCTTTGTTGTTGAACTCCGTGATCTTTTGCAGCACGCGGTCACTGACGAAGCTGTCGATCACCACCTGCCAGCCGCCGAAGAGGTCATCATGGACTTCTGTGCAATGGAACGATGCCTCGTCCCCAATGGCCACATCGTCCAACACCGTTTTCAGGTCGCGCAGTTCAATCTCCACGGTGGTACTGTCGTCCGCGGCGATAAAGCGGCGAATTTCATCCTCGTCGGTGATGTCGATGTAATACACGATGACCTTTTTCACATTACTATCCAAGTCAGGGATGGCCTGATGGAGAATGCGGTTCATCAGCACCACATCCAGCAGCTTGGAGCTGCTGTCCATCAGGTTCGGCACATAGACAGGAATCATGCCCAGCTTGCTGTCAGAGATGGCTCCCTCCCAGAAGGAGTCCAAATCGTCCTCGTTTTTTAGACCGGGAATGAGGGACTTGATCTTATCCATCGTCTGAACGGGGTTGCGGTAAAGCTGTACGCCGTCCTTGATCTCCAGTACATCAAATTCCGCGCCATCAGTAACGAGGCGGTCGCGGGCGGTCTGGATGGAGTTGAGCCCGATGTCGCAGTGGATAAAGCGCCGCCCCAGCTTGTTGGCAACGGCGGCAGTCACGCCGCTGCCGCCAAAGAAGTCGGCAACAACCATTCCTTCATTGGACGAACTTTTTAGGATACGTTCAAGCAACGTTTCCGGCTTTTGCGTAGAGTAATTTACCGCCTCTGTTGCACGTCCCGCCACATATGCAATGTCCGACCAATTGTCATTGAGGGGAACCCCTGGGAGTTCATCCATAAAAACAATTCTGCATCGTTTGATCGGCTTTCCGTTTTTTCCGAGGCGGATTCTTCCGTGACTATTCGGAACTTCTGTCTGTGGCGCGTTCCATAATTCTTCAAACTTCTCCGGAACTGTGCGCCAGCGGGCTACTGTACCATGAAAGTCGTATGCGACCATCTTATTCTGGGGGTCAAGCATGTTTTCAAACTTATAATATCTGCCCGACGGTGCTTTCGCCCACTCATCAGCAATGTAGGCTTCAGTATAAGGCGTATACTGAATGTTAAAGGTATATGTGTCAGAGAATGAATAGAAAAAAATACTATCCTTTACTCGGCTATAATTTTGTGTGCTGTCATTATGCGAAGCGGTACGTACCCATGTGATTTCATTTCTAAAATTATCCTCACCAAACACTTCATCCATCAGAATTTTTACATAGTGCCCGATATGCCAATCCAGATGCACATAGATCGATGCCGTTTCACTCATGACGCCCTTGATCGCCATGAGGTTTTCGTACATCCAGCTCAGGTACTTTTCTTTATCCCAGACATCGCCGTACATCTTTTCCTCAAAGGCTTTCAGCTCGTCCACATCCAGCTCCCGCTCCGCCTGCGCGATGGCCTCGGCAACCTTGGGATTGCGGCGGATATAGACCTTTTTGGCGTAGTCCGCGCCGCTGGCAAAGGGCGGGTCGATGTAGACCAAGTCAACCTGAATGCCCTGCTCTTTCAAATAGGCGCAGGCAGACACGCATTCGCCGCGAATGACCATGTTGCCACCGGTGTTCTCGCCCACGGTCTCCTGCTTCTCCATCTCGTACAGGGGCATTCCCCGCTGGAGCGTCATGGACAGTTCGTCCGCGCCCTTGTAGCGCAGAATGCGGTTGAAATTTCCCAGCACCGCCTGCCCCTCCACGGGTTCTGGAATGAAGGGAATGTATTTAATGGGCATTATCCTTGTCCTCCATTCTCCATGTGGTGTATGAACTGTTCAAGTGACATTGCCATCCCCATAGAGGCAAAACATTCTCGAGCCAGTTGCTGGTTTTGTTCCGGAGTTAGTTGATTCAGCGCTTTAATACATTCAATCACTTTACACTTTGCATTCAGATATTTGTCATCAAAATCTACTGTAGGTCTGATATTCATTGTTTGTCCGCCCCTTGTTTTAATGTGATCAGGAGACGAATGATGTTACCTGTTTGATACATAAGGTATTCCAGAAGTCTGTTGCTTGTGGCATCTCGATGCTTTGCGTAGTTGTTCATAAAGCTTGTATATGCTTGAAGCAATGTTTCAAAATTTCCACTTACTTCTTTAGGAACTCCTTGGCTTTTCAAATATGTCCCATATGTATTTTTGTAGTTTTCGAGTGACTTGTTGCCTCCAAAAAACTCTTGGAAAAAGTTTTCCAAGGTTTTGCGAAATTTGTCTGCAATATCGCTGGCGTTATCCGAAGTTGTTTCTGAATATTCTTTTAGAGCTTTTACAAATGCCTTGCGCGACTCAGGATAATCAGCTAACCACTCTAACGGCTCAGAAACAAGCGCATCATCCAATTCTTTTGCGCCTTTGGGGAAAGCAAAGTATTCATCGTCATTCTTTATCAACTCAACCGGAATGTGCGATTCGGTTAACATTTGGACTAATAAGTTCGCAAAATGCGCTCTTGTCCAATTTGAGGGAAGAGCCTTTTGAGGTTCTATTGAATTTGTGAAGGCAATATAATAAGCCAAAAACTCTTCTAACCTGTTGCGGTGTCGATTTAATATGGTTAAACACTCGTTGAAACGCTCCCGATTATGATAGTCAGCAGAAAGCTGCTGATTATACCGAGAACCTGTTAAGTTGCAGAAAGAAAAATACTCACTACTTGTAACACATCCTGAGTGTGTCTCTTCGGAAATTCCGTTTAAGAAGTTAAATATTTTTGTGAGGAAAAAGGTGAATTTCTCCCCATCATAGCATCCAATCCCTAATTTTTCTCTATAGTCTAAAAAATCCATACTATACTCCTTCAAAAAAACCGCAGATTTTCTCATGTGTTTGTCTGATACGTTCCGCATCTGCCAGAGTATCCTCCAGATAGAGATACTCAAATCGCTCATAGCCGAACGCCTGATTGTTATAGCGGGAGAACTCCATTTCCATAAAAGTCCGCTTATCCTTGAACGCAGGGTCATTGGCATAAATACAGCCCTTGGTTTCCACGATAATGGCCTTGTGAATTTTACTATCTTTGCGCTGGAGAACGAGGAAGTCCGGCGTGTACATTCCAATATATCGCCAGCCACCGTTCAGGCGCTGATAGCACTTGATCTTAAATTCCGTCATGGCACGGTCGCCGTTGTAGTAGACCTCCAAGCCAAGACGCTCAACCTCATCAAAGGTCAGGACTTCTTTGAGGAAAGTCTGCTCAAAGCCGCTGTCTGTGTGATAGGGCAGATAGTGGAAGGTGCGGTCTTTTTGCGGATGGGACGAATTTTGCTTGCGAAGCATCTCCAAAATGGCGGTATTTCCGGTTTCCTCTGCCAACTCCATCATGGCCTGCTCTTTTGCGCTGACTTTCAACTTACCTTTATCATCCAGAATGATGCGTTCTACCAAGTCCTGTGCGGGGTAGTAATCGTCCGGTTTCTCTGTGTGGACTGTGGGAGTGAAATTTGCGATATTCAGCAGGCTGGCTTCCTCGGGAATCAGCTCTTCCTTTGTGTGGAAGGTGCGCTTTTCGCAGAACGCCTTTCGGATATTTGCTTCCACCATAGCATGGTCGTAGCGGGAACTGTAGTAACGAACGCCGTCGCGCTCGTAGGTCACGGTCAAATAGACCTCCCGCAGCAAATCGCTGTAGCGGCTTAATTCCTGCATGGTCAGTGAACCAAAGCTGCCCTTGACAATACGAAGCAGCCACGTGGCAAAGGTCGCCTGTTCTGTGCCGCGCTCAGTATCATCCACCTTGATGTCCTGAGTCTCCATAGTCAGGTCGGTGGTCTTGATAATGTCACCAGACACCTTCGCTTCGTCTGCGGCAACAGGGATCTTTGATTCCGGAGCGGCAGGTTCCTCGGTCTGGGTTTCGTAATTGACTTTGAACTGGTAGAAATCAATTTTGGGCAACTTTAAGTAAGCGGTGCGGTCATACCGCTTGATTTCAGTTTTACCGTGGCTGGCCTCGGTGAATTCTTTCAGAGAAATGCGGTGCTGCTGTTGGAGTTGAGCATTGAGCTTGTCCGCGTTGCTGTCGTTCAGGTAGATGAGTGCCGTTTCCGGCGCGTTCTTATCCCCCTGACGAAGGCATCGGCAGGAGGTTTGCAGCACCATATTCTTCGGGCAGTCGCCCTCCTGCGAGAGGATGATCCCCGTCAGGCTGCGGCAGTCCCAGCCCTCCTTGCCGATTTGAACCAGCAAAACAACGCGGATTTTAGAAATTGCTTTATCCAGTGAATCAAACTGCATCTGGCTGTCGGTAGGCTGGGGATACTGCTTATTGCCCTTGTGGAACTTGAGAATGGTGTCGCTGCCAAAGCCGCATTCCGCGGCGATTTTTGCGACAAGCGGGTAAACAAGTTCTTCCAGCTTTTCAATGGTTCCGCAGTAGATGCCCAGCTTTGCGACTGTGCCATTGGCATAGACGGTATCCTTGTAGGTTTCAAAAAATTCACGCACACCGGCTTCAATGATACGGCTGCTGTCCGCAAACTCCGCGATCTTCACCACCGGACGCTTGAGAAAATTTCCAACACCGTTAATGAGCGGGTAGTAATACACGATATTTGTGATCTCCGCTGTGGCGACTGACAGATTGTCCACCACGGTGATTTTCTCTGCTTTTTCCAGATACGGCGTGCCGGAAAAGCCGATGACTGAATTGACCGTATCATTTTCCGCCCAACGTGTGACAACAGCCCGCAGTTTGATTTCATCGCTGACAGCGTGGTGTACCTCGTCAATGAAAATAGACAAAGCGGGGAGTTTGCCGATCAGGTTGCGCAGCTCATTCGCCTGACGATCTTTTTCGTCATCACTTTCCTCAAATAGGTTGATTTGACCTTGACTTTCCTGAATACGGTCGAGAATGACTTTTTCCGCGTTAGTGACGGCAACCAGACCGAACAACTCCGACAGCGGCTGATGGTTTGCAATTTTCTGCACATTCGGGTTTTTCGTCTTGTTGGACTTCTTTGCCGTTTTGCTCTGATCCAGTACCTCAAAGGAGATCATGCGCTTGAGTTCCGAAGCGGCCGGTTCGGGAATGACCCATGTAGGATCAAAGTTTTGAATAGTTTTCAGACTGGGGACAACGGAGGACTTCAGGCCGGAGGGCGCAAAGATAATAAAATTATGTGCGAAAGCAGAATTTTTCGGCTCATTCCGTGCAAAGTATAAGTCCAGATAGATAAAAGCCGCCATCAGATAGGTCTTGCCTGCGCCCATGGGGAGGCTGAACAGGTAGTCGGTGTAAGATAAATCATAAAAGGCGTCGCGAAAGAACTTACCATAATCAATGCTTTCTGGAGCTTTACGAATCTGCTGTTCCAGCTTGGGAGAGACCTGCTCTCCTGCATCGTTGGTGAGGCAGGCGTATTCAAACAGTGCCGCAGCAGCTTTGTTTACTTTGAGGTATTCACGGGTGCTGTGCGATACCTCCGAATCATCCAGATCCAGCGTATTGAACGCACCCTCGTAGAACAGCTCCGCTAAAGGCTTGCAGCTACACGCGATTTTCAAAAACAGATAGGTTTTGATTGCCTCAACCTGCGCATCGCGCATTTGCCCGGTTTTTACGATGTAGTCAATGACCGCCTTGACTGTGCAGGTCTCCGAAGCCAACCACTCATTGCGCTTGGCTTCGATCATTTTGTAGAACATAGTAACACCTCGCTACCCTCTCACAGTTCCATCGCTGTTTCGTTCAGCAGGAATTTCTCGATGCCCACATACAGGATCCCGTTCTCATCGTGCCATGGGATGATATTGTCCTTCACCACCACGATCTTCTTAAAGGAGTCCCCCACGCGGTTGAGGGAGTTTACTTCCTGCGCCCGCTTTTCCTCGTCCGTCACGGTCAAGGCAGATTGGATATAATACCGGCGGCTCCCCTTGTTTGCCACAAAGTCGATCTCCAACTGCGTGCGCTTGCTCTTTTTCTGCTCATCCTTGTAGCAGTACTCCACTACGCCCACATCCACATTGAACTCACGACACAGAAGTTCATTATAGATGATGTTTTCCATGATATGATTTTCTTCCTGCTGGCGGAAATTCAGTCTGGCATTTCGCAAGCCCACATCGCTGAAATAATACTTCAGCGGCGAGCCGATATATTTTCTGCCCTTCACATCATAGCGGTCTGCCTTGTAGATCATAAAGGCATCCACGAAAAACTCCAGATACCGGCTGACAGTCTCATCGCTGATGTTGACCTGCCGCTCGCTGCGGAAGGTCTTGGCAATTTTACCCGCGTTGGTCAGGGAGCCGACTGAGGAGGAAATGATGTTCAGAATATCATCTAAAACGGACTTATCGTGCAAGATCTTGTTCCGTTCGATGATGTCGCCAAGATAAATCTTATCAAACAGGGATTGCAGGTACTTTGCCTTTTCCTCGTGGCTCTTTTTCATCATCACGAGGGGCAGGCCGCCGTAAGTATAATACTCCTGCCAAGCGTCCCGCTTGTCGCCCTCGTAGGCATGGTAAAACTCTTCAAAAGACAGGGGATTGACCCGGATCTCATCGCCGCGCCCGCGAAATTCGGTCAAAATATCCGAGGACAGCATTTTCGAGTTGCTGCCCGTCACATACACGTCAATATTATCGTGTCTCATCAGGCCGAGGACCACGTCCACAAAGCCGATCTTATCCTCCGCGCCCTGAATATAGGGGTTCTGAATGGTTACGACCTTCTGGATCTCGTCGAGGAACACATAATAGGTCTTGCTCTCATCTGTGGTCATGCTACGAATGTATTTGCCCAACTCCAGCGGATTGCGGTACTGGATGTTTTCGTCATCGTCCAGCGCAAGGCAGATGATCTGCTCGTCCTCCACACCGATGGATTTCAAATAGCTCTTGTAGATATTGAACAGCAGATAGGACTTTCCACACCGCCGGATGCCGGTGATGACCTTCACTAAACCGTTTTCTTTTCTTGCGATGAGCCGTTCCAGATATTTTTTCCGTTCAATCATACCCATACCTCACTCGGGAATTTTGCGTAATTACGCAGTTTTCTTGACCTCATTATATTGTACTCCCGAAAGCAAGTCAATATTCACTTTCGGGAATTTTGCGTATTTCTCCAATTTACAATGCTGTCATCAAATTCAACCAGCAGTTCAATGACAGCGCCAACAAAACAGACTATAAATATAATTGAGCCGCAGGCTTCGGCCTGCGGCTCAATTTCTGCAATTTTCAATTCAGGCTTTGCGGCAACTAAGATCTCATCCATCCGTACATCCAAGAGAGCACTCAGGGCGTAGAGGTTATCGACGGTGGGCAGGCTTTTCCCGCTCTGCCACTTGTAGATGGCCTGCGGTTCTTCAAAACCGAAAAACACCTGTATATCACGAACCGTCAACCCTTGCTCCAGACGCAAGCGCATAATGTTTCTGCCTGTTGCAGCAGGATCAATGACCGGAAACGATACAAGGCTCATTTTCTCAGCCTCCTTGGTGAATTTCCCAGTGGGAGATTTTAGCATAGCGAATTTCAAGCAGAAAAACAACTATTTTCACCAAATTGTAATGAAATTGCAACAAGAGGTTCTATGCAACACGCACTTTGTTCAACTTGAAAGCCATTCCCTGCTCTTTCGGAACTATGCTTTTGTGGATACGAAAGACTATCTTGCGGATCAGCTATTCATTCAGGAGAAAGTGCGGGTCTATTTTAGACAGGAAACCCATCGCACCGACAACGACTACTGCGTTATTTTCTGTAAGGTCAGGAAGCGTGACGAAACGGCTTTTCTGACCGCCCTTCAAAAACTGCCGGCTAAGATGCTTCTTTTGGGACATGCTGGCTATCTTGATTTTTGCCGTAGCTTTCAAGAGTTACTTAATGCACCACAGAAGGAGGGACTTCATGAATAAATTGACCCCATTAAAAAAGCAGGCGAAACGGGCACAGCGAGCCTTTTACACAAAGCAGCGCGGTTCCTGGAACGGCCTTTGTCCGGTCACAAAGCGGATCGAGAGTGGAAAGACCTACTGCCGAGCAAAGAGCAAACGAGAACTTCTCCGTGATACCAATAAGGGGGTATGACCGATGAAGCGATTCTTACAGGAGTACGATGAGGATGTGCGTCATAGAAAGAAATCCAAAACCTCCAAGACTTCAAAAAGTGTCCAACGTTCTAATCACAAACACGAATATGAAAAAGTTATCATCCGAGAATTTATTGGGTATGCATGGGGCGGAAGATGCAGGCTCTGTGGAAAATTTCGGAGCCATTACGGTCAGTTTTCTGCCAGTCGCTATATGGATTTCCGCAGGCCGGACTCCCTTGGGCAACAAGGAATTTCCAACGAGTCCTTTTTCAGCTTAGAGGAGATCCGTGCAAAATTTCCTGATGTACCGATCTACGAATTTTCCTATGAGGATGTGCAATATCATTTCGTTCCATAAGTAGTCGGGATCACAGCGGTTTCCACCCCGGCCGCTTGGCTAAATCCATCATTCCGAAACAAAACTGCTCCCACGGCGCTAATGTAAACCGCAAATGTTCAATTTGTATTTTACAGAACTTCAAGTGGTTCTCGTTCTACGCTGTTGTGTGGTCTTCCGCTCAATCATGTTTTCGGAGAAACCTTGCAAAACTGAAACGAAATCTGTACAATAAAAGCAGCAATGGCAAATTATTTGCCCATATAAAGTAGCCCATCTGGATGAAGATATTTCTGAATGGCAGGAGTGGGCAAACGCAAAAGCGGATTGGTACGATCCGACCATATCCCGAGAGGATGAGCTTCTGGGAAAACGAGATCACGCAAAAGCAAAGGATGAAAAAACGCCAAAGCATTCTGGATATTGGTGGTAAAAGACGGCCTGACTCATGCAAATGACATGAGTCGGGCCGTCCCGACATTATGTATTAGTTCCAGCCTTGCCGTTTTGCCAGATCCAGCATGGCGAAGCTGAAACGCTGCCACGGTGCCAATGTCATCTGTGACGGGTCGCCCTCGCGGATACGCATGGTGCGGCGAATCTCCTTGGGAATGACCACCCGGCCCAAGTCATCAATGCGCCGCACGATTCCGGTTGCTTTCATATCTCAAACTCCTTTATCAGTCGATTCCTATGTCTAACTGGAAGTAGTATCTGCCATAATTTCCGCCTTATGCCGCCGGCGGGCTGGAACTCTTTGGCAGCAAGCAAGCCAATCAACAAAAAATATGTTTGTGCTTCAGAAAAGCAGTTGACGCACCGCAAAAAATATGCTATAGTAATTAGCACTGATGTGGAGATTTGGGAGCGCAATACTTTTCAAAGCTTCTCAAAATTCCACCGCGAACAAACGCAGTCCCCAGAATTTCATAAGCTGGTGTAGCTCAGTCGGTAGAGCAGCTGATTCGTAAGAATCAGGTCTGCGACCCCAAAAGTGAATATGCTAATGTAGCTCAGTCGGTAGAGCAGCTGATTCGTAATCAGCAGGTCGTGTGTTCGAGTCACATCATTAGCTCCAGAAAACAGCGGAAATCGAATGATTTCCGCTGTTTTCATAACTTTTAAGAAAAGCTTTGACCCACACAAATTGCGGTTACACCTCACGCCGAAGGCATTTTTCTTCGACGCTTTTCAAAAATTACCGTCTTGAAACACCGGCCCGACCCACACCGTGACCCACACAACGAACTGTGCGGAAAGAGCCAAAGAGCACCGGAGAGGAAACCGTTTCCTTTCCGGTGCTCTGCTTGCCTGTGGGACTTATCGAATCTGTGCCATAAAGCTGCCCATTTTCTCCGCGGCCTTTTGCTGCATCTGCCGCGTGGCGTGGGTGTAGGTGCGGAGGGTGAAACCCGCATCGTAGTGGCCCAGCATCGAGGATACTGTTTTGACATCCACTCCGTTTTGCAGTGCCAGCGTTGCGAAGGTATGTCGGAGATCATGAAAGCGGATATGCTCCAGTCCCGCATCCTTGAGGATTTTCTTATGAAGGTTTACCACCGAGTCTGGGTGGTACATTTCTCCTGTTCTGCTGGACGGGAACATCCACGGATTGTCCGGGTGCTTGGTGTGCTCCTGCTTCAATAGCTCCACGGCATCCTGCGGAATGGACACCTCTCGGATGGAATTCCCGGTTTTGGGTTGGCTCAGAATGAGGTTTCCCTCTGTGTCCCAGCTGGCCTGCTTACTGACGGAGATGGTGCAGTTGGCTTCGTCAAGATCGCTCCATTGGAGCGCCACCAGTTCGCCCTTTCTCAGTCCGCTGACCAGCTCCAGATAAAACATTGGGAGTGCGCCGCGCCGTTCAGCGGCGTCAAGGTATGCGCTGATGTGGTCTGGATGGAGGATCTTCATTTCTTGTTTTTCAATTTTAGGGATGATGCAGTTCTCCGTGGGATTGCTGAGGATGCGTTTTTCTTTCACCGCCCGGTCAAGGGCATTGTGCAGCATCATGTGGATGCCTCGCACAGTGGAGTTGCTCAGTCCGGTTTTTTTCTTTTTCTGAACTTTCCGCAACCTGCCGTTGCTTTGTAGGTCATTGTAGAGCTTTTGCAGGTCACGGGTAGTAAGCTTGTTCAGAGGAATGTCTCCGATAGCCGGGGCAACATGCTGTTCGATGTTCCTGTGGTAGTAGTTCATGGTGGAGGGGCGGATATGCGGTTTGGCATATAATTCAAACCACGTCCGCAGCCATGTGGCAACCGTATATTCATTTGCGCGGCTGATATCCAATTCTCTGCTTTCCTCAATGGCTTTCTTTAGTTTCGCCTTGCATTCCGCCTGTGTCTTACCCAGCACATTTTTGATGATGCGCTTTCCTGTTTCAGGGTGGTAGCCTGCTGTGTATCATCCCTCCCAACGTCCGTCTGCGCGTTTGCGAATGTTGCCTTCACCGTTTGCACGTTTTTTTGCCATGAGCATCGCTCCTTTCTTTGGTAGCCACAACACATACCACACCTTGCGCCGGAAAGCTACTGATTCTTCCAAAGAAATCGATTTTTTTGAAAATGCTTTTATTGATTCCAGCAGTGCAAAATGTACACGAGTTTTGAACTGCCTTTTGCGTTTCTTAGGTCAACGGAGTGCCATTGTAAATCATTCGAAAATGTGTTATCTTCTTCGCAGAAGCGTCCATACAGAATTCTACACTTTTCACGCAAAGGGGCTTTTTATGAGTAAGATCAAATCTTGGTGTCACGCCAATGCCATGCTGGTCATTTCACTACTGGCTGCAATTGTAACGGCATTTTTTGTTCCGCCTGATAGGGACTACTTAGGTTATTATGACCTCAAGACACTTGCTTGCCTATTTTGTGTGCTGGCAGTGGTGGGTGCTTTGCGGGATCTGCATATCTTTTCCGCTCTTTCCCAACGGATGGTACACACCTTTTCCACTGTCCGGGGCGTTTGTACGGCGCTGGTGGTTATCACCATGTTCGGCTCTATGCTCCTGACCAATGATACCGCCTTGTTGACTTTTCTGCCACTGGGTTGGTTTGTCCTTTCCTCCACTGGACAGGAAAGGCACACGGCGCTTCTGTTCATTCTGCAAAACTGTGCCGCTAACCTCTGTGGGATGATCACGCCTTTCGGCAATCCGCAGAATCTCTATCTTTTCAGCTATTATGACCTTTCCGCGAAAATATTTTTTTCCGCAATGCTGCCGCCATTCATCCTGTCTACTGTTCTCATTCTCCTGTGCTGCTTAGTGTTTCCAAAGGAACAGCTTTCAGTGCCGGAAGCACAGGTCACGGTAGACTCACGCCGAGCCGTTATCTATGGTGGACTATTCTGTTTAGCCGTTGCCATGGTGCTGCGACTGGTACCCTACATTCTTGGCTTGGCTGTCATCGTTCTGGCGCTCTGGCTGTTGGACCGTCATGCGCTGAAAACTGTAGATTGGGGATTGCTGGCCACTTTCGCTGCTTTTTTCACCTTTTCCGGCAACCTTGCCCGGATGGAAGCTGTTCGGGTACTGTTCGCCCGCCTTTTGTCCCACGGAACCATTCTGATTTCTGCGCTTACCTGCCAGATCATCAGCAATGTCCCTGCCGCCATTTTGCTCAGCCGCTTCACGCAGGATGCCCGCGGGCTTCTGGTTGGCGTCAATGTGGGCGGCGCAGGAACGCTGGTAGCTTCGCTGGCAAGCCTCATTACCTTTCGGGAATATACACGCCATGTTCCTAATGGTGGAAAGCAATTTCTTTTTCTTTTTTCTGGGATCAGCTTTACCTTTTTGACGATTCTTTTGATGGCCATGTCCTTCCTGAACGGATGAGCCTTTATTGCCAGCATCTTTTGGGAAAATCCTTATTAATTTCAACAGTTCAAGATATACACTCTTTGTGTGGTCTTTTAACCTGTGGAATCAATGGAATTTCATTGAAAATCCCTGTTGCTGTTCCAACTCGTGATCGTCCGGCTTGTGGCCGAGGGCGACGCGCTTTTGCCGCAGCTGCGCCAGCCGCTTTCGGTCGATTTGGATGCCGTTGGCAGCGGGAGCCGGGGCGTTGTCCCGAAAGATATTGCCCATGTGGTAGAGCAGTCGGGTAGAGGCCAGCAGGACGGAGGGCGGCTCCTGTTCGCCGCGCTCCATGCGTTTCATGAAAAATTCCGCGTAGGCGTGGCCGTTATCCCGCGCCGCCGCGAACCATTCGTAGGCGGCGTCCATGTCCTTCGGAACGCCCTCACCCATGAGGGTCAGCTTGCCCAACAGATACTGTGCGTAGGCGCTGCCGTTATCCGCGGCCTGCCGCAGGTATTCCGCCGCAGTCGAAGTGCCTTTTGACACATTTTTGCCGCTGAGATATTCCTTGCCCAGCCGGTAGGCAGCGTAATCGTTGCCACTGTCAGCTGAGCGTTTCAGCCAATAGATGCCCTTGGCAGGATCGTGCACATCTGCATCATCAGAGAGATACAGCTTGCCGAGGGCGTACTGCGCCGCATCGATTTCCTGCTCGGCGGCGCGTTCCAAGAACTTTTGTGCTTTGACCATGTCGTGAATCAGCAGTCCGCCGTCACGATACGCCGTGCCGATGACGTATTGGGCGTATGCGTCACCATCCTCCGCAAGCTGCTCCAACTGCTCCGCCGCTTCATCCCGTTCCTCCAGAGGGAAACTGTCATCGTTCGCCATGCTTTGCAGATTCTGGCACTCGTAGCTCATGGCGTAGGCGCTGATCTGCTCGCCGTCATCCTGCATTTCCGCGTCCTCAAAGGAAATTCTGTTCATGCGAATATGCTCCGCCTCACGGATGACGGCGTTCTTGATCTGGCGGAACTCCTTTTGCTGAGACAGCGGTGGGCGCAGACGTTTCTTCCCCTCGGAATAGTAATCCTCCACCTGACATTGCAGTTCCCACCATGTCTGGTAACACGCATCCACAGTGGGCAGCCGCGCCATTTGGTCGACGATCTCATCCACCAACTTTTTCATCGGCTTCGGCAGATAGCCGTAGGTTTTCTTGCCCGCTACGATGCTGAGTTGTTTGGAGAGTTTCCAGATCATCTGCTCCGCCTCTGGGTGGATGCAGGTCATCCCCCGCATGGTCTGCACCAGTTCCAGCATTGTCCGCCGCGCTTCCCGTACCAGCTCATCACGGGATTTGCTTTTCTGCTCATAGACGTGCAGCAACTCCTGTCGGAAAATCTGGTTGGTCAGCGTGGACTTGATCTGCTGGATACCATCTTTGGACAGGTACGCCTGATTCGTTTTCACCGACCACGCCATCATGTGGACATGGGGATGATTCCCTTCGTCATGGAAGGCGGCGTACCAGTGAAAGTCCTCCGGCGGAATCTTCATCGCCGCGGCGATGTCATTGCGGTGGGTACGCAGTAATGTGCGCCACGCCTCCGCGTGGTTGTAGCCAAGCCGCTCCGCATCCTCCCGGTGAAGGGAGATGATGTGCGTCCACACATTGCCGGTGTAGTGATCCAGTTCATCCATGACTCTGCTCAAATCCACATCGTCATCGTCACCGAAGAGACCGTGTTCCCCCAACCGCTCCGCTCTGGGCCGCAGGGCGATGTACTTGGCGTAGCCATCCATCGAGGAGAGCCTGTCCCAATTCGATTCCAGCGCCAGCGTGATGAGCGCGGACGCCGTTGCTTTTGTCGGGTGTGAGCTGTAGTCCTCGTACTCCATCAGCTCTTTTGCGTCAGGAAAATCCTTCACCAATTTCGCGATGAGCTGCGTCTGCTTGTTGGTGGGCGGACGGTCATCCGGGATAATCTCCACCCGCTCCCGCGTCGCGATGTACTTGAGGTACCCGCCAGCGCTTTGCCCAGTGCCGCACTTGATGTACGGACTTTTGACAATCAGCCTTGCCATGCTTCGCTCTCCAGCTCACGGAGCTTCTGCTCCAACCGCAGCTGACCGTTAGTGCGCTTGACGGCGGCGATGCTCTTGGCCCGTTCCTGTCGCAGCACTTCCTCGCTCACGTTGAGGCTTTGCAGGAGGATGGACATCGCCATGTCCATCTCCACTGCCTGCTTGTAGAGCAGCGACGCGATGCGATCCTCGAAGAGTTTCAGCCGCGCGTCGATGGCGGATTGCACCGCACGGGGCAGCGCGGTGCTTTCGCCTGCGGCCAGCATATCCGCGTAGCAGTTCACCGCCTTTTCGATGAACTCGTTTTTGCTGCGGCAGTTATCTTCCTGATACCACCGTTCTATTTTTTGCTTGGTCTCCGGTTCCGGCCGATAGGTCAAGCGATCCTTGTTATCACTCATAAAATGCCTTCTTTCTCACTAAGACGCCGTCGAAAAGTCTGTATTCATCGGCTTTTCACGGACGTTAGACGCCAATCGTACAAAAAATCTTCCGAATAGACGCCACAACCGCCTGCGTTGAAACCTCCGTCAACTGCCCGCACTGCGGGCAGGAGTGATTGGGCAGAGCGTCGGTTCCGACGCCAGCCCTTTATCCTGCTTTTCGTCGGCGCAAGCTCCATATCCCTCATTTCCGCCGAAAGCGGCGAAAACTCACTCATCCCGCTGCGTCTCCTCTTCCCACCGAACCCGCTTCGCTGGGCTTCGGCGGGAGCCCTGTTTTCTTTGACGACCATTGCTTGCAGGCATCTCCACCTCGCTTCCGACAAGAAACAGCACACGGTAAAAGTTCGGCTTCAACACCTCCGGCACAAACGGCTCACGTTCGTTTTCACAGGTGAAAGCGGGTACACACTTGCCTTCACCAACAGGATCGCACACAGCGGCTTACACGGCGAAACACGGGGCGTTTTGGATGGGGGCGCTATCACTACCCTCGGAGCGTTTTGCGCGGTTCGGAAACCCTGCGCGGCCGGGTATCAGAACGGCAAACTTTGCCGCTTTCGGGTCTTGGTCGGGTGTGCTCCCGAAGGCGCAGACTGTCAATAAAGTGGTAAATTCTCCGCGACGGAAAGGAAGAGTGTGCGCGGGAAACCCAAGAGGGGTGTCCTGCGCCATTGAAATCCTAAGTTTTCAGAACTTTTATAAAGTTCTGAAAACTTGCTCAGCGGGGAGAAAAGACTTTTTCGACACGCTGAGCCTGCGGGACAGCGATGCGCTCATGCGCGTCGCTGTCTCGAGGCGTCGCGGCCTCGCTGGGCTGCGTGATCCCATTGCTGTTTCTCTTGCCGCATTGATGGGCTTCACGGTTTTGGTTGCCTATGATAACAGCACGCAGAGAACATATCTGCTGTTTTCACACGCTGGTCTGCTCCATGCGTCTTGCCACTCGCTGCCGTTCCTTTGCCCTGTCCACAGCATCCATCTGCCGCTTATAAAACTGGTCGATGGAAAACTGGATGGGCAGGATCGTGTAGAGCAGACTTCCGTTTTGCTTGCGGCCGTCCCGCGTGATGATGCTGGTGCGCTCTGTGCGGATGAGCCCGCGTTCCTCCAACTCCTGCACATACTTCCGCACGGTGTTGCGGCTCATGCCCACCGCCTTGCCGATGGTGGCGTAGCTGGGATGGCACTGATAGGTTCTGCGGTCTTCGATGCGGAGCAGGTAACCGTAGACAACGATCGCGCCGTGAGACAAGCCCAACTGATAGATCTCATTGGGCAGAGGAAAATAGTTCTTGACCGGGTCGCGCTTTGTCCAAGTTCTCATCTGGCACCTCCAGTCTGCTGCTCCACCCACTGTTGGAATTTATCCTTGGGCACCACGAACCGACTGCCGACGCGCACAGACGGAAATACTTCTTCGTGCATCAGCTCGTAGGCACTGGAGATGGACACGCCCAGCACCTTTGCCACCAGTTCCGCATTGAGGAACAGCGGCAATTCATCGTAGCTGTGATAGGTCGATATTTTCAAAATCGTTACCTCCAATAGAATTCAGAGAAAAATTACTTGCGTTTCGGAGGTCCCTCTGTTAGACTGTTTGCAGATGG